>PEVN01000422.1 GCA_002779825.1 Armatimonadetes bacterium CG06_land_8_20_14_3_00_66_21 | reverse complement strand
CGTGGGAGGGCGAGGCTCCTGCCGAGCCGCCAATCGGGGCGGAATCGGCTCAGCAGGAGCTTCGCCCTCCCGGTACCCGCCCTGTCAGTGGAGTTTCCTAACACGCTCCAAGATGTCGAGAAGAGCGGCAATCCGGGTAGAATGTTCGGTGGCGACCTGGGCGGGGTCCCTGCTCCAACAGCGGGTCGTTCCGCAGACAGACCAGCAACCGAACTCCCCGACACAGCACATGACTTGGCACAGACTCACCGCGCGCACGCTGCTGTTCGCAGCGGCAGTTCTCTCTTCACTCGGCCACGCCGCCGAGGTTCCGCTCACCTGCGACCCCCCGCCGATCGTCCGCGCGGACCAAGTGCTGGCGCCCGTCGGGTTCCTCCGTGAGACGCTGGGCTGCACGGTTACCACGAGCGACAACGGCACCTTTGGCGTGCGGTACTGGGGGCACTCCTTCTCGTTCGAGGTGGGGAAGAAGGCGGCGGTGCGCACCGGCGAGCGCGTCCTGCTACCGGCGCCGCCGGAGCGACTGGGCGACCAAGTCTACCTGCCGCTGGAGCCGATCACCGAGGCGGTGGGATTCCGGTACCGGCGCGAGGCGGACCGACACAACGTCCTGTTGTTCAGCTTTCCCGACGCCAAAGTACTGAGCTGCCGCACAAACGGCGACGGCGAACGCCTCCGGATCGTCTACGACCTGTCCTCGGCAGTCCCCTTCGGGGCGGAGCTACACAACGGGAAGCTGATCCTCACCGTCCCCGCCGCCCCCGGCGAGGGGTTGCTGCCTCGTTACGACACCGGCGATTGGGCTTGCTCCGCCGCCACGTTGGATCTCGCCTCGCCCGGGCAGGTCCGCCTGGGGCAGCAGGCCAATGGCCGCGCGCGGCTCGAGTGGTTCACGTTGTCGGCTCCGGCGCGCCTCGTAGTGGACGTCAATAAGCGGTACAGTGAGTCTACCAGTCGAGCGGTGGCGCCGGGCATCGACTGGACGACCACCGAACTGGGCACCGGCGCCGGTCCGGTGGCGGTCAACGTGGCCCGCGTCGACCTGAAGAGCCCTGCCTACGAAGTGCGCCCGGTCATGGCTGGGGACACCCTCCTCCAGCGCGACAGGCCCAGCCGAATCGCCCAACGGGTCCACGCCCTCGTGGCCGTCAACGGCGGCTTCTTCGCTACCGAGGGGGCCCCGTTGGGGCTTGTCGTCATCGACAAAGACCTGGTGCGGACGCCGATGTACTCGCGGACCTCCCTGGGGCTCACCGCCGACGGGGAAGCGCACATCGGCCGGCTCTCCACCCAGGGCTACCTGCGCCTGGACAACGGGAGCAAGCTACCCGTCGCCAAGCTCAACGGCACGCGCAACGGCGAGGCCGGCGTCTACCTCTACACCCGCTGGTGGGACACGGTCTTCCCGGTTTCTGCCGTCGACTACTGCCTGGTGGTCAGCGGCGGCAAGGTTGTGCGCGGCGCGGCGGGGATGCCGGTCGAAGTCCCGGCGGACGGCTACCTCGCGGTCGGTTCCGGCTACATGGCGACGGTGCTGGCCGGCATCCCTGCGGGGGCGCGCCTCTCCGTGTTCTTCGACACCGCTGCCACCTGGGCGTCGATGCGGCACGCCCTCGGCGGCGGCCCGACTCTGGTCCGGAACGGCCGCGAGTACGTCAGCGCGGAAGGCGAACGGTTCCGGACTGACGTAACCAACGGCCGCGCGCCTCGCACCGCCCTGGGGATCACCGCCGACCAACACCTGCTGTTGGTCACGGTCGATGGGCGACAAGCGGGCTACAGTGTGGGCCTGACCCTCAGGGAGTTGGCCGCGCTCATGGTCAAGCTCGGGGCGCAGGCAGCCATGAACCTGGACGGCGGCGGCTCCACGTCTTTCGTGATCGGCGGCCAGTGCCGGAACCGGCCCTCAGACGGGGCGGAGCGGCGCGTGAGCAACATCCTGGCGGTCGTGCCGCGGAGAGCTGCGTAGGGAAGCCACTTGACGGAGACACAGATGAGGAGGAAACTGGTGGCAGCACTGCTGTTGGCCGTTACGCGTCTGGCGGGTCCGTGTCCGGCCCGAAGGAGCGAACGCCCCCTCCAGATCGCGGAGGCGAAAGATATGACGGACGCGGCTCACGCGCAACCCAGAGGCTACACCCTCCCCACCCGCGACTTGGCGCACGACACCCACCGGCAGGTGGTGGTCGACCGGGAGCCGGGGCAGTACCTGGGCCACCCGACTACTGTCCTGTTGGATGACGGCAAGACGATGCTCATCGTCTACCCGAAGGGACACGGCCGGGGCGCCATTGTCATGAAGAAGAGCGTCGACGGCGGCTTGACATGGACCGACCGGTTGCCCGTGCCGGAGAACTGGGCGACCTCCCTGGAGGTGCCGACGCTCTATCCCACCGAGGGGCCGGACGGCAAGCAGCGGTTGATCCTGTTCTCCGGGCTGTACCCCATTCGCCTGGCACACTCCGAAGACAACGGCGAGACGTGGACGCCGCTGGAGCCCATCGGCGACTTCGGCGGCATCGTCGCCATGGCCGACTGCGTTCGGCTGACCGACGGCCGGTACCTGGCGTTCTTTCACGACGACGGCCGCTTCCTGCACGGCGCGGGGAAGGTAGGCGTCTTTCAGGTGTTCAAGACGGTTTCCAGTGACGGCGGCCTGACCTGGAGCGCTCCGGAGGTGGTGGTCGAGCACCCCAAGGCGCACCTGTGCGAGCCCGGCGCCGTTCGCTCGCCCGACGGCAGGCAACTCGCCCTGCTGCTCCGCGAGAACAGCCGGCAGTTCAACTCTTTCGTCACCTTCAGCAACGACGAAGGCGCAACGTGGTCCACGCCACGGGAGCTGCCCGGCGCCCTCACGGGAGACCGGCATCAGGCAATGTACGCGCCCGACGGCCGCCTGTTCGTCAGCTTCCGCGACACCACCCATGAGAGCCCGACCAAAGGCGACTGGGTCGGCTGGGTCGGCACGTACGACGACCTGGTCGCCGGCCGCAAAGGCCAATACCGCGTCCGGCTCATGCACAACACCAAGGACGCCGACTGCGCCTACCCCGCCGTCGAGCTGCTCCCGGACGGCACGTTCGTCTGCACGACCTACGGCCATTGGACCGAGGGTGAAGCGCCGTACATTGTGAGCGTGCGGTTCAAGCTCGACGAGTTGGACGCCAAGGCCGCCCGTTCGTAGTCAGGCACGCAGCGAAGCGCAGTGCTGTCGCTGGTAGAGGCATTGCGGCTGAAGCATGAACCACTCGCGGAGAAGCGGAACCAGACATGCCCACAGAATTGCTGCCAGTCCCCGACCACCTCCTCGCCCTCGAGATCGGCGGAACAAAGCTCCAACTCGTCCAGGGCGACCGGGATGCCCGGATCCTCGGCCGCCGTCGAATCACCGTCGACCCGGCGCTCGGCGCGCCGCCAATCCGGGAGGCGATCCAGAGGCGCTTGCGCGAGCTGACTGCCAACGGCAACACGGCCGCCATCGGCGTCGGCTTCGGCGGGCCGGTCGACATGACAACGGGGAAGATCGCTGTCTCGCACCAAGTCGAGGGTTGGGCCGACTTCCCTCTGCGCGGGTGGCTGGAAGAGCTGACCGGGCTTCCTGTGCAGGTCGAGAACGACTCCAACGCGGCCACGCTGGCCGAGGCAGTCAAGGGCGTGGGGGCTGGGTACGGCAAGGTGTTCTACACCAACTTCGGCAGCGGCATGGGCGGAGGTATGGCGATCGACGGCCAGCTCTACCACGGCGCGACACCCGGCGAGGCGGAGATCGGGCTGATGCAGTTTGACCGGGAAGGCACGAACTTCGAGTCGCGGTGCTGCGGCTGGGCAGTGGATGCCAAGGTCCGAGCCTACATTGCCGAGCGCCCGGACAGCCTCCTCGCCCGAGTAGCCGGAGACGGGCATACTCGCGAACTTCTGGAAGTTCGCGAGTATGCTGCCCGCGGTGGGCACCAAGGGCAGGCGGGTAGAGATGGGGGCGAGGCGCGCTACCTGCTGCCAGCGATACACGCCGGGGACTCGGCGGCGCGGGCGATTCTGGAGGAGACGGCGGAAGACATCGCGTTTGCGCTGTCGCACGTCATGCACCTGTTCCACCCCGAGGTCGTGGTGCTCGGAGGAGGGTTGTCGCTGATCGGGGAGCCGCTCCGCGAGGCGGTGGCTCGGTTCGTTCCCGGGTTCCTAACGAAGTCGTTCCGGCCGGGGCCCGACATTCGGCTCTCCTCATTGGGCGAAGACGTGGTGTGCGTCGGTGCGCTGCTGCTGGCGCGGGAGCGACGGAGCGCCTGATGTCTGCCGCGACCCGAGGGGTCAGGCGCGGCTTCAGCACGCAGGAGACAAACTTATGCACCGGTGGCCTTATGTGGCCGGCGAGGAATAACATGAACCACACACCCAATCCAACCACCCGCCCGAGGAGCAATGCCACGACCAGCGGTGCACCACTGGTCTTCCTGTTGCCGTTCCTCTTCTGTCAACTCGCCGCAGCAGAGGACGTTCAGATCACCACCTCAGCCGACGGCACGCAGACGGCCACGCATGAAGGGCGGAGCTTCAAGCTCGCCTTCGAGAGCAGCATGAAGCGCTTCGAGACCGAGAACGCGAAGGACCCGCGGCCGGAGGGGATCGTGTTCACGGGTAGTTCCACCTTTGTGGGCTGGCGGTCGCTCGCGGACGATATGGCGCCGCTGCCGGTGATCAACCGCGCCTTCGGCGGCTCGACAAGCCCACAGCTCTGGTACTACGCCGACCGGGCGATCCTTCCCAGCAAGCCGAAGGTCATCGTCGCCTACATCGGCGACAACGACCTCGCCCAGTCCACGATCACGGTCGAGAACTACCTGAAGTACGTCCGCTTGTTCGTGGACCGAGTGCGGACCCAACTCCCCGAGACGCGGTTCGTGTTCGTCTCCAACAAGCCAAGCGTCGCCCGCTGGAAGCTCTGGGATAAGTACCTGGCCGCCAACAAGGCGCTCCGGGAGTTCTGCGAAGGTGACCCCAAACTCGACTACGTCGACACGACCTCGACGCTGCTGGACGCCAACGGCGTCGTCCGCGAGGACTGCTTCGGCGAGAAGGACAAGCTCCACTTCAAGCGCGAGGTGTACGCCGACTGGGCGCGGGTTATCAAGCCGGTGGTGGAGCGGATCTGGGGAGAGGTCCGCGGCGGCGCGTAGCGCAGTGGGACGCCTGGGTCAGCGGCGGACCGCCGACGCTCCGTGATCAGGACCGTGCTCAGACGCGTGGTCGGCTCTTCGGGGGGACGTCTCCGTTTGCCAACCCACCGCCAGGCAAGGGAGTGCCGCAGTCCGGGCAAGCGCCACCGGAGAGGTGGTTCTGCAGCGGCACCGTCCCCGGACGCTCAATCAGCAGACAGTCGCAGTGAGCGCAACGCGTGTTGGCTCCCGCGCCGCCCGGCATGTCTGCGTAGACATAGCGCAGCCCGGCGGCAAGCCCGGTCTCTCGGGCGTGGCGGAGAGCGGCGCTGGAAGTGATCTCCGGGCTCTCCATCTCGAAGTCCGGATGGAACCGAACCAGGTGCCACGGGATGTCGGGATCCACCGAGACGAGAAAGGCGGCAAGCTGACTCAGTTCGTTCTCCGAATCGTTGACGCCGAGAATGAGTGGCGTGCTGACCTCCAGATGCACGCCCAGCTCCTTCAGCAGCGAGATGTTGTCTTGGACGGGGCCCAGGTGCCCGCCGCAGAGGTATTGGTAGGTGCTCTCGCTGAAGCATTTCAGATCGATGCTCACTGCATCCAGGTAGGGCGCGATCATCCGCAGGGGCCGCTCGCGCGCCTGGCCATTGGTCACCCACACCGACTTCAACCCAGCCTCCCGAGTGTGGACGGCCGTGTCGTAGGCGTACTCGAAGAAGATCGTGGGCTCCGTGTACGCAGCGGCCACGCTGGTGCATCCGTGGGTAGCGGCCAGCCGTACCGCATCGGCAGGCGAAAGATACTGGCCGACGCCCGCGACGCCGTCCGTCTTGCAGGTCTGCGAGAGATCCCAGTTCTCGCAGAACCGGCAATGGAGATTGCAGCCCGGCGCCGCAAAGGACAGGCAGAGCGAGCCCGGGTGGAAATGGTACAGCTTCCGCTTCTCGATCTCGTCAACGTTGCAGGCAATCAGCCTGCCGTAATCCACAGTGACCAGCATTCCGTCCCGATTCTCCCGGGCCCCGCACTGGCACGTTTCGCCGGGCTTGATCGAGGTCACATGGGCGTGGTAGCAGAGGTAGCACTCAACCTCCCCGCCGCCGATGTCCCGCCAGAACCATGCTTCGTGCGTACTGGGGTCGGTCGGGGCCAGCGGGCCGAGCTGCCGGGAGGCCCTCTCATCCGGTGCGGTCGCAGTCATGAGTGTCACAATAGCCCGGTTGGAGGATTGTTGAGAGCAGCCAAATACCCTATCCCCTGGCCCTCCCTTTACCCCGGCATCTCTTAGTCTGACGCTCGCCGCGCGTCCTGTCACCGGTTAGCGCCGGGTGAAGCCTCCCCACAGACTTGGCTTGGGCGCATTGTAGGATCGGTTCTCCCGGAGCGTGCGAACCACAATGGCGTGCTCCGGAATCACGGGGCACTCTTTCTCACAGATCCCGCACCCGATGCACAGCTTCTCGTCGACGGTGGGCACTCGCTTCTTCCGACCCAAAGCGTCGTCGCGGATGTCTTTGAAGAGGACGGCGCTGTAGGAGCACACCTCCGCACACACGATGCAGTCGCGGCCGCCATTGTAGGCAATGCAGGTGTTCTGGTTGACGACGGCCAGACCGAGCTTGAGGTCTTCCCGCTTCTGCTTGACGGTGAACCGCCGAAGGGCGTCGGTGGGGCACACCTGGCCGCAGAGCGTGCACTGCTCGACGCACGGCCCGATCTTGGGCACGAGAACGGGCGTCATCCAGCCTTCCAGACCCGCCTCGCCCAAGGCGGGCTGCAGCGCGTTGGTCGGGCACACCCGCATGCATTCGCCGCAACGCGTGCATGCTTGCAGGAACTCGGTCTCCGGTAACGCGCCGGGCGGCCGAATGCAGCGGTCGCTCTGGTACTTCGGCGCCCCGCTGACCTTGTTCGTCGCCAGCCAGCCAACTCCCAGCGCCGCCGCCCCCAGCGCGCGCCGACGGGAGAGCGCGACAGGTTCCTGCGGGAGACACCCGGCGCGTTTCGCCGGTCCGCACTGCGCAACCTCGATGACGCCTTCCGGGCAGACAGCGGCGCAGCGGTAGCAGTGGACGCACTCAGAGAGTTGGTGGCTGAACGGCTCTTCCGCCTTCTTGGAGGTGTTCTCGTACGCCCCCATTCGGCTCCCCAACTCACAGCGGGTGCAGTGGGTGCAGCCCGAAGCAATCCGGTGGCGAAGGAATGAGACGCGCGAGAACAGCGCCAGCAGTCCGCCCAATGGACAGAGGTTGCGGCACCAGAAGCGCTCCTGGTAGCTGGATAGGGCGAGGATGCCAGCCACCATCAGGAAGACGACGGCCGTTTGCCGAAAGTAGAACTGCGTGACTCGGAGGGCATCGAAGTCCACGTTGAAGCGGAACCCCTGCGAGCCGCCAAGCAAGCCCAGGAGCGCATTCCAGCCGAGTTGCGTCGGCGTCAGCACGCAGCAGGTGAACGTGCGGGTCAGCAGGCTGAGCGGGTCGAACACGTACGTGCACTGCAGCCCGCCGGCCGCGGCAACGAACGCGGCGAGGAGGAAGTAGTACTTGAGGTTCCGGTAGCGTCGCGTATCGCTTCGGCGCTCGGCGCGCGCTTGCTTCTTGCCACGGAGGAACAGTCGGTCGAAGAGGTCGATCACCGTGCCCAAGGGGCAAACCCAGCCGCAGAAGACCCGCCCGAGGAAGAGGGTCACGAGGACGACCAGGAGCGAGGGCAGGACCATGTGCGCCATGCCAACGCGGGCGCCGAGCATGGTCATCAACGCGATGAGCGGGTCGGCACGAAGGAACAGGTCGACGGGCAGGAAGGCGTGCCTCAGACCCGACTGGCTGGCGCAGAGGAAGAGGTAGACGAACAGCCCCAGGAAGAGAAGCTGACTAAGGCGGCGAAGCTGGACCACTCCTGTCGGAGATGACCACCGACCGCACCCCGATCCCACGCAGGAGGGTTCTGGCACTGGGAGGGGCGCGCTTCGCTCCGGCGCTTCATCGTCAGCAAACATCGCTTAGCTGGTCCCGACTCGGCCTACGCGGCGACTTCCTGGATCTTCACTGAAGTACCCAGCTCCATGGACCCGATGCCGCACTCGTCGCCGAGTCTGATGTGCGGGACATCTTGGGGCTTGATCCCCTCCACCGTCAGGTAGCGGCAGCAGTAGGCGTCGAGGGCGACGGGATCAACGCCGACCACCACCTGGTTTGGCTGTGTGACCTCACCGGGGCCTTTCGGCCCGCGAGTCTGCAGCGAGCGCGTTGCATCCATCACAATCAGGCTCGGCCGGAGAATGGAGTTCAGGTCGACGAGGCACTGAGGCAGGTCTCGGTGGTACGCCTTCCGCTCCCAGATCAGGCCCATGGCCTTCTTCATCGAGAAGCTGACCACGCTGGCCTCGTGGTTCTTTGCCACGGGCATCGCGATCAACACGTCGGCCCGCAACAGCGCTTTGGGCAGCTTCTGCTTCAGCCCCAGCGCTTTGTGCCCTTTGGCGGCGGCGAACTCCGGGACCTCAACGTACAGCTCTCCCTGGCTTGGCGAGACCAGCTTCGCGCTGGTGCCGGCCACCGCCTCGGTGGCGCCGCACACATCGAAGGCGACTTTGGCCTGGTCGAGGGTGTAGTCCATGACGGTGATGCTGCCGGCGCCGGCGGCTTCGCAGAGCTGGATCATCTTGCGGATCACGTCGGGGTGGGTGCAAGCGCCCACCTCCGGGGCGCGGGCAAAGGCGATGTTGGGCGAGAGGATCACCTTGTCGCCTTTCTTTACAAAGTGCTCCAGCCCGCCGAACCCGTTGAGGGCGTCCTCGACAGCCTTCCCGTAGTCCGCATTCTCCGCCACTGCGAGGTCTACACCGCCCGGTTTGCCGGGCAGCCGAATGCTGCCTACACTCTTCCCCTGCCCGGGGGCACTCGCCGCTTTGCCGCCTGCTCCCTTGTCCGACCGTTCAGTCGTCGCCTTGGAGCAGCCCCCCAGAACAACCGGCAACCCGCCGCCCGTCGCGACGGCCGCGGCCGTGGCGCTGAGGAATCGGCGTCTCGAAATACTATCTGCCATCGTGGGACCTCCGACATCGACTGCGAGTCTCAGCTCCCCCTGGCCACGTTGCGAGTCGACATTTGCAAGGGATCTGCCCCCGCCCGCGGCAGTGAAGCCTCCCCCCCCGTCTCCGCCACACACCACATACACATGACACGTGACACATGGCACATAACACGATCTCTACATCGGTAGCCCCAACTGTTTCTCCTCGTGGGCGCCGAACGCAACGCCAAGGTGCTCATACGCGCGCTTCGTCGCTCGGCGCCCCGACTGGGTGCGCGCCAGGAAGCCGATCTTCAGCAGGAACGGCTCCACCATATCGACCAGGGTGTCAGAGTCCTCGTTGAGCGTTGCGCCCAGGGCCTCGATGCCGACCGGGCCGCCGTCGTACGTGCCGATGATCGTTCCCAGAAAACTGCGATCCAGCTTGTCCAGCCCTTGCCCGTCGACGCCCTCCAGGCGTAGCGCGTCGTCTGCGACGCCCTGGGTGATCCTCCCGTCGGCGCGCACTTCCGCGTAGTCGCGAACCCGGTTCAGGAGTCGGTTGGCGATTCGCGGCGTGCCACGGCTCCGGCGGGCGATCTCGGAGGCGCCGTCCGGCTCCACTTCGACGCCGAGGATCTCCGCGGAGCGCGTCACGATCTGCGCCAGTTCCTCGTCGGCATAGAAGTCGAAGTGAAGCTGAATGCCGAACCGCTCCCGCAACGGCGCGGTCAGCGCCCCGGCACGAGTGGTCGCCCCGACGAGGGTGAATCGAGGCAGCGAGAACTTCAGCGGCTTGACGTAGGCGCCCTTGTCGAGGGAGAAGTTGACGTAGAAGTCCTCCATCGCCGAGTAGAGAAACTCCTCCACAGCGCGCGGCGTGCGGTGGATCTCATCGACGAACAGGACATCCCCTTCCTGCTGGTTTGTGAGCAACCCCATGAGGTCGCCCGGCCGCTCCAGCGTGGGGCCGGTGGTAGTGCTGATCTCCGATCCCATCTCCCGGGCGATGATGTGGGCGAGGGTGGTCTTGCCCAAACCGGGCGGGCCGTGGAACAGCACGTGATCCAGCGCCTCCCCTCGTTGCCGGGCTGCAGTAATGGCGATCCGCAGTCGCTCGATCAGCGCCCGCTGGCCAATGCACTCGTCGAGGCGCTTCGGGCGAAGACTGAGCACGAGCTGCTCATCTTCTTCCTGCTGGTGACCGCTGAGGAGGCGTTCGCGGGTAGGCGCCAGGCCCGCGTGAACATCGAGAGGAACCGCGTCGGCGGGCACTGAAGATCCCTCGGTCACTCGCTGCCCCCGAAGAGGAACCCGGAGTCGCCGGAGTCCTCCTGTTTGCTTGCCCGGTACTCCGCCACCGCCTGTTGGACGGCTGCAAGCTCACCCACATCGAACCACATGCCATAGCAGGTCGTGCAGCGGTCGGCGTGGATGCCTGTCGGGACGTTGTACATGGCCTCCAACTGCGCGATGAAGTCATGCTCCTGCATGTTGATCTTGCAGATCGGGCACATTGCCGGCTGCGTCCGCCGCTGCAGATCCTCTTCCCGCCGCTCGGAGCTGGAGTCCAACTGGCCGCAGGTGTTCATGTGGTGCTGGAACATCTGCATCACCGAGGCTTGGTCCAGCCAGACGCCGCCGCAGTCGCTGCACACCCGCAGGGCGATGGTGTCGCGTTCGGTGTCGACCAGCGGGGTCGCACAGCGTGGGCACGAAGGGGCCTCCGGCACCAGCGACGCGCTGCACTGCCAACACTGCTTGTCAGTTGGCTTGTTGGTCGCCTTGCATTGCGGACACTGGACTTCCGTAGGCGCCGCAGGCGCCTCTGTCGCCGCGGCTGGCTGCGGGATCTCGTCCGGGGGCAATCCCAGTTTCACGGCCAACTGAATCAGCTTTCCCTGATCCAGCCATAGCCCCTTGCACCCGCGACATCCCTCCAGCACTACGCCCGGCGTGTGCTTGAAGGAGAAACCGAAGAGTTCCTGTTTCTCACAGATGGGGCACGCCTTGCCGCCGGGGGGGGGCATGCTGCCCGTGGTGTTCGGGTAGTCGGCGTCCAGTTGAGCCATGGCCCGAACGCCCTGCTTCGTCAGCAAGGTGAGTTCCTTGTCGTCAAACCACTTCCCCCCGCAGACCTCGCACACGTCGATCGCGAGGGTCCCGACACCGACCGCTTGGAGCGTTTCACCATCAACCGGACACGTCTTCATGGGGTCTCCCCTCCGTTCTGAACTCCCGGACGAACGAGCAGTTCCCGGGACGGCGACAGATAGCGCCGGCCGGCGCTACCGGTTCTGTCGCCGGTACACAATTCGCAGCAATTCGGCGGCGCTCTGCGGCTGACCGGCTTCGCGCATGGCGTCCATCAGCATGCGCTCCGCCTCAGCGCGGGTGTGCCCGAGCTGAGTCAGCGCGAGCGAAGCGTCCTCCATCGCCTCGGAGGCGTCTGCCGCCACCCCCGCGGAGGCGGACGGCTGGTCCTTCATGAGCGCGTACTTGGCCACCTTCCCTTGCAGTGTGGCGATGAGGTCCTTCGCCTTCTGGGTGCCCACGCCGGGCAGTTGCTTCAGGAAGGTTGCATTGCCTTGTTCGATGGCCTGCGCCACCTCAGACATGGGAACCGAGAAGATTGTCAGGGCGATCTTCGGGCCGAGCCTAGGGACAGTCAGCAACTGCCCGAAGAACTCCTTCTGCAGCTCGTTCACGAAGCCAATGAGCACGGGCACGGCCTTCGTGGGGTCGAGCTGCAGGTAGTACATTGTGAAGAGCTCGAGGGCGTCCCCCGGCTGCTTGTCGACCAGCATCCTGTCTACGGCGGTGGGCACCAACACTTCGTAGCCGAGGCCGCCGACGTCGACGACATACTGGTTCGGCCGTCGGGAGAGCAATACGCCGCTGAGGCGGGAGATCATTCTGCAGACGCTCCTACGACTCCTTCACAGAGAGGAATCGCTCATGCCGGGCTGTAGTACTACAACCGTACTTAGCGCGAATGTGCTCGGCGAGGGTCTCCTGACCCCGCCGCTCCCCGGACCGACAGGTCTCCTCGAATCCCGTGGATTCGCAGCCCTTTGAGACCTTCCGGTGAAGCGTTTCGGGGCGGTCGGAGACCTGCCCCGAGCTAAGCTCATGCCGGGCTGTAGGCCAAGCGCTCCGTCTGATTAGTGCGCCGCCGCAGGACGCCCGAACTTGTTCGGGTCTGGGCGCGACGTGCCCCCCAACAAGTCGGGACGTTCGCAGCCAGTGCCCTGAGAACATGGTCACACACCGCCGCGGACGCGCTGGCCGTGGCAAAGCGCAGCCGCCAAAGCGTCCGCCACATCCGGAGGCTCCGGGAGGGCAGTCAGGCCGAGTCGCTGCTTGACCGCCGCCTGGATCAACTGCTTCGAGGCCTTGCCGCTCCCGCTCACAGCGCGCTTGATCAGCGTGGCTCCGTAGCTGTGGACGGCGATGGCACGGTCGGCGGCGGCCAACAGCGCCACGGCGCGGGCATGGGCCATCAGCACGGCCGTGCGCGGATGGGCGTAGTGGCTGTACACCTCTTCCACCGAGACAGCGTCCGGCTGGAATTCCTGGAAGACCAGCGCCAGTTCCTGATGCAGCAGCGAAAGTCGCTCGGCCAGCGGCTGCTTGGTGCTGGTCCGCACGACTCCCGCCTCCACAAGCGCGATTTTGCGGGCGTGAAAATCGAGAATCCCGTATCCGGTGGCGTTCAGACCGGGATCGATCCCGGCAACGCGCAGGACAGCGCTCGGCATGGCACTGGGAAGTATAGTGAGTTGCCCCCTCCCGTGTCAACCCTCGCCGCCCCGACCGCACTTCAGCACCAGCATAATCGCGAACTTCCAGAAGTCCGCGATTGTGTGAGCGCGACCGGCTCAGGCGGCAGTCAGTTCGCCGAGGGCTCGAACTGCCGTCTGCACCTGGTCCACAGAGTTGAAGTACCCGAAGCTGAACCGGACTGTGCCTTGGGGGAACGTGCCCAGCGTCCGGTGTGCCCAGGGCGCGCAGTGCAGGCCCGGCCGCACCTGGATTCCGTGGCGCTCGTCCAGGGCGCGAGCAGCCTCGTCGGGGGCGAGCCCGCGGAGGGACACAGATACAACACCGGCATTCCGGTTGGGGTCGCTGGGGCCGTAGGCAAGCACTCCCGGGAGCGACCGCACGCCCTCCAGAAACGTCGCCACCAGCTTCACTTTGTGGGCGTGCACATTGTGCACGCCCTTCTCCAGCAGGAACCTGACGCCGGCCAACAACCCGGCAATCCCCCCGGCGTTGAGTGTTCCCGCCTCGAACCGGTCCGGCAGGAAGCTGGGCTGGACGTCATCCGCAGAAACAGAGCCTGTGCCGCCCTCCCGCACTGTGGCGAGTTCCACGTCGTCTGCCACGTAGAGCACCCCGGTGCCCATCGGGCCCAGCAGACCTTTGTGCCCGGAGCACGCCAGCAAGTCCACCGACAGCGCCGACAGGTTCAGCGGTTGGCAGCCGGCTGTCTGGCAGGCATCGACCAAGAAGCGCACCCCGTTCGCCCGGGCGATCCGACCGAGTTGCTCGATAGGGAGCAGGCTGCCGGTGACATTCGACCCGTGGACGGCGACGATCAGCCGAGTGTTCGAGCGGATTTCCGGCTCGAGGCGTGCCGGATCCAGCTCCCCCCTTGGGGAGCCCGGGAGGCGGGTGTACTCGATGACGCCGCGCGCCTCCAACTCGTTGAGCGGCCGCATCACGGAGTTGTGGTCCAGCGCCGTGGTGATCACATGGTCGCCACGCCCCACGCTGCCCTTGATGGCCAAGTTCAGCATGTCGGTCCCGTTCAGACCGAACACGAACCGGTCCGGATCCCGCACGCCGAAGAGCTGCGCCAACGCCTCCCGACACTGCCGGACCAGCGCGCCCGCTTCGGCAGCTTCCCCGTAGGGTCCCCGACCCGGGTTTGCCCCCACCTCCCGGTTGAACCGGTCCATGGCGTCCCACACGGAATCCGGCTTGGGATAGGAAGTGGCAGCGTTGTCGAGGTAGAGGCGTGTTGGCATTGGCGGTGCGAGGCAGCAGGGCAGAACTGCAGCTCCACAGACCGGGTGGGTCCTGTCGGTCCTCTCAGAACAGCCCCGTGATCGTCCCGTCTTCCGTCACGTCGATGTTCTCCGCTGCGGGGTGCTCGGGGAAGCCGAACATGGTGAGGATGTTGCCGGCATACGCGACGATGAAGCCAGCGCCGGCGGACACCTTCAAGTCGCGGATGACGGTGGTGAATCCGGTCGGTCGGCCTTTGAGGGTGGTGTTGTCGGAGAGTGAGTTCTGGGTCTTCGCCATGCAGATCGGCAGCTTGTCGTAGCCAAGCTTCTTGAGCCGCGCCAGCGACTTCACCGCGTCGGGGCCGAGCTGGATGCCGGCGGCTCCGTAGATCTTGGTGGCGATCGTCTCGAGCTTCTCCTCGACGCTCGCCTCGACGGGGTACAGATGCCGGAACTCCTTGGGTTGGTCACAGACTTCCCTGACCGCGTCAACCAGCGCCAGACCGCCTTCGCCGCCCTTCGCCCACACGTTGACTTCGACGGCTCTTGCGCCTTCGCCGGCGCAGCGGTCCTGGACCGCCCTCACTTCGGCGTCGGTGTCGGAGGTGAACTTGTTGATGCCAACGACGGGGGTGATCCCGTGCAGCTTGATGTTCTCGATATGCTTCGCCAGGTTGTCCAACCCGGCCTCGACGGCGGCGACGTTCTCCTGGGCAGTGTCCGCGAGCTGCACGCCGGCCTGGTACTTGAGCGCCCGGATGGTGGTGGAGATGACGACGGCATCCGGCTTCAGCCCGGCGGTGCGGCACTTGATATTGAAGAACTTCTCGGCGCCCAGCTCTGAGCCGAAGCCGGCTTCGGTCACGAAGTAGTCGGACAGGCTCAGCCCGAGGCAAGTGGCGATGATCGAGCTGCACCCATGGGCGACGTTCCCGAACGACCCGGCGTGGATCAGCGCCGGCGTGCCTTCCAGCGTCTGCGCCAAGTTCGGCTTCGCGGCGTCGCGCAGCACGGCCGTCATCGCGCCGACTGCCTTCAGGTCCTGCGCGGTCACCGGCTGACCGTCGCGGCTGTAGGCGGCGATCACGCGGCCGAGCCGGGCCTTGAGGTCCTTCAGGTCGCTGCACAACCCGAGAATCGCCATGATCTCCGAAGCGGCACTGATGTCGAACCCGTCCGGTCGCGGAACACCGTGCGTGGGCCCGCCCAAGCCGACCATGGTGTTGCGGAGCGCCCGGTCGCACGAGTCCATGATGCGGCGCATGGGCACGTTGCGCCACTCCACGTCGAGGGCGTTGCTCTGGAAAATGTGGTTGTCCAGCATCGCCAGGAGCAGGTTGTGGGCGACGGTCACAGCATGGATGTCGCCGGTGAAGTGCAGGTTGATGTCTTCCATCGGCACCACCTGCGCCCAGCCGCCGCCCGTCGCGCCGCCCTTCACGCCGAAGACCGGGCCGAGCGACGGCTCGCGGATGGCCACGAGTGAGTTGTGTCCCGCCCTGTTGAACGCCTGGGTGAGACCGATGGACAGGGTCGTCTTGCCCTCGCCGGCGGGCGTCGGCGTCATCGCCGTAACCAGGATCAGCTTGCCCTTGTTCTCGCCATTGACCTTCGCGAGGCGCTCGAACGTGATCTTGGCCTTGTACTTCCCGTACAGCTCCAAGTCCTCCGGTTCGAGACCGGCGCGAGCGGCGATCTCCTGGATGGGCTTCATCTTGACGCTCTGGGCAATGTCGATGTCGGATGGCATTCCTACACTCCTCGCGGACTCTCCGTAGCGTAGCCCCTCGTGGGCGTCGTCTTTCTCCTCGCCGTCGGGCACAACAGCCCACGCGACGCGATCAGTATGGACGGGGGCTTGGGCCTGTCAGGGACCTCAGCGCTCCAGTTTGCCTTCCCTGGCAGCGGTGACGTAGTTCATGCAGTAGTCGTCTTTGCCGAGAATTGCTTCCGCGGCGTACACAAGGCTCCTCAGTTTCTTATCCAGCGGGTCGATGATGGCTGCGTCCAGCCCGGCGCCGAGGCACAGAACCGCGAACGCCCGGTTGACGATAAACCGTTCTGGCAGACCGTAGGAGACGTTGCTCAGACCGCCGATGGTGTTGACCTGCGGGTACGCTTCCTTGATCGCCCTGAGGGTGTTCAGCACGTGGTGGCCGTTTTGCGGATCGGTGCTGACGGGGAAGACCAACGGGTCGAGGAAGATGTTGCGCAGCTCGATGCCATCGCCGACCAGCGCGTCGATCAGCTTCCGGGCGACAATGATCCGCTCGCCAGCGGTCTTGGGCATTCCGCTGTCATCCATCGCGAGGGCAATGAGCTTGGTCTGGTGGTCGCGAGCCAACGGCATCAAGGCGTCGTACTTGGCCTTCTCTGCCGTGATCGAGTTGAGCATTGCCGTGCCCTTGTGAACGGCAAGCGCTTTCTCGATTGCCGCTGCATTGGGGCTGTCAAGAGCGCACGGCTTGTCGACCGCGCCCTGGACGGTCTCGACCATCCAGCAGAGCGTGTCCGGCTCAGCCTCCGGGCCTACGGTGGCGGCGTTGCAGTCGAGGTAGTCGCCCCCGGCCGCCACCTGGTCGTTGGCCTCCTTGATGACGAACTCGGTGTTGCGCTCCTTGATGGCTGGCGCGACAGATTTGCGGGTGCTGTTCAAGCGTTCAGCTACGACTAACATGTGCCGATCTCCTTATTGGCGGCCGTAAGGCAGGCGCCTCCGGTTGGTCTACCTCGGGTGTCAAGCCAGCGTCGCGGGACGTGGTTAGTTCAGTTTGTCCAGCCCTGCGCGTTCCACGAGGATAGGGGCGACCTCTTCCCAGCTCAGCGTCATGATGTGAATGCCGGCGACGCCTTCCATGTTGCGGAGGCGCTGCACGGTCTCCACCGCGATGTTGACGCCCTCCGCCTTCTTGTCTTCGGCGCCTTCCAGGCGCTTGATCACCTCGTCGGGAATCCGCACACCGGGGACGTTGTCGCGCATGTATAGCAGCGGCCGGTGAGATTTGCAGGGCATCACGCCGCCGATGATCTTGATCTGCTTGTGAAGCCCACGCTCACAGACCAGCTTCATGAAACGCTCAAACCGGTCCAGATCGAAGATGCACTGGGTCTGGACGAAGTCGGCGCCGGCGGCCGCTTTCTTCGCCAACCGGTCGACGCGGAACTCGAACGGATCCGCAAACGGGTTGCAGGCCCCACCGAGGCAGAACTTGGGGATGACATGCTCCGTCTTGGGCGTCTCCCGGATCAGGTCGCCGTTGGCGAAGACGCCCTTGGTGCGCATGTCGTTGTACATCTTGATCAGGTTGACGGAGTCGATATCGTAGACGGCCTTTGCTTCCGGGTGATCGCCCAGGGAGATGTAGTCGCCACTCACGCAGAACACATTGCGCAATCCCTGCGCCAGCAGGCCCAGCAGGTCGCCCTGCATCGCCAGCCGGTTGCGGTCTCGGCAGGTCATCTGGAAGATCGGCTCGACGCCCTTCTCCAACAGGTACTTGCAGACCATGGCGCCGGAGATGCGCACATTGGCACCGGCGAAATCGGTGACGTTGACGCCGACGGCCACACTCTCGATCGCCTCGACCACCTTGTCCAGCGCCGCAAAACTCGGGATGCGGGGAGGCACGACCTCAACGCTGACGACGAACTCCCCAGCTTTGAGCGCCGCGTCAAGCTTGCTCACGGGGCCGGCCGCTGACGCGGGGTCGGTGACTTCCTGCTCGGCTTCCTGCACGTCCGCCATGTCTTCAGCCTCAACTCGCTTGCTTAGCGCCAATCCCAAGGGGTGAACGGGGCGGCATTGTCATTTCGTCTCCCGCGGCGGCAGCGGATGGCCGTCCCAGTCGATGAGCTTCCTCATGATGTTGAGCCAGGACGAACTGTTCCAGAGGCGCCAGTCGACCTTGGGGTTGATCTGGTGCAGCTTCTCGGTCCAACGGAGGCTCTTGGCTTGCTGACCAGGCAGTCGCTGAGCGCGAGTCACGGCTTGGTACCAGGCGCAGGGGCGTTTCGTCGTGTGACGGTAGACCTCGCAAAGGCCATCCAGGCAGCCGCCGCACGGGCCGTTGCGGAGTTGCTTCGGGCAGCCCATCGGGCAGACCAGCCCCGTCGACCTGAGGACGCACTGACCGCACATGCTGCAGCCGAAGAGGGGGACCTTGATGCTCCTTTCCCAGAGGAACCAGAGCCGATCCCCGAGACCTTTCGCCTTGATGTTGAAGAACAACGATTCACACTCCCTGGCTGATGGGCGCGGCCCGATCACGCCGACTGAACGCGCAATGAACTACAATGCTCCTGCCTTCCGCAGTGCTGCCCTCGGCAGTGCTGCCCTCGGCAGTGTTGCCCTGGCAGACGCTACCCCTCAGTCTTCTCCTGACAGGCGATGCAGAGCTTGGCGAAGGGCAGGGCTTCGAGCCGGGCTTCGTTGATGGGCTCCGTGCACAGCTCGCACAGCCCATAGGTTCCCTCTTCCACGCGCCGGAGGGCGTCGTCCACTTCCTTGAGGGTCCCTTCCAACTGGTCGTGGTAGCCCATCTCGCGCTCACGTTCCGACAGACTGGCAGAACCATCGGCTGCCCCGAGATCGGTCCGCTTGCGGCCGTCGCCCTCGAGCTTGCCGGTGTCGGAGCGGAAGGCTTCCATCTCGCGTTCCAGCCGGGCCCGCTCCTCCGAGAGGAGTACCTGGAACTTCGTCAACTCGACCTGTTCTTCTGCCACGATAGTTTCCTCCAGAGCCGGTAGCGAAGCGCGCTCAGCCGACAGGATGGAGCGACAAGGCGATTGGGGGGATACTGCGAACCTGACCGGCGCCGGCGCACGGCTGCGCCGGGCCTACACACGCGATTCCGGTGCCTGTCCGCTACCGGGGCAGGACCCGAAACCACACGGTAAGGGTACCCCGGAACCGAGAGGTTTTCAAAGAGTCCTGGAGGCACCGGAGCCCACGGCGTGGACGGGAATCACGGAGGCCCGTGGCAGGGAAGGCGGGGAAGGGATCCTGACCCTCGTCCTTCTCGCCCACCTCGTCCTCCCCGGGCTAATGGCATTCTCTGATTGAGGCGCCACGGGACGTAGCGCGCCCGACACCCCGAGCACGCTACGCCAGCCCGAGTGCCGCCAACGCCAGCTCCACCCGCCCGAACGGCGCGCTGACCTGATAGCCGGCGACGCGGCCGGCGATTTCGTCCATGGTCTCCCGGGCGATCTCAACGCCGGCCTGAGCGCCCTCCTCTTTGGTCTCGCACTTCGCCATGCGTTCCAGAATGTCCTCGGTCACCACGACGCCAGGCACCTCGTTGTTCATGAACTCGGCGTTGCGGAAGCTGGTCAGCGGCCAGACCCCGGCCACGACGGGGATTGACCGTCCGTAGCCTTCGACTCGATCCAGGAACCGGTACAGTGCCTGCGTATCGAAGATCGGCTGTGTGATGGCAAACTCGGCACCGGCGTCAAGCTTGCGGAAGTACCGCTCCACCTCGCGCTCCAGATCCACGGCGGACGGGTTCGCAGCGACGCCGAGGAAGATGCCGGTCGGCGGATCCACCGGATTGCCGCCGATGTCGACACCGCTATTCAGGTTGGCAACCGCTTGCGCCAGGCCGATGGCGTCCACGTCGAACACGCCGGTAGCGTCGGGATAGTCGCCCAACTTCGGCGGGTCGCCGGTGATGAGGAGGAAGTTCCGCAGCCCGGCGGCGTAGCCGCCCAAGAGGTCCCCTTGCATGCCGATCAGGTTCCGGTCTCGACAGCAGTAGTGCAGAATCGGCTCGATGCCGGCTTCGCGCTCGATGGTCAGGGCAGCGATCATGGGCGAAATGCGGGTGCTGGCGCGCGGCCCGTCGGGAATGTTGACACAGTCGGCGCCGCCCTCGGCGCATTGCCTGGCTTTGGCGATGAGCGAGGACATGTCGATGGAGCGCGGCGGGAGCAGCTCGATGGAGGTGCCCTTTTCGCCGCTCAGGAGCTTGCGGGCAAACCGCGACTTTTCGGCTGCCGGGATGACCTGGACCTGTGTCGCTGCGCGAACCGTCGGCGTGACGATGACGTGCTGCTTCACGCCGGTCAGGGCACGGATCGCCTTCGCCATCTGGCGGATGTGTTCCGGCGTCGTGCCGCAGCACCCGCCCACCCCGCGCACGCCCAACTCGATGAACTTCCGGGCGTACTTGGTGAAGTACTCGGGGCTGGTCAGGTAGAGCATCCGGCCGTTCACTTCTTTGGGCAGCCCAGCGTTGGACATGACGATCACCGGCTTGCTCGTCAGCGGCAGAATCCGCTCCAACGTGTCGAACGCACCCGCCGGGCCGGTGCCGCAGTTGGTGCCGATTGCGTCCACGCGGTCGTCCCGCTCCAACTCGGCGACGATCACGTCCGCCTCAGTGCCCATGGCCGTCTGCCCAAACTGGTTGACGGTGAAGGAGGCGATCACCAGACAGTCGCACCCCGCCGCCGCGTCCAGCGCCAGGCGCAGCTCCTCGGTCTCGGCGAAGGTCTCCAGCAAGACGGCGTCGGCGCCTTCTCCAACCAGCGCGCCGATCTGCTCGGCGAACGCCTCCCGGACTGCCTCTGCCTGCACTGCGGGCAGTGCCTGATCCGACCCCGTGCACGGGCCGACTGAGCCAACCACGTAGACTCCGTCGCCCCCCGCCTGCCGGGCAAGGCGCACGGCCGCCCGGTTGAGCTGCTCCACCTTCTCCCCGAGGCCGTGGGGCCGGAGCTTGAACCGGTTGGCGCCGAAGGTATTGGTCTCCAGCACGTCCACGCCGGCGGCCACATAGTCTCGATGGATCTCCGCGATGAGGTCGGGCTTGCTCAAGCACAGCTCGTCATAGCAGGCGTTGACGAAGACGCCGCGGTCGTAGATCATCGTGCCCATCGCCCCGTCGAAGACGACGGGAGACTGCTTCATGCGCTCGATCAGGTTCTGCATGGTGGGTTCTCGCTCAAGGTGGTCTGCGCTGGCAGCGCCCTCCAGATTCTGGTCGCGCCGGGCCCGCGCGTGCAACAGAATGGCTCCGACGGGGACTCGCCCTCGCCCGTCGGATGTGCTATCTTGCGCCCATGGCTTTGCAGCGCCGACCGTCCCGAACAGCCAGCCTGACGGCTACCCTGATGGGGGTCGCCGCCATCGCTTTCTGGAGCACCATGATCGCTGTCAGCCGTAGCATGACGGAGCCTCTGGGCACGCTTACGTCGGGGGCGCTGCTCTACCTGCTGGCGGGGGCGCTTGGCTCTCTCCCTTTGCTGGCGACTCGGCGGGGGAGAGAGCAGCTCCGTCGGCTGCCGCGCCGATACGTGCTCTACTGCGGCGGGCTGTTCGTGGGCTACGGGGTGTTGCTGTACGCGGCGCTCGGGCTGTCAGCCAGCCGACAGCAGGTTCTCGAGGTCACCGTTATCAACTACCTCTGGCCCGGGCTAACGCTGGCATTCTCCGTCCCGCTCCTGAAGCACAGAGCGCGCCTGCCGTTCCTGCTCGTCGGCGTCCTGCTGTGCATGGTCGGGGTGACGCTGGCCGCAGGGATCACCAGGGCCGCGGGGGGCGGCGGCGCGGCGCCTTGGGCACACTACCTGCCCCCTCTCCTTGCCTTGGGCGCTGCGGTTTCGTGGCCGCTGTACTCGAACCTCAGTCGCGTCTGGGCAGGTGAGGCAGACGGGAACGGAGTGCCGCTGTTCCTCTTCGCTACCGGGGTCCTGCTCCTGGCGATGCGCTGCTTCCACCCGGAAGTGACGCACTGGACCGCCGCTTCGGCTGCCGAACTCGGCTACGCTGCCGTCTTCCCGATGTTGCTTGGCTACGTGTGTTGGGATGTCGCCATGCGCAAGGGCAACCTCCCCGTGGTCGCCGCGCTCAGCTACCTCACGCCAGTCCTCTCGCTCACCTTCTCCAGCCTCTACCTGCGGGTGCCGCTCACGACAACCCACTGGATCGCGTGCCTGCTCGTGGTAGTCGGCGCCGTTGCCTGCAAGCTCGGGATCATCGACGGGCTCCGCGCAGGTGACGACTCGGACTGATTGACGACCGCCCGAGCGCACCCGTCAATCCAGCGGGTCGAACTCGTCCTTCGACACATAGCAGATCGGGCAGCACCACTCGTCCGGCAGGTCCTCGAACGCCGTGCCCGGCGGGATGCCGTTCAGTGGGTCGCTCTTCTCGGGGTCATAGATGTAGCTGCAGTTGGTGCAGATGTACCTGCCCATGCCCACTCCATTCGCGCCTGCATGTCCCAGGGGACTCGGGTCACGCAAGGAGGCTACTCGAAGAGTTGTCCCACGGTCAACTCGAAGCCGGGGACTACCTCGTCGCCCGAAAGCGTGTCGCCTTCGCGCAGAATCCGCGCCTGGCCGTCCGGGCGATGTGTCACCACGATTCGCGTCCGGGGGTGGACGACCCACACCAGGGAGACACCAGCTCGCAGCCACTGGTCCACCTTGTCACTCACCTCTTCGGCGCGGTCATCGGGCGAGACGACCTCGACAACGAGGTCGGGGGTCGCCTCGACGTACCGCTTCGACAGGCGGTCCGGCGCGCGCGCGTTCGAGAGGAATGCGCAGTCCGGCGCCCGCACCGTGTCGGGATCGTGGGCGATGACAAACCCCGTCTCGGCGGCCACCACCCGACCGAGCCTGTGGGACTTGACATGAGCACCCAATGCGACCAGTAGGTCGCCAGCAATCTCCCCGTGCTCACCACCCGCGGGAGGCATCTCACGCACCACTCCTCTCACGAGCTCTCGACGGGACCCGTTGCTCGGCATCAGCCAGAGGTCCTCGGCCGTGGGCAGCTTGGTTCTCTCCAGTGACGCAACGCTCATCGGGATCACCCGCACGGATTATAGCCCCAATGCCCACCGCTTTCACGCAGTCGCCAGCGGGCTGGCGGCCCAGGCACTCACACCGCAAAGTACTTCGCCTGCGGGTGGTGGGCAACAATCGCCGAAGTCGTCTGCTCCGGCACCATCTCCATGTTCTCCGTGAGCGTGACGCCGATGGTCTCCGGGCGCAGCAGGTCGAACACTGGCTTGTGGGCGTCGAGGTCGGGACAGGAGGGATACCCGAAGCCGTAGCGGGAACCCTGATAGTCCTGCACTGCATAGCCCAGCAGGTCGGCCGGCCGGTGCGCGTCGATGCCCAATTCGTGCCGCATGACCTCGTGCCAGTACTCGGCCAGGGCGTCGGTCACTTCGACGCTGAGCGCGTGCAGCATCAAATAGTCGTGGTACGCGTCGCCCTGATATAGCTCGTGGGTGGCTTCGGAGATCCGGTCGCCGATGGTGACCACGAAGAAGCCGACCACGTCGCCGCCTTCAGTCTGTGTCTTGTAGAAGTCCGCGATGCAGAAGTGCGGCGGCTCGGGCTGGCGAGGGAAGCCGAAGGCGTACGAGCGGTCACCGTCTCGCACGACGAGTGTGTCGCCCTCGGAGTGGCAGCGGAAGTACCCGTACGTCACCTTGGGCTGGACGAGTTGCTCGTCGAGGCAGCGCCGCTTCAAGTCCTCATACAGCGGGCGCACTTTGGCTGCAATCAAGTCGCGGTACTCGTCGGCGCTCAGCTTGCCGCGCCGGTAGCCCCAGCGGCCGCGGAATAGGGCTTGCTCGTTCACGTAGGGGAAGAGGACGGCCGGGTCGAGGTCGGTCACCTGCCTGGCGCCGAGGAACGGCGGCTCCGGCACCGGGTTGTCGCGCACAACTTCGACGTTCTTCATGCCGGGCTTCAGCTTCGCTGCCAGCCCAGTCCCGTCGTAGGTGGTCGGCTTCAGCGTGCCGGCTTCGTACTCCTGCATCGCCCGCAGCCCGGCAAACGCATCGTTGCAGTAGACGACTGGGGCCCCGTACCCCGGCACACACGATTCGGCGACGAACTTGGGGGTCAATGCGGCACCGCCGAGAAGCACCGGCTGCGTCAGCCCGGCTTCCCGAAACTGCGGCAGGTTCTGCTGCATGACGAGCGCCGACTTCACCAGCAGCCCGCTCAGCCCGATCACGTCGACCTCGTGCTCCCTCGCCTTCTGGAGGATCGTCTCGGCCGGCACCTTGATGCCGAGGTTGAAGACCTTGTAGCCGTTGTTGGACAGGATGATATCGACCAAATTCTTGCCGATGTCGTGCACATCGCCCTGCACGGTGGCCAGCAGCACTTTGACGCTGGACTCGATCTCGGCCTTGTCCATGTACGGCTCCAGGTAGTTGACGCTGGCCTTCATGACCTCGGCCGACTGGAGCACGAACGGCAGCAGCATCTCGCCGCGGCCGAACAGCTCGCCGACATGCCGCATGGCAGGGACCAGCACTTGGTTGATGATCCCCACGGGCGTCCGGCGCCGGAGCAGGATCGACAGGAGGTCTTCCAGCCCCTCCTTGTCGCCCTTGACGACCCGCTCCGACAGGGCGTCTTCCGCGAGCTTGGCGGAGTCGGCTTCCTCTTCTGTCGCGTTGTTCTTCTGCTTGCCGGCGAAGTGCTCGATGAATGCCGTGAGGGGCGGCCGGCTTGGGTCCTTCCAGACGTTGTAGATCACGTCGTGGCAGACCTCGTGGTCGCGTTCGTCGATCTGTGAGAGCGGAAGCACCTTGCCTGCGTGTAGGATGGCGGCATCCAGCCCCTGCTCGATGGCTTCGTGCAGGAAGACGGAGTTGAGGATCTGCCGCGAGCGCGCCTCCAGCCCGAACGAGATGTTGCTGACGCCCAAGACAGTGAAGCAGCCGGGCAGCTCTTCCTTCACTCGCCGGATGGCGTTCAGCGTCTCGAGACCCGCCTCGCGGAGGGTTTCGTCGCCCGAGCCGATGGTGAAGGTGAGTGTATCGAACAGGAGGTCCGAGGGACGCAGCCCGTACTTGTCGACGGCCAGTGCGTGGATCGCCTTCGCGGTCTCGACCTTCTCCTCGGTCGTCATCGCCATGCCCTTCTCGTTGATGGTCAGCGCCACGACGGCCGCGCCGTACTTCTTCGCCAGCTTGCAGACCCGTTCCAGATTCGCGCCGCCGTCTTCCAGGTTGATGGAGTTGATCAGACAGCGACCGGGGTAGCGCTTCAGGCAGGCTTCGATGCAATCGGGCGTTGTGGAGTCGATGACCAGCGGCGCCCTAACGGACTCCGCGAACATCCGCGCCAACGTCGTCAGGTCCGCCAGTTCGTCCCGGCCGGCGTAGGCAGTGCACAGGTCTGCGGCGTGCGCCCCTTCCCCTTCCTGGCTGACGCCGACCTTGAGGCAGCCCTCGTAGTCGTCCGCCAACAGCAACTCGCGGAATGCCTTTGAGCCGTTGGCATTGGCGCGCTCGCCGATGACAAACGGCGGGATATCCTGGGCGATCTCAACGGCTTGGTACGCGCTGGCGAGCGAGGGGCGCCATTGGGGGCGGCGCTCTGCAGCCTGCACGAAGGCGCTCGACGCAGGGGTCGAAGCCCCCGCGCCCAACGCCACCACCAACGCCCGGATATGCTCCGGCGTCGTCCCGCAACACCCGCCGACAACACTCACGCCGTCCCGCTCGACAAACGCCTTCATCTGGGCTGCATACGCGGCCGGTGTCAGGGGATAGACCGTCTTGCCGCCAACGACTTCGGGGATGCCCGCGTTCGGGATGCAGGAAATCCGCCCTGGCCAACACTCGCTCAGGTAGCGCAAGTGAGATCTCATCCCGTCGGGACCAGTGGCGCAGTTCAGCCCAAGCGAGAACAACCCGAAGGGCTCCAGCGTCGCAGCCGCCGCGGCAACCTCCGCGCCAACCAGCATGGTGCCGGTGTTCTCCACTGTGATCGACACCATGAGTGGAAGGTCACGCGAGAGTTCCTCCAGCACCTCTTGTGCGCCGATCACGGCAAGCTTCGCCTGCAGCAGATCCTGGCAGGTCTCCAGGATCAAGGCGTCCACGCCCGCCTCCACCAACGCCCGGACCTGCTCTCGAAGGGCGGCCCTCAGGTCGTCCGGCGAGATGTGCCCCAACGACGGCAGCTTCGTCGTCGGCCCCACCGACCCGGCGATCCACGCCGCTTCGCGCGTACCGATGGCTCGGCGCGCATTCTCGACGGCGGCACGGTTGATCTCAGCAACGCGCGACTCCAGTCCGTACTCTGCGAGCACGATCCGATTGGCACCAAACGTGTTGGTCTCCAACACCATGGCGCCAGCCTCGAGGAACGACTCGTGCAAGCCGACGATGACCTCAGGCGCCGACAGGTTCAGGTACTCGTTGCACCCTTCGTACTGAGCCCACGCGGAAGCCGGCAGGTCCACTTGCTGGAGGTTGCTGCCGCAGGCGCCGTCGAAGATGAGAAGGGGCTGATCTTGGAGATTCATGGGCGACACCACGCTTGTTGAGAGGTACCCGAACTCCTATTCTGACGCATGAGGAAGGAGCTGCGACGCCCACAAATCGCCGTCGGGCGGAAGGGAATGCCGGGCGACACGAGTATAGCATTGGCTGGAAGCACTGAAGGAGGATCAATCATGCGAAGCACCACTTGTGCCCTCTCTGCCCTCTGCCTTGCGGCAACGCTGGGCGGCTGCCGGCAGAAGGCCGAAACGCCGGCTGGTCCGCAGGGCCGCGCAGCACCACAGAAGCAGGCCGATGCGGCGTCCAGTGGCGACGTGGCGAAGCTGGTGGAAGCCGCGACGGCCGCGAAGCAGCGGAAGGACAACGCGGCCGCGCTGAAGCTGGTCGACGAGGCGCTCGCCGCGGACGCCGATAACATCGAAGCCAACTGGATCAAGGCGTGGCTGCTGGCCGCAACCGGTGAGATGCAACGGGCCGCCGAGCAGTTCGAGCGCGTGCAGAAGCTGCCGCTCGACGAAGCGCGCAAGCAACAGGCGCGGGAAGCCGTCACGCGACTTTCGAAGCCGGGAGGGCAGTCGGCTTCGGCAACCAAGCCCACCCCCAAACAGGCGCCGGCGGCGGGTTCCGCCTCGTGGCCCGGCTGGCTCGGCCCCAACCACAACGGCAAGTCGCCCGACACCGGGCTGCTCCAGGAATGGCCAGCGGGCGGCCCGAAGCTGGTGTGGTCGACCACTGGCGTCGGCAAGGGGTTCTCCAGTGTGGCGGTTTCGAATGGGATGGTCTACACCGCCGGCGATGTCGGCAACCAGATGATGGTCTTCGCCTTCGACATGAACGGCGAGCTCAAGTGGAAAGTCGCTCACGACGCCCCTTGGACGAAGAGCGTTCCCGGCGCGCGCTCCACGCCGACAATCGACGGCAGCCGGCTCTACCTGCTGTCGGGCAACGGGCTGATCGGCTGCTACGAGGCTTCGTCCGGAAAGAAGATCTGGACGCGCGCGACGAGTGCGTTCGGCGGCAGCCCCTCGGAGTGGGGGTATGCGGAGTCCGTGTTGATCCACGGCAACTTGGCGATTGTGACTCCCGGCGGAGAGCGCTGCATTGTGGCGCTGGACAAGGCGACCGGGAAGACGGTGTGGACCAGCTCCGGCTTCTCGGCCGGTGCGCAATACGGAAGCTGCATACCGGTCACGTATGGCGGCGGCACGATGATCGTCGCCGGCACCCACGACGGAATCGTGGGTGTCAACGCCAAGGACGGCCGCCTGCTGTGGCAGAACCGGTTCGCGGCCGGTAACACTGCCAACTGCCCGACGCCGGCCGCTGCCGAAAGATACGTGTTCTGGGCCGTGGGGTATGACAAGGGGGGCATTTGCCTCAAGCTGGGAGGGCTGCTGGGCCGCACGACGGCAAACCCGGCCTGGACCACCGGCGACATGGTGTGCCACCACGGGGGCTACGTTCTCGACAAGGGCTACATCTACGGCAACAACGGAGACGGCTGGGCGTGCCTCGACCTGAAGACCGGCAAGCCGCAGTGGCAGGCGCCGGGCGTCGGGAAGGGGTCGCTCTGCTACGCCGATGGCAGGCTCTATCTCTTCGGCGAGAACAACGGCGCCGCCGGTCTGGCAACCTGCTCGCCCGACGGACTGCAGATGAAAGGCACGTTCAGCGTGAAGGGAAGCGGCCCGAGTTGGGCACACCCCGTTGTCATCGGCGGGCGGCTGTACCTTAGATACGACGACAACCTGTACTGCTACAACGTCAAGGCTGGTTGAGGGAACGACCGTGCGTGTCGGGAGTTCCAGGTTTCTGGGCACAATCGTTGAAGTTTTGGTTCTCCGCGAAACGGCGGGATGGATCGTTGAGAGCGGCGCGGCGCCGGCTGACAGCCCCAGCCTTCGGCCCCCGCTTAGTACTACAACCGTACTTAGCGCGAATGTGCTCGGCGAGGGTCTCCTGACCCCGCCGCTCCCCGGACCGACAGGTCTCCTCGAATCCCGTGG
>PEVN01000495.1 GCA_002779825.1 Armatimonadetes bacterium CG06_land_8_20_14_3_00_66_21 | reverse complement strand
GCTCCGCGCCGAGGTGAAAGTCGCCGACCTACGGCAGGCGCTGCTGAAAGCGCAAAACGCCACTCGCCTCGCCAAGCTGGCGTTGCGCAATGCCATGGGCGTCACGGAGGCGGGAGAACTGGTCGTGCTCTCAACGCTCGCCGCGCCGACCGCGCCGCCGGAAACGGGAACCGCGCTGGCGGAAGCGCTCTCCCAGCGCCCCGACTGGTTAGCCAGTCAGCTCGCGGTGCGGCAGGCCGAAGCAGACAGAACCGCCGCCGCTGCCGAGCGTAAGCCAAGCCTCAGCGCCGTGGCGAGCTACAACTCGGAAGGCAGCGACGTGCCCAACCTCGAGAACTGGAACGTCGGGTTCGCTGTGTCGTTGCCTGTCTTCGACGGCGGCCGCATTCGGGCGGCAACCCGGGAGGCGGAAGCCGAACTGGGCGCCCGGCAGGCGGAACGGGAGCTGCTGCGGCAGCAACTCGAACTCGAAGTGACGGGCGCCGTGCTGCGGATTCAAGACGCTCTGGAGCGTGTCGCTGCCACCACGAAGGCCGTCGCGGAAGCCCGAGAGACCCTCAACATCCAGCGCCGCGCCTACGAATTGGGCGTTGGCACGGCCCTGGATGTCTTCGATGCACAAACAGCACTGACGCAGGCAGACGTGAATCACACCCAGGCGCTCACCGATGCCCAGACCGCCACCGCGGAGTTGACCTATGCCGTGGGGCGCGACCCGCAACCACAGCCAGAGGAGCAATGAGCAAATCATGACAAACCTGGTCTCAGCGCGGAGGGGAACTTCAGGAAGGCTGCCGGTAAAGGCCGTGTTCGCCGTCCTCGCAACGGTAGGCGTCCTGGTCGGCGCGGGGTGCGGTCGGCGAGGCGGCGAACCGGTGGCCGACACGACCAAGAAGGTCCTGCCGGTCAAGGTGATGCCGGTGACGCTGGGCAGCATTGCCGAGCGCTATCAGACCAGCGGCACCGTCGCTGCGGGCACGGAAGCCGACGTCGCGCCGCAGGTCGAAGGTCAGCTCGTGTCACTGCCGCATCGCGAAGGCGACCGGGTGGCGGCGGGGGCTGTGCTGGTGAAACTTGACTCGACCGAACCAGCCCGGCAGGTGGCGCAGGCCGAGACGGAGGTCGCGGTCGCGCGGGCGTCGCTGCGCGACCTGTTAGCCGGGAGCCGGCCGGAAGAGATCGCCCAAGCGGAAGCGGCGCTGCGACAAACTCAAGCGGCTGAGAAGCGCGCCCGTCAGGCGCTGGAGCACACCCGGGAGTTGTACCGACCGGACGGTGGTCTCCCTGCCCAAACCATGGATGCCGCCCGCGGCAAAGTGGATGTGGCGCAGGCGCAGTTGACCGCGGCGAAAGCAGCCGAAGAGAACGCTCGGCTGACGCTGAAGAACGCCCAGGACGAGTTCAACCTCAACGCAGAGCAACGGCTGCGCATCGAGGAGTCGGAAGGTCGCCTTGCCGCGGCCGAAGCGCAAGTGAGGGCGGCGGAAACGACGGTGGCAGACGCCAAGCTGGACTACGACCGGACGCGGCAGATGACCGAAGTCGTCGGTTTTTCGCAGGAGCGCCTCGACAAAAGCAAAGCGCGACTCGACACCGTGCAGGCGCAACTCGAAGCCACCCGCGCCGCCCGCGTTGCTTCCAGTAAGGCCCTGCAACGCGCCCGGGAAATTGAGAGCCTGAAAGTAGGCATGCAGCAGAAGGTGGACGATGCCAGGACGAAGCTCACGGCGTTCCAGGCGCAAGTCAAAGCGGCCGAGGAAGTGCTGCGGGCAGCTCAGCGCGACTTCGGTCATGTGCAGACACTCCAACAGGGACCGGTTCCGCAGAAGGAAATTGACGACGCGGAGAACCGGCTCGCCGAGTCTCGAGCGGCGGTCCAGCAGACCGAACAAAGACTGCGGCTGCTGAAGTCCGGCCCCACCGTCACGCAGATCCAGGTTGCGCGGGAGCGCGTCGCCCAAGCCGAGAGTAAGGTCGCCCTGTCGCGGACCAAACTCGAGTACTGCACTCTCCGCGCGCCGGCGGCGGGCATGATCACCAAACGCTGGCAAGACGTGGGCGACCTGGCTCGACCCGGCAGTCCCATCTTGACGCTGGCGACTGCCGGACACTTGGTGGTCAAGGCGGCCGTGCCCGACCGTTACGCCGCCCGGGTCCAGATTGGGACGCCTGTGGACGTGACGCTTGACGCGCGCCCGGAACCCCTGTCGCTGACCGTGACCCGTCTGTACCGCGCCGCCGACGTGCAAAGCCGACTGATGTCTTTCGAAGCCGCCCTGCCGTCGGAGGTGAAGGCGCCCATCGGCTCGCTGGCGCGCGTGGCGGTCGTGCTGGAGCGGCGCGAAGGCGTGCCCGTCGTCTCCGCTGACGCCCTGCTGCCGCGCGCTGCCGGCCAGCGGGTGGCGTTCGTCGTCCAGCAAGGCAAAGCGGTGCAGCGACCCGTGGAAGTCGGGCTGGAATCCGAGGGGAACGCCGAGATCGTCAGCGGGCTGTTAGCCGGCGACCAAGTTGTCATCGCGGGGCAGGAGATGCTGAAGGACGGCATGGAAGTCAAGCTCGCCACCGGCAAGGGAAAGGGCAAGGGAGGCAAGGGACCGGCGGGCGCCGGCAAAGCTCCCGGAACAGGAGGCGCGCAATGAGGCTCGCCAACGCCGCCATCAACCGACCTGTCGCGGTCCTCGTCCTGATGCTGGCCGTGGTGGTCGTCGGGCTGTATGGCTTCCTGCTGTTGCCGGTGGGACTGCTACCCGACATCACCTACCCGATGGTGAAGATCAACATCGTCTGGCCGGGCGCGACTCCGGAGGACATCGAGCAGAATATTGCCGATGTGGTCGAGCGGAAGGTGGCGACGGTGGATGACCTCGACTACCTCGACTCCCAATCCACCGAGGGGATGTACCAGCTCCTGGTCAACTTTGCCTACGGCGTTGATGTGGACATCGCCTATCAGGACGTTACCGCCAAGATGGGCACGATCCTGAACCGCCTGCCCGAAGACGCCCAGGCCCCGGTCATCATCAAAGCAGACCCCTCCCAGCTTTCTATCGTGGACCTGGCCGTCTTCTCCGACCAGCGCGACTTGACCGAGCTGCGCACCTGGGTGGAGAACTACCTTCAAGACCAGTTCACCGCCGTGGAAGGCACCGCCGGCACCGAGGTGACGGGCGGGCTGGTGCGCGAGATTCGCGTCGAGGTGGACCAGCAGGCGCTGGAAGGGCGCGGGCTGTCGCTGCCCGTTCTGTCGAAGGCACTCGCCGCGGAGAACGTCCAGTTGTTGGGCGGCTGGGTCACCGGACCGCGCAAGGAGTACGTGGCGCGCACCCTGGCCGAATACGACAACGTGGACGAACTTGGCCGCGCGGTCATCGCCAAGGACAGGGACGGGCATCCTGTCCAGCTGGTCGATGTAGCTGAGGTCCTGGACGGTCACGTCCTGCAGCGACTGGTGACCGCCTTCAACGGGCGCGAGTGTGTGAAACTCTCCGTGTTCAAACAGACGGCGGCCAACACCGTTGACGTGGCGGACGGAATCCGGGCAAAGGTCAAGGAACTCACCCCCCTGCTGCCCCCCGGCACGGAGTTGAAGGCGATCTACGACGCCTCCTCCTATGTTCGCAAAGCGGTGTCCGGTGTGCGCGACGCCGCGCTCATTGCCGCCGTCCTCGTGGTCCTGGTGGTGGCGTTCTTCCTCACCGGCTGGCAGCGCATCCTGGTGGTCGTGCTCACCTTGCCGCTGACGCTGCTGGCTTCGGCGTATGTTGCCTCGTTGCTGGACTTCTCCCTGAACCTGTTCTCGCTGGCCGGCATCGTGGTGGCCATCACGGTGTTGCTGGACAACTGCGTGGTGGTGATGGAGAACATCTCGCGGCTGCAGACGGAGCACCCCGAGGAGCCCCACCCGATCCGCGTTGGGGTGGCCCAGGTCGGCGGCGCGGTAGGGGGGGCGACGGCGACGTTTTTCGCGCTGTTCCTGCCGTTCCTCATGGTTTCGGGGCTGTCGTCGCTGTTATTTCGCGAGCTGATTCTGCTGGTGGCCGTGGTGCTGCTCTTCTCGCTGCTCCTGGCGCTCACGGTGACGCCCTGCCTGATGAATCTGTTCTTCCCGGAAGGGACCGAGGCAGCAGAGCGCCGCGGCCCCGTGGCGGAGTTGTCGCATCGAGCGGTGACAGCCGCGCAGGCGGCATACCGCCCGCTTCTCGGATTCAGCCTGCGGCGGCCGTGGATCATCATCGGTGCGGCCGCTGCTCTGTTCGTCGCCGGTGTCCTCTCGCTGCGGACGGTGGGCTCGGAGTTCCTGCCCCGAGTGGACGATGGCTACGTGATGCTCAAGCTCAAGATGCCCACAGGTTCTTCCGTGGCCGAGACCGATCGCGTACTGCAGCGCCTCGAAGAAGCCGCTGCGCAAACGCCTTACGTGAAGCAGCGCTTCCGCCTGTCCGCGGGGAAGGTCTTCGGCCTGGTGACAACCCAGATCCCACAGGAGGGACAAGTGGACCTCGAGTTGGTCCCGCCCCATGAGCGACCGCTGAATACCGACCAATGGGTGGAGAAGTACGGTCCCGAGATCGTCAAAGCCGCCATGGTCCCCGGCGCCCGCATCAAGCCCATGCACATGAAGATGCGCGGGATCAAGCTGCTCGGTGAGTATGACGTGGAGGTCGAGCTGCGCGCACCCCGGACCGAATCCATGGAGAGCATGGCGGAGGTCGCCAACCAAGCGCGGGCGCGGCTGAAAGACTTGCCGATGCTCACCAAGTTGGACGTCTCGTTGGACGTGAGCAAGCCAGAATACCAGGTGCGCGTGGACCGCGTCCGCGCCGGGGATTTGGGGCTGACGGCGGCCGACGTGGCGCGCACCGTGCGGACGTACATTGACGGCGCCGTCCCGACCCGCTACCACGAAGGCGGGTACTACTATGACCTCCGCGTCACCACCCGCGAAGGCACTGTCAACGACCGAGCGACGCTGGAGGCGCTGCCCGTGCCGCTGCCAGGGGGCGCGAACATTTCGCTGGCCAGCGTGGCGGAAGTCGTCCCGGCGGCAGGACCCACCGAGATTGACCGCTACGACCAGATGCGGATGATCAAAGTGACCGCCGACGGTCTGGGCGTCAGTCCGGGCGAAGCCAACGCCGCGGTCGCCGCCGCACTGGCCGACTTTCAGTTGCCACCCGGCTACACGATGGACCTGGGCTCCACCGCGCGCGAGATGCGGCAGAACTTCCGCAGCCTGGGGCTGATCCTATCCCTGGCGCTGTTCTTCGCCTACGTCATCTTAGCGATCCAGTTCGAGTCGTTCTCGCTGCCGTTCGTCGTCATGGTCCGGGTGCCGTTGTCGCTCATCGGCGTCTCCTTGGCGCTGTTCCTCACCGGCAGGCCGCTCGGCGCCACAGTGATGATCGGCATCGTCATTCTCGCCGGCATCGAGATCAACCACGGGCTGGTGCTGCTCAGCTACGTGCGGCAGCTTCAGGAACAGGGGCGGTCGTTGCGCGACGCCCTGGTCGAAGGCGCCCTGGCTCGTCTCCGACCGGTGGTCATGACGTTACTTGTGGGCGTCGTCGGTCTGCTGCCCCTGGCCCTCGGCTGGGGCGAAGGCACCGAACTGCTGCAACCCATGGCCATCGCCGTCATCGGAGGGCTGGTCTTCTCACTCTTTCTCACGTTCCTGTTCATGCCGGCGGCGTATCTGCTGTTCAACCGACGCAGGGAGGCGATCACGCCATGAGACGTTCTCCCCGTTCCGGCCCGGACGCGCAGCCAGAGGAGAAGCAGACGTGATCGCTCTCTGGATTCTCACCGGCATAGCTCTGATGGAACGCATGCTGCCCGCGGGCTACCTTCCGCTTGGAGCACAAGGTAACTGCTCGGCCGAGTGATGCGGGTTCGGCGCGGAGGATAGAGGGGACATGAGGCGTTCCGCGAAGCGCGGTGATGAGAGCTTCCAGAGG
>PEVN01000463.1 GCA_002779825.1 Armatimonadetes bacterium CG06_land_8_20_14_3_00_66_21 | reverse complement strand
CTCCCGACCGCCCTCGCGCCGGTTCCCAGACCCCGTTGCACCCTCCCCGCCGCCGTCCTGCGGGCCCGGGAAACGAGGATTGCAGGATTTGGGTTGAACGCTTTGGGGTCCAGCAGCCAGTGCAGACGGATGAAGCCTCCGACCACAACGCCGGGAAGGGTCCCCGCGACCACGACCCAGGTCAGCGGCCACACCATGCGCCTCTCGCGAACATAGCGGTAGACACCACTGGGGATGGCCACCACGTTGAACACCAAGTTCGTCGCGCTTACGGCTGGAGTCACGAAACCCAGAAAGCTCATCTGGAAGGGCGGCAGCAGGAAGGCGCCCGAGGCACCGCACATTGACGTGAGAAACGAGACGACGAACGCGACCAGCGGCGGCAACCAGAGGTAGGTTTCCACTCCGGATACGTTGAACAGCACCTTCGTCAGGAGCGACATGAGGTCACGGTGGGTCTGTCAAGCAGGCGGCGACCCTCCGCTCAACGTCGTCCCGCACCCGCCGGAAGAACTCCAGCACCTCGGCCTCTGTTCCCGTCGCCTTCGCCGGATCGGGCAGCGGCCAGTGCTCGCGGCGGACGGTGCCGGGGAAGGCAGGGCAGCGCTCTTCGGCGTTGCCGCAGACGGTGATGACGACGTCGAGTGGCTGCCCAAGGAACTGGTCGAGGCGCTTGGGCTGGCCGCCGGAGAGGTCGATGCCCTTCTCGGCCATCACCTTGATCGCCAGCGGGTGAACGCGTTCGGCCGGTTCGGTGCCGGCGCTGAAGGCTTCCGCGCCGAGGTGGCGGGCAAAGCCTTCAGCCATCTGGCTGCGGCAGGAGTTGCCGGTGCAGAGGAAGAGAATTTTCATGCCGTACCTCCCAACGTAGACAGGTGCGCCCAGACATAGCGCAACGCAACGAACGCCACCAGGACTCCGAGAAGGAGCTTCAGCCATCGGGCCGACACGAAGCGTTGCGTGCGTGCACCCAGGTACATTCCGCCGATCCCACCCGCCCCGAAAAGCAGGCCGAGAAGCCAGTCCGGCCTGACGGGCGTTCCGCTTTGCAGGCACAGTGGCCCAATGAGTTGGTAGAACGCCAACCCCGCGACAGAGGTGACCAGAGTGCCCATCAGTGTAGCGCCCGCGACAGTGTGCAGCGGCAGCCCGAGAATGGCCACGAGGAACGGCGCCAGGATGGAGCCACCGCCGATGCCATAAGCGCCACCCACCACACCTACTCCCAGCGAGACGGCGAACAAGAGGGGCGTTGAACACCGGTACCGGGCATCCCGATACTGGTAGGCAAGCTGCCGCCAGTTGAACGCCAGAAGCTGCACCGTGAAGGCGCGGTTTGGGTCGGGACGCCCGCCGCTCGGCTGATTGTCGGCTCTGCCGTCGCCGGTGCCTGACTTGACGACGCTCCTCAGCAACCTCACGCCGATGTATAGCAGTACGAAGCCAACGAACGCTTGGAATGCCCTGGGGTCCAGCAACCAGTGGAGCCGCATGAGACCACCCACGAAGACGCCCGGAAGAGTGCCCGCGATCACCACCCAGTTGAGCGGCCAAACCATGCGCCTCTCGTGAACGTAGTGATAGACGCCGCTGGGGATTGCCACGACATTGAAGACGAGGTTGGTGGCGCTCACCGCCGGGCTGACGAACCCCAGGAAGCTCATCTGGAACGGCAGTAGCAGGAAGGCCCCCGAAACGCCGCACATGGAGGTGAAGAACGAGACAGCAAACGCCACCGCTGGCGGTAGCCAGAGGTAGGTCTCGACGCCGGATACTGGAAACAACACCTTCACGGGCGACGGCAGTCCGGTCTGGCGGCCTTCAGTTTGACGCTCAGCGCCCAGCCTTGGGCGTCTGTCAGTCCGTGCTCGCGGAGCAGGTCGCTGACAGGACCGGGGGCGCAGGTCAGGAGACCGCCGGCGTCCACTTCATCCACCACCTCCACCGAGGCGAAACCCGCTTCCTGCAGCAGGCGGAGGTACTCCGCCTTGACGATGGCGCCGCCGATGCAGGAAGCGTAGACGCCCGGATGCTCGCGGATCGCCTGCGGCAGTTCACGCGTCAGCACGATGTCGGACACCGCCAGATGCCCGCCCGGGCGGAGCACGCGCGCGATCTCGCCGAACGCCTTCGCCTTGTCGGGCACGAGGTTGAGCACGCAGTTGGAGATGACCACGTCCACCGAGGCGTCGTCCAGAGGCAGCGCCTCGATGTCGCCTTCGCGGAACTCCACGTTGGCGTAGCCGCCCTTCTGGGCGTTGGCGCGGGCCCGGGCGAGCATCTCCTGGGTCATGTCCACACCGATGACTTTCCCGGTGGGGCCGACGCGCTGCGCAGCCAGGAAGCAGTCGAACCCCGCGCCGGAGCCAAGGTCAAGCACCGTCTGCCCCGGCTGCAATTCCGCCAGCGCCACCGGATTGCCGCAGCCGAGCCCCAGGTTGGCGCCCTCCGGCACGGCAGCCAAGTCGGTCGCCGAATAGCCGAGTTGCCTCCCGATCTCGTCGGCGCGCTCCGCCAGCGCGGTCAGCGAGTTGCCTTCCGCACTGCAGCAGCTCGGCCCGCAGCAGGAGCCCTTGCCGGCGGCAGTCTTCGCGTAGGCGTCGCGCACCCACGCCTTCACGTCTTCCTTTGGAGTCTGGTTCATCGACAGCTCCCTTCCTTCTTCTTTGCGCGGTCAGCGTTGCTTCTCGATCCTCACCGAAACGGTCTGCGGCAGGGCCATGTTCGCCTCCACCTGCATCGCCTTGAAGAGCCCGCCGGGAACCACACACCCAGAGCAGCAGCCCTTCAACGTTGCCCGGGCCACCCGTTGGATGACCCCTTCCCATCCCGCGCCGAGCTCCGCGTAGGCGTCGATCTCGCCGAGTTGACTGACCAAGTCCCGGATGTTGTCGCAGTCCGTGGTGACGCTCAGTTTGACGTTCTGACCGTCCGGTGCGTCGGCGGCAACCTCCGTTCTGAATCCGCAGACTCCAGCTTCAATGAAGGCATTCGTCATTGGGTGGTCTCCGTTCCAGTATCCTCTCTACGTCTCGCTTCCGGCCCCGGGCGGCATAGTCATAATGGTGCACGAGGGTTGCCTCTTCTGTGACAGGTCTCAGGCGTACCAGTCGCCGCGAGTCAACGGCAGGCCGCTCTCGCCTCGGTTGGGTCTTACCAGCAAGGTCTGGTACAGATTGGCCCGCCCGACGCGGAAGCCATAGGCAGAGCCGGACAGGTACAGTCGCCAGACGCGATAGGTCGGCTCGTCCACGTAATCGAGCGCCTGGGCGTGGTGCGCTTCGAGGCGGCGCACCCACTGGCGCAACGTGAGCATGTAGTGTTCGCGCAGACTCTCGACGTCGCGGACCTCAAAGCCGCTTTCTTCGGCGGCTGCGAGGGCGACGTTCAGGGGCGTCAGTTCACCGTCCGGGAAGACGTAGGCCCCGGAAAACGTCGGCCCTGGGCGTTCCTCGTCGGCGCGACGCGCGATGCCGTGGTTGAGAAAAACGCCGCCTGGCCGCAGCAAGCGGAACGCTTGAGCGAAATAGGCCGGCAGCAGTTTGGCGCCGACGTGCTCGAACATCCCGACGCTGACGAGGGCCTCGTAGCCGTCGGGATCGTCCACCTCGCGGTAATCCTGCACGCGCACGCGACAGCGGTCGGACAGCCCCGCCGCGGCGATGCGTTCTTGGGCCAGGTTCGCTTGCGGCTCGCTGAGCGTGATGCCGGTGGCGTCCACGCCGTAACGCTCGGCTGCAAACATCACCAGTCCGCCCCAACCGCAGCCAAGGTCCAGCAGGCGCTGCCCCGGCTGCAGGCGCAGCTTGCGGCAGAGGTAGTCCAGCTTGCGCTCCTGCGCGATGTCCAGGTCTTCGTCGGCGGTGTGGAAGTAGGCGCAGGAGTAGACCATACGCCGGTCCAGCCAGAGTGCGAAGAAGTCGTTGGACACGTCGTAGTGAAAGGTGACCGCCTGCCGGTCGCGTTCGCGGGAATGGCGCCGGCCGGTCAGCCGAGCGGGACCGCGCCGACCGCGTTGGTGGTCTGCGCCGGGTGGGAGGCGCAGCAGGTCGCGAGCGAGGCGTGCTGTCTTGCGTTTGGTGACCAGGGCTTTTGTCAGGGCGTCCGCCAGATCGAAGACGGATTCGGTCTCGCCCTCGATGTCAAAGTCGTCATAGAGGTAGGCTTCGCCCAGACCCAGCTCCGTGCCGGGCAGGAACATCGCCCGCAAGGAGCCGGGGTGTCTGAGGACCAGCGTCGCCCGGCGCGGCGCGTCGTCCGGCCACCGGGTCCCGTCACACAGGCGCACGCCGACCGTCCGCGGCGGGTCGCTGCCGAATAGCTCCGCCAACAGCTCCCGCGTCACGCGGCACGCATCGGACGTCTGCGCGGTTCTCAGCGCGTCCATGGCCCTCATCTGTTCCACGTTGCTCACCTACCGTTCGTGCGTTCGTGGCAGGCTTCACTCGCAACGGACGCCGGGTCTTCCCGGGCATCCAGGCACGGCGCTCAACTCGCCAGTCGGGTGTCGTCGGCCTCGCCCCACAGCGTCTCACCGGCTGCTCGCAGAGCAGGCAGCCTTTTGACCTCCGCGTCGAAAAGCGGTAGCGTCGCCACGGGCACGTCGAACCTCGCGGCGATCACCGGGAGGTACTTCTGCTGCAACGTCCACCGTCCCCGGAAGAAGGGCGAGGTACACACCTCCGGGGGCAGCACTTGATTGGCGACTACCAGGGAGGTGGAGATGCCGGCCTGCTGCAGGTCCTCACTCGCGCGATGGGCTTCGACGATGGGCGTGTTCTCCGGGTAAACCACGAAGATAAACGTGGTGCGCTCCCGGTCACGCAGCATCTCGATAATGTTATCGTAACGCGCTTTCGTCTCCGCATGGGTCTGACTACCCGGTTTGGCGGCGACCATGGCCTCCAGTTG
>PEVN01000051.1 GCA_002779825.1 Armatimonadetes bacterium CG06_land_8_20_14_3_00_66_21 | reverse complement strand
GGTTCTCTGTCCCGTGGAAGTGCCGTTTTCTTTCCGCACACCTTGACAGGTTGCTACATAGCAGGACTGGGGCGGTGTGCGTGGCGCCTTGGCTTCCCAGGGATGAATCCCCTGGGCTATTCTCAATCGTCCCGTTGGGACTGAGCGATGCCGTAGCGAGAGTCAACTGCATACCCCTAAATAGCTATTGCTCCACTCAGGTCTTCGCGCCATCGGCACCTCACTGACACCACGCCGGTGGTCCGCCGAACTCAGGCGGTTCCCCGCCCGGCTTGAGCTACCTGGGGCTTTGTTGCGCCTCGATTACCCAACGCTCGCCAGCCCCGGGCACGGTCCGGGTGGGGCCAACGCGCGGGCTTCACTCAGGATCAGGTAGTAGACTTGAGGTGCGTATTGGCGCCGATGAACACGTCACGCAGCCTCCCGCCCAGCACTGTCAGGGCCGCGATGACGACCAGTCCGAGTAGGGAAACCAGCAACGCGTACTCGATGAGCGTCTGTCCGTCTTCCTCGAGGAGAAGTCTGCGGAGCATTGGGTGGACGACCTTTCGATGTAAATCTGGACCGCGCGGCCGAGAGGTCTCTCGGCCCAAAAGCGGCCCGAGTCGGCGACACGACGGAGCGCCATTATACGGCCGTTTTGGGTCTTCAGCCACCCCAAGACGTTCGTCCATAGGTCACCGCAAGGTGAACTGAATCTGACCGGACTGCACCCAGCGTTCGAGGCGCGTGCGGAGTTGGGTCCTCAGCCGCCGACGCGACCAGGGAACCAAGCAGCACAGACCGAGGAGATCCGTCAGGAATCCAGGCGTCAGCAAGAGGGCGGCCCCGAGCAGGATTAGCAGTCCGTCGAGGAGACCTTGGGACGGCGCCTGCCCGCAGGCCATCTCTGCCCGCGTCTGCCGGAGCACCGCGAGTCCTTGCCACTTGGCTAGCGTGCTGCCGGCGACTCCGGTCAGGAGGATCAGCGCAACCGTCCACCCGAGCCCCATGAGTGTGGCGGCCTTGTGGAGCACGATCAGTTCGAGCGCCGGGACAACGGTGAACAGAAGGAGCAGCCTGAGTAGCATCGCGTTTGTGGGGGGCGGGCGACGGGCAACCCGCCGAGGAAGGGTACACCTCTCCGGCGGCGAAATCAAGGCAGCGGTCGCCCGGGTGCGCCTCGCCTCTCTGCTCGCTGCCGTACCACCCACAAAGGAACTCCATGAATGCCCCTGCGTCGTTTCTTCACGCCGGTTCGCCGCCTGTGCCTGCTCTGCGTCTCCCTCGCGCTCTGCGGGTCGATTTCAGCGTCTCAGTTCGTGCCCAATGACGTCGAGGTGGATTCGCTCACCTATCGCGGGTGGGGGGGCGCGTACCGCCTTCGGAACTCGGTCGCCGAGGTGATCCTGGTGCCCGCTGCGGGAGGCCGAGTGCTGAGCTACCGGCTGAACGACTCGACCAACGTGCTCTGGGAGAACGAAGCCGAATCCGGCCGGCTGTACGACTGGTCTCGCGACCAGGGAACTTGGCGCAACTACGGCGGATACAAGCTCTGGGTGGCGCCTCAGGACCGCGCAGAAGCTGCCGGCTGGCACGCTTCGCAGGACAACTACCGCTGCCAGGTCAGGCTTACCGAAGAAAGCGAGGTCCGGCTGATCGCCCCGCCCTTGGAGGCCACGGGCACCCAGTTCACCGTAGCACTGAAGCTGTTCCCGAGAAGCAGTCGGGTGCGATTCAGGCAGAAGATCCGGAACGTCTCCCAGCAGCCTGTCCGCTGGAGCGTGTGGGACGTGACCCAACTCCGGCCGGGCGGCACCCTCACCTTTCCGCGCAACCCGAACAGCCGCTTTCCAGACGGCGTTCGGTACTGGCGGGAGGAGTGTCGGGAGTTGCCGCAGTGGGAGATCGGCTCGACTTCCATCAACGTGCAGGCCGGCGAGACAGCAGCGAAAATCGGTGCCGACTCCGACGGCGGCTGGCTGTCCTACCGGAACGGCGAGCAGGTGTACGTGAAGAGCTTCCGATACGACCCGACCGCCGACTACCCAGACGGAGGTTGCTCCGTCGAAGTATACACGTGCCCGCAGTACCTCGAAGCGGAGGTGCTGAGCCCGCTCTATGACCTGCAGCCCGGCGAGGAGCGGGTGTTCACAGAGGAGTGGGTGCTACAGAGGATTCGGTGAACCGGCGCCCGCCACTCAGTCCGGCACCGGCATGGTGCCGGTGAGCGCAAACATGTACACACCCTCGACCACGACTTCGCCGTCCACCTTGGCCACGCCGCTCATCCAGCCGATGGTGCCCCGCTGGCGGAGGGTCGAGGCTTCCATTACCAACTGCTCGCCCGCCCGCGCCGGGCGGCCGATGTGCACCTTGTCAATGCCGGCGAAGAAAGCGTTCATGCCCTCGTTTTCCGGCTTGGCAAGCTGCAACACCGCACCCGTCTGCGCGATGCTCTCCAGGATCAGTGTGTACGGCATGTGCGGCTCGGGACAGAACTCGTCCCGCTCGACAATGTCGTTCGCGTTAACGCTCCTGACGCCGACGATCCGCTCGCCAGGCACGTGTTCCAGCAGCCGATCGATCAGCAGGAACGGCTCTCGGTGGGGAAGCACGCGCTTGATTGCGTCCAGCGAGAGTTCGTCCTTCAGCGACTGATCGCAACCTGGTTCTACCTGCGTCTCGCGTTCCTCACTCATACACACATGCTCCTCATCGCTTCGGCCCCAGCGCAAGACACCGCGCGAGCCGGGCCGTTTGGCGCTGGATTCCCCGCCAGCCGACGGGGAAGACGCCAAGCGGCGAGTATAGCACACGCCTCGAAGCGAGTCAATTTGGCTGGCGGAGCGGCCTGCTCACGCGAAGCGCCCCAACCACTGGGGGCATCTTGAGCGCGCTTCGGCGGGAGTCACGCAGACATGACCCAAGAGCTGCTTGGCCACTACGAGATTGTCCAACAACTCCGAGTAGAGCCGCTGGGTCGGGTCGTCACCTGCCGAGAGCCGGGCTCCGGCCGCGAACTCCTCGGCAAGGAGCTGTTCCTTCCGCGCCACCTCACCGAAGGCGCCCGGCAGGAACTCACCTTCAACTTCCGCCTTGCCTTGCGGGCCCTTGAAGAAGCCAACTCATCCGCCTTCGCGCCACTGCTCCACTGGGGGCAGGAAGGAGCCCAGCACTACGCGCTCTTTGCCCTGCCCACCGGCGAGACGGCGGCGGAGATTATTGGTCAGGGCAGACGACTGCCGCCGACGGAGGCGCTGTTGCTGGTGCGGACGTGCGCCGCTGCGCTGCAGGTGCTGCAGGAGAACCAAGTGGGGCCGTCAGTCGCCGACCCGCGGAACGTGTGCGTGACACCCGCCGGCGGCGCGCTTTGGGCGGAACTCGGCTTCAGCCACTATCTGAGAGAGAGTGGCGACGCCACCACGCGTAGCGCGACAGACGAGCTTCAGACGCAGTCCCCGGAAGAGCTGGCCGGCGAACCGGTCAGCGAAGCCTCGCTCGTCTTCTCCCTGGCGGCCCTCCTGTATCGGCTGATTGCTGGAGAAGCGCCGTACCCGGGTGAGGACGCGGGAGCGCTCCGGGCGGCCATCGAGGCGGGAAAGCACGAGCCACTGTGGCGCCGGGCAACGGGAGTGCCGGCAGGAACGGATGAGCTGTTGACGCGGGCCCTTCGGGTCGCTCCGCAGAGCCGCTACCCGAACGTCGCTGAGTTGGCGGCTGCGCTTGCCGCGCTGATTCCGGCTGACGCGAATGCGCCTGCCGCCGACGCCGGGGCGCCTGAGCCGGCCCCGCTCCCTCCTCGCTCATGGAAGAGAGCCCTGGCCGGCAATCGACTGGTGTTCGGCGCAGCGGCGGCGCTGGCAGGACTGGTGGCTTGGTCTCTCCTTCGGCCGCCAAAGAGCCCGGTCGCTGTTCCCGGGGCACCCGGCCCCGAGCAAGCTGCGGTGCAGCGGCCGGTCCCGTCTCTCGAACCGGCCGCTCCTCTGGCCGCCGCTCCCCGTCCTGCGGTGTCGCAACCTTCGCAGCAACACACTGAGCAGATTCCTCGAATCCGCTACCAGCAGGTCGCCCCCGAAGAGTCTACGACGCTCTCGGTCGCGCGTCCACGCGAGGTTGGACCTCCAGCCCCTCGGTCCTCGCCGTCGCCGCAACGGCCGGCTGCTTCCGCAGACCGGCCCCAACGACGCGCTGGCCGCCCCGTCGCCCTGCGCCGGCCGACTGCTGTTCCGCAGCCCACGGCAACAGCGCAGCCGACCCAACCACCCGAGCCAGCAACACCCGCTGCGCCGACAGTCCAGGAGCCGCCGGCTGCGACTGCGCCGGAAACCGCGCCCACCGGGCTGCCGCCAGGAGTGAAGCGCCGCTTCTAACGCCGTCGCAGCGCCAATGTATGGAAGTGAACGAATGAGCCTTGTTCTCAGTGCGGCCCTGTACTGCCTGCTGACGGCCGCGGTCGAGGGGGCGGAGCCGCCGCCGCGCCGCGCAGTGCTGTTCGTCTACAACTCCACCAACGAGCACGACACGCTGCTGGACGCCCAGTTAACCTTGGAGCTGTACTCGCTGAAGGACAAGGTGAGCTACTGGGTCTCCGATGCGGCTGACCAATCCGCCAAGGAGACGCTGGCGGCGTACGGCTTGGCGCCTCAGGAGCTGCCGGTGGTCCTGTTGCTTGACCGGGACGACGCGCAGGCGAAGCCCGTCGCGAAGATTCCGATCCACCGCCCTCTGGGCCACGCGAAGAACCTCGCGGAGGTAAACCAGAACCTGGAGCGCGCGTTCGGGCTGGCGTTGCAGCAAGAGCCGCCCAAGCAGGAGCAGGCGTTACCGGAGCAGCCCAAACCGCAGCTCACGGAAGACCAACGCCGCGAGCAGCGAGCGCTTTCGCGCAAGGCGAGTTCTCTCGGGGACATGCACCGGGCAGCCGGTGACGCAAGGCGGG
>PEVN01000018.1 GCA_002779825.1 Armatimonadetes bacterium CG06_land_8_20_14_3_00_66_21 | reverse complement strand
GCCCAGCGTTTCAACGCTGGGGATCGCCCACGACGCAGCCCAACCAATCCCAGAGTCCCGAAGGGACGGCTGACTGCACCCCTCAGTCGTCCCTTCGGGACTTCGGCCGCAACCGCCGCGGGCGCGGCCCCGGCGATGAATCGCCGGGCTATTGTCCTCCGATCCCTTCGGGATGAGGGGCGAGCGCTCCCACGCCATGTGCGCGTATATTGAGCAGCACGTGCGCGCATACTCACGGATACGTGTGCGCGTACTGGAGGCATATGCGCGGGCCCCGGCACCATGTGCGCGACTCTGCAGACCGCGTGCGGGGGCCCGTGGCGATCGTGCGCGGCGCGCAAAGGCGGGCAAAGCGAACAACGGCCCGCGCACGGCCAGTGGTGTTCGCGAGGGTGTTCGCCAAACCTGCCACCGTTGCGCCCCTCAGGAGGCACAGCCGTGGCATCGACCATGGCCATCCAAGAGCTCCCGAAGCGACCACCCGTGCTTCCCTGACTGTGCGATGCGCAGCGCCCTCACCGACGAAAGGGCGGCAGTGAGCGGTCGCTTACCCCTTCATCCCCGTCAACGTAATCCCCTGAATGAAATGCTTCTGCGCCAGGAAGAATACGGCGACGACGGGTAAGGTCATGATCGTTGAGGCGGACATGAGCATGCCGAAGTCCGTGGAGTGCTCCAGGCGGAACTGGAAGAGACCGAGGGAGAGCGGGTAGAGGCGCTGGTCGTTGAGGTAGATCAGCGGGCCCATGAAGTTGTTCCAGGTGTTCATGAAGGTGAAGATCGCCACCGCGGCGAGGGCGGGCTTCATGAGGGGGAGGATGATCCGCCAGTAGCAGCCGAGGAAGCCGCAACCGTCGATCTTGGCGGCGTCTTCCAGGTCGTTGGGGATGGTGCGCATGAACTGGCGGAGCATGAAGATGAAGAAGGCGCTGCCGAAGAGCGACGGCACCCACAGCGGCTGGAGCGTGTTGTACCAGCCCAGGTGCTTGAAGATCAGGAAGACGGGGATCATGGTGACTTGCGCGGGCAGCATCATGGTGGCCAGCAGCAGGGCGAACAGGGCGTCGCGCCCCGGCCAGTGCAGGCGGGCGAAGCCGTAGGCGACCAGGCTGCAGGCCAGCAACTCGCCGAAGACGCACAGCACCACCAGGATGACGGTGTTGAGCAGGTACCGCCCGATGGGCAGGTAGTCGAGCGCGGCTTTGTAGTTGCGCAGCGCCTTGTCGTAAAGCGCCCGGGGGAAGCTGTTGCGTTCGAGCGACAGCGTCACCCGCAGGCGGTTCGCCGAGGTCTGCGAGCTGCGCACGAACACCAGGGGGGTGTAGTCGCGGAACACGGTGCTCTGCTCGCCGCGCTCTTTGACCTGCCACGCCGCTTCCTGCCAGAGGTTGGAGTCGAGCAGCAGCGACTTCTCCGACCGGTAGACGCGCCCGCCGGCGTCGATCTCCACGTCGACTCGGTGAAACGACCGGTCGGCGCGCAAGGGGACATTCAGTCGGTTGAACGAGTCGGGCGCGACGGGCAGCGCGCTGGCCAGCGTGAGGGTGGCGCGGCGCGCGCGACGGAAGTCGTAGTTGACCTGCGAGGTGGGCAGTCGGCTGTCTGCCTGCGGGCGCAACTGCGCGGCTGCTCCCGACACGTTCCACAGCAGGCGGCGGGCGGCCGGCAGCGTGTACAGGTGGAAGCCGGCGTCCTCCACGGTGGCGTTGCGGATCTGCACGGAGAGGAGGTTCCTCTCCCAGACTGCGGCGATGAGGCTCGGGGTGAGAACTTCCTTGAGCACGTCGCAGTTGCCGATAGCGTCGCGCAGCTTGTCGGGGGGAGTGCCGGCCAGCAACCTCGACCAGACGCCGCGCGCCATCGGGTCGCGGAGTTGCCGGTCAGAGAACGCCTTCGCGGCGACGGGCAGCAGCGGGCGGACGGCGGTCCAGAGGTCGTTCCGGATCTGCGGCCAGGCCCGCCGCCAGTCGTGCTTGTTGGACCAGGGCGGCGGCTCGGGCGCGGGGAACTCATCGGCCGAGACGTAGGGCGACTGCAGCGGCACCGCCGGCCGCTTGGGGATCCACTGCGGCGGGTCGGCGAAGACCTCGCGCTGCTCCTTCATGCTGGTGGTGAGCAGCCAGAAGAACGGGAAGCCGAACAGCACGCAGCCGGTCAGGAGAACTGCGTGGATCACTGCGGTGGTCAGGTTGCGTTTGCGCTTCATCGCGAACCGGGGGGAGGGCGTGTCAGGTGTCGGGTGTCACGTTTCACGTGTCAGGTGAGCGCGGCATTGTGCGAGGTCTTGTCGGTTGTGTCAAGACACTGCGCGGTGCTCCGGGTGCGCGGGCGAGCAGGAGCGGCGTTGGGGCGTGGCGAACACGCACGCCGATGAGCGAGCAGGACAAGGCAGCGAGGAACTGGAAGCTGGTGTTCGGCGTGCTTGCGGCGGTGACGTTGGCAATCATCCTCGGCTGGGTCATCCGCGAGGTGGTGCAGCACCTTTCCTCCATCGGCCACAGCTACCACCAGGCAGATGAGGTGTCGCTACTTCTGCGTCGGTCGGGCTGCTGAACGCGCCAACTTCGGCGGTTCCGTGCTCGCCCGGACGAGTCGAACTGGCAGCGGGTCCGAGAGGGCGATCTCTTCGGGACCAGCGTCACCGACTTGACCTCGACGCAGCACTGCTCGTCCCCGCGGCCGAACAGCAGATCGATCCGGCTGTCGCCCAACGCGACCTCCCGTGCGACTGTGCCATACCGACCAAACGGAAGCAGCTTCTGCGCGCGCCACGCTTCCTCGACGAGCCGGTTCGGCAGCCGCGCGTCCACCGAGACCCACCGCCGGTTGAAGCGAACCAGGCTGAGGTCGAAGGCAGTCTTGCGCGGGCCCACCGGCTGCGGCGCCAGCAGCACCTCGCGGCCCACGGTGAACAGCTCGCGGTTGCGGCCGGAGTTTGCGACGTGCGCCGACACAGCCATGCCGGCAAGGTCCACCTCCGCCAGGAACCGGTTGACCCGGCGCAGGAACCGGCCTGACTGGAGGTCGGGAGGGTAGTGCATGGCGAGGCACGCGCCGGGACGGCCGCCCGAGCGCTGTCTCAGCTACACCCGCTGGTCCCGCCGCAGTTCAGGCACTTGTAGCAGGCGCCTGACCGAACCATGATAGCGCCGCAATCGGCACAGGGCGGCGCGTCTGCCTGCAGCAGCGCCGCGGAGGCCGCGTTCACCAGTGCCTCGTGCGGCGCGGCGCTGGCGGGAGCGCTCCCGTTGCTCCCGTCCTCGCCCGCGTCCGCCTCGGCCGAGACATGGCCCCCGTTGATGGTCTCGTTCTGCTCGGCAGAGAGGCACTTGAGCGCCAGCCAGCGGAAGATGTAGTCCATGATGGACTTGGCCAGGGGGATGTCTTTGTTGTTGGTGTAGCCCGACGGCTCGAATCGGGTGTGGGAGAACTTGTCGCACAGGACTTTGAGTGGCACACCGTACTGGAGCGCCATGGAGATCGCCGTGGCGAAGCAGTCCATCAGCCCGGACACGGTCGAGCCTTCCTTCGACATGGTGATGAACACCTCGCCCGGCGCCCCATCTTCGTACATGCCCACGGTCACGTAGCCTTCCTGACCCCCGATGCTGAACTTGTGGGTGACCGATTGGCGCTCGTCGGGCAACCGGCGGCGATAGGCTTTGCCGACGGCTGTCTTGCCTTCCCGTTTCGCAGTGCTCAGCGGCTGGGTCCGCTTCGAGTTGTCACGGTAGATCGCCACCGCTTTCAGCCCGAGCTTCCAGCTCATGAGATACGCGTCGCGGATCTCCTCCACCTTGCTGTCTTCCGGGACGTTGACGGTCTTCGAGATCGCCCCCGACAGGAACGGCTGCACGGCCGCCATCATCTTCAGGTGCCCTTGGTACTGGATCGAGCGCGTTCCGTTCTGCGGCCGGAACGCACAGTCGAACACGGGCAGGTGCTGCTCCTTGACGTGGGGCGCGCCCTCGATGGTGTCGTTCTCGTCAATGAACGAGACGATGTCGGCAACCTGCCACGCCTCGTAGCCCAGCCGCTGCAGGGCCTCGGGCACGGTGTGGTTGACGATCTTCATCATGCCGCCGCCGACGAGCTTCTTGTACTTGACCAGCGCGATGTCCGGCTCGACGCCGGTGGTATCGCAGTCCATCATGAAACCGATGGTTCCCGTCGGCGCCAGCACCGTCGCCTGCGCGTTGCGGAACCCGGCTTGGGTGCCCAGTTCGAGGACTTCATCCCACGCCTTCCGAGCGGCGCGCATCAGGTCGGCGGGGACAAGCTGGGAGTCGATGTCTGTCAGCGCGTCTCGATGCTGGTTCATGACGCGGAGCATCGGCTCGCGGTTGACGGCATACCCGTCGAACGGCCCCATTGCCTCAGCGACCTGAGCCGAGGTCCGGTAGGCGGCGCCGGTCATCAGCGCGGTCACGGCGCCGGCGTAGGCTCTGCCTGCGTCGCTGTTGTACGGCAGCCCCCGCGCCATGAGCAGCGCCCCAAGGTTCGCGTATCCGAGCCCCAGCGGCCGGTACTTGAGGCTGTTCTCGGAGATGATCTCTGTCGGGTAGCTGGCGTTGTCGACGATGATCTCCTGCGCCAGGATGGTGAGGGAACTCGCGTGGGCGAAGGTCTCCGGGTCGAACTCGCCGTCTTCACGCCGAAACGTCATCAGGTTCAGCGAGGCCAGGTTGCAGGCGCTATCGCTGAGGAACATGTACTCACTGCACGGGTTGGAGGCCACGATGGGCGCGCTGTTGGCGCAGGTGTGCCAGTGGTTGATGGTGGTGTGGAACTGCAGACCGGGGTCGCCGCAGACGTGGGTGCCTTCTGCGACCATCCGGAGCAGGTCGGCGGCTTCGTAGGTGTCCATGACCTCGCCGGTGGTCACCGCGCGGGTCTGCCACTTCCCGCCGCTCTCGACGGCCTGCATGAACTCATCGGTCAGGCGCACGCTATGGTTTGCGTTCTGGAAAAAGACCGAGCCGTAGGCCACTCCGTTGAACGAGCCGTCGTAGCCGGCGTCGATGAGTGCCCAGGCTTTGCGCTCTTCTTCTTCCTTGCACTTGATGAACTCGACGATGTCCGGATGGTTGGCGTTCAGGATGACCATTTTCGCCGCGCGCCGCGTCTTCCCGCCGGACTTGATGACGCCGGCGAAGGCGTCGTAGCCCTTCATGAACGAGACAGGGCCCGAAGCAGTGCCGCCGCCGCTCAACGGCTCTTTGGAGGAGCGGATGGACGAGAGGTTGGACCCGGTGCCCGAGCCGCCCTTGAACAGCCGCGCTTCGGTACCAGCCAATCGCAGGATCGACTCCATGTTGTCGTCGACGGAGTTGATGAAGCACGCAGAGCACTGCGGCCGCGGCTCGATGCCGCAGTTGAACCAGACCGGGCTGTTGAAGGACATCCGCTGGTGCAGCAGCAGGTAGGTCAACTCGTCCCGGAACGCTTCTGCGTCTGCCGCGGAGCAGAAGTACCCGCACCCGATCCCCCAGTCCGCGATGGTGTCGACCACCCGGCGGACCAACTGACGGACGCTCGTTTCGCGCTCCGTAGTCCCAAGGTGCCCGCGGAAATACTTGGAGACCACGACATTCACCGCAAGTTGCGACCACGTCTTGGGTGCTTCCACGCCCTCCTGCTCGAAGATGACCTCCCCGTCTTCGCCGGAGATCGTCGCATTGCGCACTTCCCACTCGATCTGGTCGTACGGGCTTTCGCCGGCAACGGTGAATAGCCTGGGGATGCGCAGCCCACGACCTGCGGGCGCGGGACTCGTTCGCGGCGCCCTTCCGCGAGTGCTTGCAGGAGCGTGGTCCGTCTTTGCCTCGACCGGTGCTTCTGCGACGCCGATTGTGCCAACTGGTGCTGCCATGATGGGTGTGAGCCTTTCTTCAGTTTGGGTCTGCTATGCTGCTGCAGTGCCGTGCGTTGGTCGCCAGTGCCGAAGGAGAACCAACTTGGATCGCCGTCGTGCTGCAACTCCGCCGTATCCGCAGCCTCTCGAGCTCCGCACGCTACATGTTGGCGGAACCAGGGACCGCCACCCCACATATAGCGCCGGGAAGGAGAAGTATACCCTCGCGCCCGACGAGCGTCAACGTCGGTCGAGGAAAAACCCGCCGTCCGTCCGAGGGCGGTCAACGGCGCGTCCACACACGCCGACAAAAGACCGGCACAGTTAGGAATTCCCTGCCGCAATGTGTTATCCTTGGGTCCCAACCAGTCCGTTGAAGTTCATTGGAGGAGCACCATGAGAATCTGCAGAAAGCTCGCGTGCACGTTACTTCTGGCCGGACTTGTCGGTTGTAGCCGGCAAGCGCCAACACCGCCTGTAGAGCAGCCCGCCAAAGACGGAGCGTCAGACCAGGGAGCGGCGAAGCCGGAGAAGACCCTCCGGATTGCCGTCTGCCCCAAGGGCACGGTTCACGAGTTCTGGCAGACCGTCAAGAAGGGCGCGGAAACGGCCGGTGACGAAGTCGGTGCCGAGATCCTGTGGAACGGCCCCCCTCAGGAAACCATGGTTGCCGAGCAGATCACCATCATCGAGGACTTCCTCACCAACAAGGTGGATGCGGTTGTGATGGCCGCCTGCGACGCCAAGGCCCTGGTGCACACAGCGCAGAAGGCGTCGGACGCGAAGATCCCGGTCGTCACCATCGACTCCGGACTCGACCCCGACGTCTCGCTCTCCTTCGTCGCGACCGACAACGTCGCGGGCGCTGCAGAAGCAGCCAATGAGCTGGCGCGATTGCTCGGCGACAAGGGCGAGGTGGGACTGGTCCCCTTCATCAAAGGCGCGGCAACCTCCGATCAGCGCGAGAAGGGCTTCAAAGACGGGCTCAAGGTCCACAAAGGTCTCAAACTCGTCTCCACGCTCTACTCGCAAAGCGACGTCGGCAAAGGGATGAACGTGACTGAGGACATGCTGACTGCACACCCGAACCTGGCCGGTCTCTTCGCGGCCAACGAACCGGGAGCGTTGGGCTGCATCGAGGCGCTCAAGGCCCGGAAGCTCTCGGGCAAGGTGAAGGTCGTGGCCTTCGATGCCTCGGATGGCGAGATCAAGGCGCTGCAGGAAGGTGGGCTGCAGGCGCTCGTAGTGCAAAACCCCTTCCAGATGGGCTACCAGGGAGTCATGCAGGCGAAGAAGGCCATCGACGGCGAGAAGTGCGACCGGAGGGTGGACACGGGCGTGACTGTCGTCACCCGGGATAACCTCAACGACCCCGAAGTGCAGAAAATCCTCTACCCTCTGGGTAAGGAATAGCGTCGCTCGCCAGAGAATACCGTAGTTTTACGGACAGACAAGACCCCACGCACCCGGGTACACTGGTGGCGTAGAGAGTCGGTGTCGGACTGGGTGCCCGGTCTTCGGCGACCCGAATCCAGGTGACGAGACCTGCTCTCCAACACTGGCGACCAGGGGTGCAGTCGCGTCTGTCTCCATACTTGTGAGCGTGCTTCTCGGTCTGCTGGCCCTCTTGTCTGCCGGATTGGGGTTGGCATTCCTCCTTCTGGCCGACACGGGGACGGGCAGCATTGTCACGCCGAAGCTGGCGCCACGGACCACTTGGCGCCTGAAGGCCGTCCGCCTCCTCGCAGGCATCGCGGGCATTGTCGTGTTGGGTCTCACCGTCGCCAGCGCCCGGCTGTAGCGGCAGCGGCCGCGCGTCCCGCCTCTCGTCCCGACGCCCTCCTGCTGGCGACTTCCACGGCGCGCCGCCTTCTTCGCCGTCACGCAAGACACGCCTGTCTCAGCCCAGGCACGGTGTGCACGCTGGTCTCCTCGCGTTTTGCCCCGGGGGGTCAAGGGAAGAATCCCTGTATGCCCGAGCTGCCGGAGATCGAGAAGCTGGTTCGCCGCGTGCGGCGGGACTTGGCGGGAAAACAGGTACATGAAGTCCTCGTCCGGGACCCCGCGACAGGCGAGTTGCAGAGCCAATCAGCCGGCCGCACGACGGCCCTTGTGGGGGCCCGCCGCTACGGCAAGCTGTTCAGCCTTGACTTCGACAACGGGCGCTCTGTGCTTGCCCACCTGAGGCTTTGGGGCGTCGCCGGCTTCGGCGACCGAGAGACCTGCCTGGCGGCGCAGCCGACGGTCGCTCTCTGCGTCGGAGACCAGGAGTACTTCTGGATCTGCCAGGTGTCGTCCCAGTTCGTGACGATGCTCCCCACTGTTGGCATCCGCAAACTGGACGAAGTGAGGCGGCTCGGAGTCGACCCGCTGTCCCGGGGGTTCACCCCGAAGACGTTGGGAGAGCTCCTGGCAAAAGAAGGGCGACCGCTCAAGGCGCTACTGATGGACCAAGCGGTCCTGGCTGGCATCGGCAACACCTACGCCGACGAGATCCTGTTTGAGGCAGGAATCGCCCCCAAACAGAAGGGGCGCGACCTGCCCGACGCGCAGGCCGCAAGCCTCTTCCGCGCAATCCGAAACGTCCTCGGGCGAGCCCTCGAGGGCGAGTATGGCGACGCGCCCGGCGAGACGGCAACGCTCAGAGTGCACCAAGCCGAGGGCAAGCCTTGCCCCCGCTGCGGCGAGCCAATCCGGAAGACGAGGCTCGGCCAGCGGCCCACATTCTGGTGCCCGCGCTGTCAGCCGCTCAGCGCATAGCCGAGTTCCCTACAACACGTGCCTACGAGGAGACCCCATGAGCCGACGCACACGGCGCTTCAATGCAGCGGCGGCGCTGCTGCTGTTCACTGGTCTGCCGGCTGCCCCGACAGCGACGACTCGGGTACTGGTGATGGACTTCACCGCGGGTCACGGCGCCACCGCCTTCCTGTGTCGCGAACTGGCCGACTCGCTCGCGCTGGCGTTGATGGAAGACGGGACGCTCGATGTGGTGCCCCGCTCGCAGATGGAGCAAGAGATGGACCTGCGGGGTCTCCACGCACCGCTCAGCGAAGCGGACGCCCTGAAGTTGGCCGAGGGTCTGCGAGCGGACCGCGCCCTAACCGGAGAGGTGGAACTGCAGGTTCGGGAAAACCTTACCGGCGTCAAGCTCACCGTTCGGGCGGTACTGTACGAGGTTCCACTGCAGCTCGCCGTATCGGGCGCAGCCGTCACCGTTCAGTTGGAGGCGAAACCGGACGAGAGCACCTCGCGAGACCGGCTGCAACTGGACGCGCTCTCCGAAGCCTGCGCACGCGCGGCAAAGCAGCTCCGTTCGGGCAGTGCGACGGCGGGCAAGGTGCTGGTGGTGGACGGCAGGGGGGACCTCCACCTCGACATCGGCACCCGCGAGGGACTTCGCTTGGGGGCGCGGGTCGCGATCATCCGCTCCGAGATCAACCCGAAGACGGCGGAGCGGACAGTGCGCAAGCTCGGCGAGGCGAAGATCGTCTCGGTGGGTGCCACGGACGCGGTGGCAACGCCGCTGGGGCAGCAACTCCCGGTCAGGTCGCTGGACCAGATTCGGCTCATCTACGAACTCCCCAAAGGTCAGCGGAAATGACCCGGCCGGGGCGAAACTTGCGTGCGCGCGCAGGTCCCGCCAAGCAGCGCCACCGGGTTGCGCCGCGCGCTCAAGGCGAAACTTGCGTGCGCGCGCAGGTCCCGCCCCGCGATCCAGCCGGCCGGCGGCCAGCGTTTGGGGGGCTGCCAGAAGGGGTAAACCACACCGTATGGGGCTGTCAACTGAGCCGACCTGCAGCCCGTCGAGGCCACCATGATCTGTAAACGCTGCGGTAACGTAAACGCCCGCAACAGCCGGTACTGCCGCCACTGCGGCGCCCGACTGGAACAGCCTGCAGGGGTCACCCCCCTCCCGGCGGAGGAGTTCGAGCTTCAGCCAACCGCGGCAGCCGAGCCCGCCAAGCACGTTGAGGAGGTCAACCGGTTCCTCGAGCGCGCGTTCGGGCTGAGCGAACGAGATGATCTGGCCGGTGCCGCCTTCCTGTGCACCCAGGCCATCGACTTGGACCCGGACAGCATCTCTGCACACTCGCTGTTGGGTCTCCTCTACGAGCGCATGGGTCGCACTGAGGAGGCGGTCCTCGAGTACGAGCGGGTGGTCGCCCTTAACCCCAACAGCGCCGTAGACAGGGAGCACCTGCAGCGACTCCGCGGCACAGACATTCCCGCGCCCTCACCTCCTGCCCGCCCCGGCCGGTCTTTCTCCCTGTTCGGCCAGTCGGCCTACCTAAGCGCCGTACCTGTCGTTGCCGCCGCCACGCTGGGGATCGTCTTCATACTGCTGGCGAGCCGCGCCGCGGAGTCGGGCGGGAGGCACGGGTCGCGCCGAGCCGTTTCGGCGTCCCAGGATCCCGTCGCCCGCCTCATCGAGGTCGGCGCCGCCCACTTCCAGAAAGGCCAGTACGGTCTCGCCGAGGAGTCGTTCAGCGCCGCGCTCGTTGTTGACCCCGGGAACGCCGACGCGAAGCGCTGGTTAGCCCGCGTTGAGGCGCAGCGCTTCCCCCGCTTCGCTTGGGCCCCACAAGGCCCCCCTCAGCTCGTGGGGCCACCGCCTCCTCCGTTGTCCGCCCGAGCGGCGACGCCTGAGCCGGAACGACCTGCAAACGGGGGGGTCAGAGTGCCTCCGCCGCCGGCCAGCGTGACCGTGGTGCCCGCTGTTCCTGCGCCGCTGCCGCAGACCCTACAGGATCCCTCGCGGCCCGTTCAAACCGAACGCAAGCCGCCCACGCACCCCCGCGCCGAGCCCGCCCGCAACGAGTCCCCCGGCATGTTTACCCCTCAGCCGGAACCGTCGACAGATGCTGACCCCAACCCGCGGCAGCGCGCTCGGCCGCCTGCTCCGCGCATGGTGATCGAACGCAGGCCGGCGGCACCCTCCGCGGGCACCTCCGCGGGCGGGCCCAGCCCGGAACCGACTCGCCCTCGGAGCCAGTCTCCCAAGGTGGCAGATGCCCGGGAGCTCGAACGGCAGGCGTCTCTCAACTACCTCGATGGCAAGATCGCCGCGGCTACGGAGCAGTACCGGGAGTCGGTGGAAGCCTCGGCTGCAGACGATCCCAACGTGGCGTCTCGACACCAACAACTGGCCTTCGCGCATTTCACCAGCCGCGACTACTCAGCCGCGCGCAGCCAGTACGAGAAGGCATTGAAGGCCTACCAAGGTCAACTGAGCAAAGGCATCCGGACCCAGGAAGCCCAGAGGGGCATCCGGGTGTGCGAACTTGGCATCCGGAATTGCGAGAAGCAGGCGGCTCATTGAGCGCCACGTGACAGCATCCATGGACACCCGCGGGACAATCCGAGTACCCACGCAGTCGCTGGTAACGGTCCGTCAGAAACGCCGACAGGGGGGAGCGCTGCTCCGATTGCTGCTGGCCGTCACGCTGACGTCCGGACAGCACGGTTGGCTTGTAGTCGCCGAGGCAGCGCCGACGGAGACCCAGCCGGTGCCTCTCCTGCTCTTTCCTGCCGCCTCCATGAGCGGCGTTAGTCAGACTGTCTCCGCACGGCTGACAGACGCGGTCGCGGCTGCTTTCGAGACCTGCTCCACCGTCCACGCCTCTCGGCTCTCTCCGGACCTGCCCGCAGTGAAACGGGCCATCGCCGAGAAGACGGTCGCGCCGGAGGCGCTCGAGCTGCTGACTTCAGCGAGCGGGCGTGAAGTCCTCTGTCAGGCCCTGGACATCCCTTTTGGGTTGGTGTTCGAAGAGCTTGCCCCTCTCCCCGAGAAGGTGGGCCGCAAAGGGCTGTACGTTGCCGCGACGCTGATTCGCACCGACGGCGGCAAGCCGAGAGCGTTTCGGTCGCTTGCCGAGGACAGTCAAGCGGTCGTGGACTCTGTTTCCGACGACACGCTTCACGCCCTCGCCAGCGCCTTGGTTGCTTCCGTAGCGGAGGCGATTGCGCTGGTCCAAGCGGGCCAGGTCAAAGACACCACCACCCAGGCCACTCAGCTTCTCCAAGAAGCTGCCGACCAGATGGCGGTGGGGAAGTACCGCCTTGCTGTCGACGGCTACAACCGCGCGCTTCGCTTTCAGCCGCGAGACCCGGACATCTACTTCCGATTGGGGAACGCCTACGCGGCCCTCGACAACTACAAGGGCGCCGTGGTCGCCTACCGCCAGTCGCTGTTCCTGCAGGGCGACAGCACCGAGACCATGCTTGCGCTGGCCCGGGCGCACCAGCGACTCGGAGAAACCGAACCACTGCTGGAGATCTGCCGCAAACTCACCAAGCGGGCCCCTGAGGTGGCCGAGAACCAGAAGATCCTGGCTGAGGCGCTGGTCAGCAAACACAGGGCGCTCGTCGCCATCAACAGCCGCCAGGAGGCAGACAAGGTTCTCGAGGAGGCCCGCGTCGCGTACCGGCGCGCCATTGAGCTGTCCGACAGGAAGCCGGAACTATGGCGCGAGTACGCAGACCTGCTGTTCGCGAGCAAAGACTACAGCACAGCAGTGGGCGCCCTCCGAGAGGCGCTGAAGACGACGGCTGAAGACGCTGAACTCCGGAGGCTGCTCTGGACCAGCCTGCTCTACAACCGCGAGTATGAGGCTGCTCTCGACGAGCTGCTCCGGGATGCCCAGGGCGACCCCAATCTGAGATTCAAGCCCGACGAGACACTCTACCGCAAGCTCACCACCGGGCTGGACCGGCGCGCTCGCCAGACGTTTCTCAAAGCCACGGAAAAGCGACAGGACTTCGCCGCCGACACGCTGACCCGCGAGGAGTTCCTGCAGTGGACGAAGGAGTTCCTGGCCGAGACGGATCGGATGACGGATCTCGCGGACAGGGTCACGGCACCCGCGCGGTACGAGCGGGTGCACCTCGCCCGGCAGTTCGCCTTCGCGCTAATGGGCCAGTGGGCGCTCAATGAGCAGCGGTACGTTGAGACGCTGGATGCGCTCTACGCCGACCAGGCCGTGGTGAAGCAGAAGTGCGCGGCCCAATCGTTCGACGAAGTGCACCGACTTGAGCGGGAGCAGTCCTGAGCCGAGTGCTTGTCCGCGCCCATGGCGTTGGCTGGGATGGTATCGGGCGGTGTGAAACCTGCAGACGGCACTTTTCGACTACCATCTGCCTCCTGAGTTGATTGCACAGGAGCCCGCGCGGCCCCGCTCGGCTTCTCGGCTACTGGTACTGGACCGGGCGACCGGTGCTTGCGCGCACAGGGGTTTCGTCGACGTGCTCGACTACGTGCGCGAAGGCGATGTATTCGTCTTCAACGACTCCCGGGTTATCCGGGCCAAACTGCGGGGGCGGCGGGCGGATACCGGTGGCAAGATTGACTTCCTGTTGCTGCGCGAGCTATCGCCACGCTGTTGGGAGGCGCTTGCGCGTCCGGCCAAACGCGTTGCGCCGCGCCGGGTGTTTCTGTTCGGCGACGGAGAGCTGACCGCCACCGTGCTGGAGCGGGGCAGCGAGGGACTGGTCCGCCTGCAGCTTGACTGCGAGGGCGACGTCCTGCAAGTCCTCGAAGGCGTCGGCGAGGTGCCACTGCCCCCGTACATCAAGCGCCCGCTCTCCAATCCGGGAGACTACCAGACCGTCTACGCCCGCTCGCCTGGTTCGGTGGCGGCACCCACGGCCGGACTGCACTTTGTCCCCGAGTTGCTGGAGAGCCTCCAAGTACGAGGCGTGGAACTCAGATTCGTCACCCTTCACGTTGGTCTCGGTACCTTTCGGCCGATCCACACAGAGTCGCTGCAAGATCACCTCATGCATGAGGAGTCCGTGTCGGTGTCTGCAGAGACGGCCGCGGCCATCCAGCTCGCGCGGCAGGAAGGGCGCCGCGTGGTCGCGGTCGGGACGACAGCGGTGCGCACATTGGAGACCATCGCGCAGACCGGCGAGGTGCGCGAGTTCGACGGTCGAACGAACCTGTTCATCTGGCCCGGCTATGAATTCACGGCCGTCGACGCGCTCCTCACCAACTTCCATCTGCCGAAGTCGACGCTGCTGGTCTTGGTGAGTGCCTTCGCGGGCCGCGAAAAGACGCTGAAAGCCTATGCCGAAGCCGTCGCGCAGCGCTACCGCTTCTACAGCTTCGGCGATGCAATGCTGATCGTCTGAACGGCCAGACTGGGCCGGGATGCTTGGCTGCGATCCCACGGCAAATGTGTTGGACAAAGGCGTGTGCCTCGGCTCGTCGGCGACCATCGGGAACCGACACCGAAAGCGCCGCGGGGGCGGCGCTCCCGCTCTCCGTACCCAGGCGTCCATGACACAGCATCTCGGCTCGATGGCAACTGAGGCAGCTCCTGCGCTTGCGTTCGGCGCCAGCGAGACGCCGGCGACTGTCCAAGAACAACTGGCGCCACTGCTGAAGCTGCTGGAGTTGCTCGGGGACGAGGTCGCCGCGGCGAGTCAGCAGGAATTCGAGTTCGAGGAGCGCCCCTCGCCACGCCCACCCGTCCCGGCGCAATTGACGTTAGCCCTGGACTTCCCAGCTCTGCCTCCTCCGTCCCCTCGGCGGGCGAAAGGACAGCCTCTGTCCCGGGCGATGCTGCTGGCGCGCTTGCTCAACCCGGAACTGACCCTGCGGGAGACTGCGTTGCTGCTGAATGTCTGCCCGACCACCGTCCGTCGCTACACAAACAGTGGGCAGCTCCCGCACCATCGTACCCAGGGAAATCAACGCCGGTTCCGCCTGTCGGATATCCTGGAGTTCGTGACGAAGCATGGTAAGACATAGCGGCGGGCGTCAACTTGGGGTCTATGGCGCTTGCCGGAAGGTGTGCCCCTGAACGCACAGGAATACGAGATCCAATACCGGTTGGAGGACAGCTACTGGTGGTTCGTGGGCAGGAGGCGGATCATCTGTGCTTGGCTCTCCCAGCTCGTCGGCGGCAATAGCGACCAGCTCCTACTGGACATTGGTTGCGGCACCGGCACCACGATGTGGCGACTCCGGCAGTTCTGCCGCGTCGTCGGCGTCGACTTCTCGAACCTGGCACTGGCTCGGGCGCAGTCCCGCGGACTGGACAGACTGGTTGGCGGGTCGGCGCTCTCCCTCCCGTTCGCCGAGGGGTCCTTCGGTCTGCTCACGCTGCTGGACGTGCTTGAGCACCTGAAGGACGACGCTGGCGCGCTTCGCGGCATGCGCCGCATTCTCCGCCCCGGCGGATCGCTTCTCCTGACTGTCCCCGCCTACCCCTCCCTGTGGAGTCAGCACGACGTCGCGCTGCACCACTACCGCCGGTACACCGGCAGTCGACTCCGCAACGTAGTGGAGGCCGCCGACTTCCGGGTCGAGCGACTCTCCTACGCAATCTGCGCGCCCACGCCGCTGACCTTCGCCTTCCGGTGGGCGCAGGGGCGGTTGGCCACGCCGGCCGCCCCCAAAACGGCCCTAATCCAACTGCCCCGACCGCTCAACCAGTTCCTCATCTCGCTGCTCACTCTGGAGGCGTTTGCCCTCCGCGCTACGGCACTCCCGTTCGGCGTGTCACTCCTCTGCCATGCTGTCAGGATCGACTGACCTACCGAGACACTCACCCGAGGGTGCTGCTTCCAGCCTGCATTGGCCGGGGTCGCGCTTCCTGGTGGTAGTCTGGCTCATGCTATCCGCGGTGACGGCAGTGCCGTTGGCCGTCGGGTGGCTGACGCAGACGCCCGACAACCGCTTCGTCGGCTTTGCAGACAAAGTGCCCGATGCGGCCAGCTACGTGGCCCGGATGAAGCTGGGGTACGACGGCGCTTGGCTATACCGCAATCCCTACACTTCGGCGCCACATCCGGCAACTGCCACCAACGTGTTCTTCCTATTCCTGGGTCACGCGTGCCGCTGGCTGCATCTGCCTCTCACGCTTGGGTTCCACGTCTTCCGCGTGGGCTTTGGCGGACTGATGTTGGCCTGCGTCGGCTGGCTCGCCGCGATCTGCCTGCCGTCCCGGACGACCGCCCGCGCTGCAGTGGGACTCCTGGCATTCTCCGGTGGGCTCGGCTTCTGGACCTCGGCGTTGCCCTTCCCGCACCTCACAGAGACAAGCCTCGATCTATGGGCCCCGGAGACCACCGCCTTCTACTCCTTCATGGTGAACCCACTATTCTGCTTGGGGGTAGCCTTTCTGGCGCTCATCCTCGGGCAGGCGTACCTGGCCACCCGCCAGGACGCGCGCCGGTGCGCTGCGGCAGTGCTCGTGCTCTCGGCTATCCTCTGCGTCGTCCATCCCTACGAGGGGCTCACTCTGAATGCACTTGTGCCGGTGATCTGCTTGACGGCCCTGGGGGAGGGGCGCGGGCGGGCAGCACTGCGAACGTGGCTGAGCATGGTGTGCGGAACGGCTCCCGTGCTTTTCTACTACCACTTCACGTACCGCACGAACCCCGGCCTGCAGGGAGTCCTGGAGGGCAATGTCGTCCTCACGCCGTCGCCCGTTTGGGTCGCCAGCGGTCTCGGCCTGCTACTGCCGTTGGGGGCCCTCGGTTGGCTCTTGGCGCGTCGTCAGCGCGCAGGCGTACCGGCATTCGTCGCCGCGTGGGCGGTTGCACAGCTCCTGCTCCTCTACGCACCCGTGGCTCTGCAGCGAAAGCTGATCCTGGGTCTGCAGGTCCCGCTGTGCCTGCTTGCGGCCATTGCCTGGACTGCCGCGCATCGCTGGGCCGATACACCAGGTGAGCCCGTCCGACGACTGTGTCGCTTGGCGACGCTTGGCACAATCGTTGTACTGCTCGGCTCCTCCAATGCCTTTGTAGTGGCTCGTCAGTGCATACAGGTTGGCTCCGGGCACCGGCTTTTCCACGTGGCCGCCGATGAGGTTTCCGCGATGAAATGGTTGGGCCGGCATACGAAGGGCCAGGGCGTCGTGCTCACGTCCCGCCAAGTGGGTCTGTTCACTCCGGTGATCGCCGGGAACCCCGTGGTTGTCGGACATTGGGACGAGACCCCCTCCTTCGACCAGCGCCACCAGGATTCCCAGCGGTTCTTCGCCCGAGCCACAGCCAACAGAACTCGTCGAGCACTGCTCGCCCGGTTCCGCGTGGAGTACGTGATCGTGGGCAGTGAGGATCGCGGCAGCGACAAGTTCGACGCCGGCACGTGCCCGCTGTTGAAGCGCATATTCGCGCGCCCCACAGCCGAGGTCTTCTCAGTCGTCGCTCCAGGAAGGGAGCGCCTCGGCTCCGCTCAACATTGTGAGAATGCGGCGTGGACGCCGCCAACTGCCATGCAAGCACCGAGGGAGGTTGTTCCGTGACCGTACTTATCACCGGCGGAGCCGGCTTCATTGGCAGCCACGTCGTTGACGAGTTTGTGACCGCCGGACATGAGGTAATCGTGGTGGACAACC
>PEVN01000554.1 GCA_002779825.1 Armatimonadetes bacterium CG06_land_8_20_14_3_00_66_21 | reverse complement strand
GTGTAGATGTTCTGAACGTCCCAGCCTTCCTTGAGTCGCATGACGTGGATGACAACCTCCACGTTGCTGTCCGGGGTCTCCAAGGCAACCAGCGCCTCCTCGTCTTCTTCGTTGCTCTTGCTGTGGATAAGCAGCGTCTTCCCCTTGAACTGCCCGCCCATGATCTTCTTCGACTCGATCAACTGCTGGATCTTCTGCCCGTGCTCGATGTCACGCGTGTTGATGAACACCAACGGACGGATCGGCGGCAGACCTTCGTTGGCCGCGTAGGTCTCCAGGTGGGCTTTCGTCCGCAGATGGATGCGTAGCCCGTCCTGCAGCTTGAGAAGATCGAGGTGCTCGTCGCCCTGGGCATCGTTTTCTCGGTAGATGGGGCGCACTCGCTTGACCCAGCCGTCCTCGATGGCTGTCCGCATGGAGTAGTCGACCAGCTTGTTCCCGTGGTATGCCGGTGTCGCCGTGAACTCCAGACCCAAGAGCGGCTCCAAGCCGTGCAGCGCCTCGAAGAACTTCGGACCCCGGTACCGGTGGCTCTCATCCATCAGCAGCACCAAGTCGCCCTTCTCGCGCATGGCGTCAGCGAACGACCTGCCTAACGTCTCCAGAAAGGAGTGGAACTTGTACTTCTGCTTCTCACCCCCTTTGAGCAGTTTCTGGATGTTGAAGATGTAGATTGTGGCTTCGTCGAAGAGCCGGCCCGAGAGGCTCTCCCGCCACTGGTAGTCGTCCCCGGTCACGATTCGCGCATTGTGCAGTTGGGGCAGTCCGGCGAACAGGTACTTGGGGTGACTGCGTACGATCTCCGCCTTCATCTTCCGGTAGATCGTCTCGCCCGGCGCCAGTAGAAAGAAGTTGCGCGAAAGCCCCTGCTCGTACAGGTAGGCGATGCACGCGCCCATGAGCCGCGTCTTGCCGACGCCGGTGGCAACGTCGAAACAGAAGGACGGGAACTCGGTGTCGAAGGAGAACTGGCTGGGGAGGTCGTCCTTGATCTTCGCCAGTCCGTCGTGCAGGCTCACCGCCGACAGGTTCGCGTGCAGCCTGCGCAGCGCCGTGGCCAGTGGCGGGCGCAGGTTCATTGCCTCAGCGATGGTTTGTGCAAGGAGATCGCTCATGCGCGGCTTCCTATGACCATAGTCGGTCGGCCAACTCGTCCCTGGACAGACCCAACTCCTCGGCAACGTCCTTCAGGATTCCGGCCAAGGTGCCGACCTTCAAGTCCCGGTGGCGGGGAACGGTGAGATGATGGGTGCTGCGAACGCTTCGCGTCAGCCGCAGATGGCTGCCCGTCTGCCGGGTGACCTCGTACCCGAACCGCGCCAAGGCACGAGCTAACGCTTCGCCGCTCACGTCGCGGGGAAGCTTCATGCCACCAGGACCTCCTCCCGCACCAGGTGAAGCCGAACCAGCCGCGGTCGCTCCGCCGGCTCGAAGTGGCAGTCTACAGCGTCGAGGACGGCACTTCGTAGCTCCTCCAACGTGTCCGCCTCGGTGAAGATGGACTCGCCCAGGGCGCGCGCCCGGAAGCCGCCCTCCTCGGACTCCTCCACCAGAAACAGCAACTCGGTGCTCATGCGCATCTTCCTCTGTCAGCGGGATTCGTACCGGACCCTCAGGTCCCTCGGGATCTTCTTGATCTTCACGTTCCTCGGTGCCGTGAGACCGGGCGACGACTTCAGGCAGTAGACGGTCAGCGCCTCGCCCTCAGACAGACGGCGAGTCAGCCGGTTCAGGTAAGTCTTGGTCACACACGTCTCGGTGACGTGGGCGTAGGTCTGGCCGCTGCGACCGTGGAAATCAGGGTCGCCGGTCTGGGCGAAGCCCTCCTGCAGGCAGACGGCCTGCACGAGCAGACCGTTGTCGTAGTTGGGGTTGATGATGGGCACTTTGAGCTTCGGGTCAGCCACGACCAGCGGCTCGCCCAAGACGTAGTAGCCGAATCCGCCCAACCCACTCAGCACAGCCTGCTCCTCCCCGGCGACCAGCTTGCGCATGCGGGGCAGTGCAACGGTCTCAGCCTGTTCCCCCAACTCCGCCATAATCCACTTCCGGCCGAGCTTCTGAGCGACCGCACCCGTGGTACCACTGCCAGCGAAGCAGTCCAGCACCCAGTCGCCTTGGTTGCTGCTGGCCCTGATGATTCGGTCGAGCAGGGCTTCGGGCTTCTGGGTGTCGAACGGGAGGCGCTCCTTCGCCTGTGAGTTGACCGGTGGGATGTCCGTCCAAATGGCTTGGAGCGGGACGCCAGGCATTTCCTCGAGGTACTTCTTGAGCCGAGGGAAGCCCTTACCTGACCTCGGCCAGTGGATTCGGCCGTCGGCGTCCATGACATCCAGCTTTGCTGGGTCGTAAGCCCAATGGCGCCCCTTTGTGCCCGGATCGAAACCTCGCCACGGCTTGCCTGTCACGCCGTTACGCAGTCCCGCAGCCGTGAGGTCGAAGTCTGCGAACAGCCGTCCGTCCTTGTCCGGCTTGTACTTCGCCTTGTGGGTCGTGCTGTACTCATGGTGCCCCCCGACCCAGACGAACCCCTCGCCACGCGAGAAGAAGAGCACAGTATCGAAGTTGATGCCGTAACGGTGGGTATCACTGTGGGCGGACGTGCGCTGCCAGATGATCTCATTCTGGTAGTTCACGTTCCCGAACACTTCGTCCAGGAGAATGCGCAGGTGCGCGTTCGCGTTGGCGTCGAGATGAACGTAGATGCTCCCGTCCTCCGCCAACAACTCCCGAAGCAAGATAAGCCGGTCCCGCATCATCGTCAGGTACAGCGACAGCTCCAACCCGTCGTCGTAGTGGCTGAACGTCTGTCCGGTGTTGAACGGCGGGTCGATGTAGACCAGTCGGATCTTCCCGGCGAAGCCAGCCGCCAACAGCGACTTCAGGGCGAACAGGTTCTCCCCGCGGATCAGCATGTTCTCCGCGTCGGCGTCGCCGTACCGCGCCTGTTCGATCAACAGCCGCGGCTGGATCTCCTCGTGCGGCACCCGCACCGGATCGCCCGTGCGCTCATCCCGCACCAACGCATAGCCGTCATCCTTGCCGGGCCAGCGGAGTTCGAGTTTTTCGGTCACTATTGTGAGTCTACCTCTCTCGAGGCCCCGAAGCGTAGGAGCAATTTGCGACCCAGCTTGTGGACCGCAATGCGCCGCAGTGCGCCGTTGTCCAAATCCCAAGTGTAGAGAAGATCGCCCGCCTCGGGCTCGATCATCGACCGCAGCCGGGCCATGATGGTCTCGAAGTCAGGTGGCGACGTGTAGATGAACTCGTACACCGATTCCGTCCTTTGAACCGCTCCAAGCTCCTCCAGGAAATCACGCACGTTGTCTCGAACCTCTTCGTCGCCAATGTCATAGGCGACAACAACCGTAAGGGGGCTAATTCGCGCCATGGCTCCTCCTCAGATAGCATTCGCTCTCAACTTAAGGACACTGCGGACGAATTCCTCCCAGGTCATCCATTGCAGCCCTCTGAGACTCCTCGCCCTCGCCAACTTTTCGAAGTCGTTGTCGGCGGACACGAGGAGGAAGTTCTTCCGTGCGCAAAGCGCTGCAATCAGAGCATCGTTCGTCATCTTACGCCGGGAGACGACATTGAGCCGGAGTTGCTGCAAGGCGTATCCTGCGACTTGCCAGTCCTCCAAGCAAGGCGTCTCGACCACCGCAGGGGCCGCCAGATAGAGGGAACGCGCTCTGCTTTGGGGCCGGTAGTCCTGACCGGCAGCCCTGCCCTTGTCGCCCCGAAGAAGCTCATGAAGGACGACCGCGCACCGGACCTCTCTGAACCTCTTTCGGACACGCTGGCGGTAGCGTAGGGCTTCCGGGCTCTGCGCCAGGAAGATTCGGATGAACAGGTTCGTGTCGAATACCACTGTCTGTGGTGTGGCCATAGCGCCCTCAGCGGGAACGGCCGGCCGGCTTCCTTCGCGGCGCGCTCTTCTTGAGCACTCGCGAAGACTCCGGCAGGGCGCCCTCATCGTCGCCGAAGTTCAATGTCGAAGCAAGCCTCTCAAAGGCTTGCGCCTGGGCCCATCGGTCGAGGGCGTCGGTGACCAATTCCTCAATCGCCTGCGCGGGCGAAGATATCCCCGTGACTTCGCAGGCCAGACCCACCACCTCCGCTGACAGCGGAACTTCTTGATCGGTGTAGCTGCCACGCGCCTGAGCGCGGAGTTGGGCGCGCAGGGACTCCTCGGTGGGAAGGACGGGTGCGTGCTTCTCGAGTGTTTCCGTTGGCATGGGCTCCCTCACTTGGGTGAGATGAGGTGGGGGTATGTCACCTTCACCTGCACGCCGTCCGCATTTCTGGAGGGCGTGCTCCTGGGCAACTGCCTGTGCTTCGTACGTGGCCGGTGCCGTCGGGTGACGACGGTGATTATGCCCTCGCTGTAGCCCTGTGCCAAGACCAGGGGACTTCAGACCGGATTCCGATGGTTGCGTGATGATTTGATTGGGTAGCTCGGATTGCCATACAGCCGTCTCGGGGTCGATCTCCGGCGGGATCCTCACAAACGCTCCCGGTACAGGCTCTCGCGCCGCAGTGCCTCGTCGGGGATCGAGGCGCCGCGGACGCCCCGCGCAAGCAGACGCTCCAGCGCCGCTCGCCGGTCGTGGGGCGGCATCGCCTTGCCGGGCGCCACCAGGTGCAAAGCCACGCGTAGAGGCTGGTTCTCGGGGAGGTCGACGGGTTCGTCCGGCACGATCACCTTGCCGTCGTAGTGCGCGTCGATGGTCAGGGGCAGGGCACTCACTGGGTTCGCCTCCTGGGAGGTGCTCCACAGTTCGGAAGAGCACGCACTTCAGTATAGCAGAGACCGGCGCCCTTGTGGGCGGAGGGCGTCCGCCCGGCTGGCTCTACGCCTGCGTGTCCGGCAGGCACGCCCCCCCTGCTGCACCCGCGCAGCAATGCGGACCGGAAGGCTGGGCGCCTCGCCACGCAGCGACACCGGGGCCGTGGATTCAATATT
>PEVN01000175.1 GCA_002779825.1 Armatimonadetes bacterium CG06_land_8_20_14_3_00_66_21 | reverse complement strand
ATGAGCCAGAGAAGGTATTCGATGGAAGACGAGATCGACCGGGCGCTGAACTGCCGCGCCGCGGCGGCGGAACTGCCAGCGGCGAAGCGCATGAGGTTACTCTGGGCAGTTTCGGGTCCTGAAAGGACCAAGTGAGAGTAGCCCCTCGAACCCCCGGGGTTCGAGGGGCTAACTCTCGGGCTGCCCTTCCAGGGCGAACTTCATGCGCTCTCCCGATCTCATGCGACTGCCCTGGGGCAATCACACAGAAGCCGTTGGTCCAGGGGTCGAGCTATTGGACGAACCGGTGCACATAACGCGGGCGTTCAGCTTGGTTTGGTACGGTGTCATGGCCGGACCTACAACTCCTCGACGAGCGGCGTCGCCGCGCGCCTTACCGCGAAGATGTCGATCCGCCGCCATTGCTCCGAGGCCAGCCGCCGGAACAGCAGCCCGCCGATGAGGAAAATGTACACCGTGGCAGCGATCCACGGCCCCACGGCGCCCAGGGACGGGCGGAAGTGGACCAGGGCAAGCCCGAGCGGCAGGAAGACCCCCCAACTGCTCCCGATGGTGACCGCCTCGCTCGCCTGAACCGCGGGTTCGTGCCCGATGGGACGGAAGAGGAGGGGCGCGGAATATCACAACGGCAACACGCCGGCGCCTAGAATCAGCGCCACGAAGGTGTTCTGCCAGGCGTAGGCCGAACAGGCGCGGAAGTCCTCCTTGCCGAACGACTGCGACACGAACGTGTTCACGCACGAGGACGCGCCGCTCGCCAGCGCGATGAAGCAGAACACCAGGATGCCCGCCGGCATGACGGCCGCCAGGTCGGTGGTCCCCAGCTTGGACACCAGCAGCACGTCCACGAAGTGCATGAGCGTCGCGGACGCCGAGGCGAGCACCATCGGGAACGCCAGCCGGGCGACTTCTGCGAGGACGCTGCGGGTCGAGTCTGTCGTCGCGTCTACCGGCTTGCCCCGGTCGGCCGGTTCAGAACCCATCGACCAAGCTCTTGAGGTACTGCTTGAAGTCTCGCAACTCGTCGCCTTCCAGCCCGCCGGAGAGCGCGTAGTCGATCCCGGCGGCCAGGAACCCTTCGGGCTGCCCCAGGTCGCGCCGCACGCCTTCTACGCAGACGGCCAGCGCTGCGCCCTCGCGGGCCAGGTCGTCGCTGGCGGGCGACAGCGTCAGCTCGGTGGTGCCATCGAACCCGTGCTTCTCGAACTGGCGCTCGATGTCGGCAAAGAGCGCGCTGGTGAACACGTACCGCCCATAAGACACGCAGTGGCTGGGCGGCGTGCACTTGGGCTTCTCCACGACCCCGGCGATCTCGAACACGCGCTGGGAGGTGTCGGCGCCCGGTTTGGGGACCACCACGCCGTACCGGCTGACGTCGCGTTGGCCGAAGTCTTCAACCGCGATGGCGCACACCACCGGCTTGTCGGACTGGTAGGTGCAGAGCGCGTCGATGAGCTGCCCGGTCACCGGCGTCTGAGAGAAGAACACGTCATCGGGATACGCGATGGCGATGGGCTCGCCGGCGGCGAACTCCCGCGCCAGGAACAACGCACTGAGCGTGCCCAGCATCCGCTGCTGTCGGACGAAGGTCACCTTCACGTTGCCGAAGTCGGCCATTTGCAGCTTCTGCAGCTTGGCCGGTTCGCCGGCCAGCACCCCTTCGAGTTCGACTTCCCGGTCGAAGTAGTCGTCCAGTGCCTTCTTCCGGCGACTGGTGATGACCAGGATCTCGTCGATGCCGGCGTCTCGGAACTCGTCCACGATGAACTGGATCGCCGGCCGGTCCATCAGCGGCAGCATCTCTTTGGGCAGCGTCTTGGTCGCGGGGAGAAAGCGCGTGCCGTAGCCCGCTGCGACGATGACGCCTTTGTGAACGCGTGTCTCCATGGGATCAACACTCCGTGTCTGGGGTCCGAGTCGCCCCGGAACCGTCGATTGTACACAAGCGGCGAGACAGCCGGCAGCACCCTCCCGGAATCCGCCGCCTAACTCCACGCGAACGGGTAGCCACCAAACTCATAGAACGCTGCGTACATCGCCTCCACGTTCTCCAGCGGCACCTCCGGGCCCACCTCGCCGTGCAGGATGATCCCGCCGTTGTGGTCGCCGAAGAGCTTGAGCACCTTCTTCACGTACGCCCGGATCTCCTCTGGCGTGCCAAAAGGGATGAGGCGCTGGCGGTCGATGTCGGTGCGGATGCAGACCTTGCCCGCGGCCAGCTCGGCGACGCGCTCGTCGCCCATGCAGTGGTGCTGCGGGTTGAGGACGTCCACGCCAATCTCGATCAGGTCGGGGATGATCTCCAGGATCCAGCCGTCGGTGTGGAACCACACGAACTTGCCGGTCTCCTTGATGGCGTCGAACATCCGCTTGTACCGCGGCTTCCAGAACCGCCGCCACATGTCTGGGTGGATCAACACGCGGTCCTGCGCGCCCCAGTCGTCGCCGAACGCCACGCAGTCCACCCCGGCCGCCAGGTAGCCCTTGATGGACACCAAGTGGTACTCGACCAGCCGGTCCACCAACTCGTGGATCTCCTGCCGGTCCTCGGCCAAGTCCATGAGCAGGTTCGCCGGTCCGCGCAGGTGCTCCACGAGCTGGAAGAGCGACCCGCCGCTGCCGTTGACGAACCGTTCCGGGTGCAGCGTCGCCACGTGGGCGCGGAAGCCCTCGAAGTGCTGCTCGCTCGGCGTCGGTGGGAACTGGTACTCGCTCCACCGGTCCCACGTCGGAATGGCCGGGGTCTGCACCTCTCCCGACGTGTAGCCCTTCAGCCGCCGCCACACCGTCCCCCAGGCGTCCTGCCACTCGACGATCTCGTTGGACGCCTCCACCGGCTCCGGTGGCGGTGGCTGGACGCCTTCGTTGCCGAAGTCGTCCGGGTACCGTTCCGCCACCTTCAGCAGCGCCTCCCCATGCCGGTAGAACGCGCCCGGGAAGATGTAGTGATGGATCGGTGCGCGGTCGGGGCCTTGGAAGCTGATGGCGCGGGTGAGACGTTCGCGACTGGTCATGGGAGGGCTCCTTCAGGAGTGCGGTCGAGCCGGACAAGAGTCTCCGGATTCGCCAGCCCATGATAGTCGGGTAACGAAGCTGGCGACAGGGGGCCGCCGTGCGGACGAATTCGGGGCCTTTGGTTGCCTCTTCGCCGAACTCCTGCTATACTCTGCTTTGAACACCTTTAAGTCCGGTCCTGTGAGGCCGGTAAGGGTTGCCATGAGAGATTCCAGCAAACGAATTCCGAAGCCTTCTCGCAAGCGCGAGGGGGCTTTTTTGTGGCCGGTTGGCAGCGCCGGCGGGGGGCACGGCGAGCATCCTGCAGCGAGGTCGTGAGGCAACATGCGATATGACTTAGCGACGAAGATCATGGACGCGGAGGACATCGATCGAGCCATGACGCGGATCGCCCACGAAGTGCTGGAGCGAAACCACGGCACCGAAGACGTTGTGCTGGTGGGCATCCGCACCCGCGGCGTGCCGCTGGCACAGCGCATCGCGGCGAAGATCGAGGGAATCGAAGGGAAGAAGGTACCCGTGGGGAGCCTGGACATCACGCTCTACCGCGACGACCTGATGACCCGGCAGCCCGTTGTCCGCAAGACCGAGATCCCCTTCGACATGACCGGCAAGCGAATCGTCCTGGTGGACGAGGTCATCTACACCGGTCGGACCATCCGCGCCGCGCTGGATGCGCTGATCGACTTCGGCCGGCCGGCGTGCATTCAGCTTGCCGTGCTCATCGACCGCGGGCACCGCGAGCTACCCATCCGGCCGGACTACGTGGGCAAGAACGTCCCCACCTCGCGCGCCGAGCGGATCAAGTGCCGCCTGCACGAGAGCGACAACGAAGAGAGTGTGTACATCGTCAAGTGCGCGCCCGGCGAAGAGGGCCGGGAGTAGACACGGACGGGAGGCAACGGCTATGAACCTGAATCGCAAGGACGTGATCGCGCTTCAAGACATGTCGGCCGAGGAGATCAACCTCTGCCTCGACACCGCCGACTCGATGCGCGATGTGCTCAAACGTCCAGTCCCCAAAGTCCCGGCACTGCAGGGCAAGCGCGTCGTGACGCTGTTCTACGAGCCGAGCACCCGGACGCGCACCTCGTTTGAGGCGGCCGCCAAGGCGCTGAGCGCAGATGTCGTCAACATCACGACTTCAGCCAGCAGCATCGTCAAGGGCGAGACGCTCAAGGACACCATCTACAACCTGAAAGCCATCGGCATGGACGCCCTCATCATGCGGCACCCCATGGGCGGCGCGCCCAACTGGGCGGCACGGGTGTTCACCGGCAGCGTGCTTAACGCCGGCGACGGCATGCACGAGCACCCGAGCCAGGGGTTGCTGGACCTGCTGACAATCCGCCAGCACAAAGGCCGGATCGACGGGATGAAGGTTGCCATCATCGGCGACATCCGGCATAGCCGGGTGGCCCGGTCCGACGCCTGGGGCATGACCAAACTGGGCGCGGAGGTGCGCTTCGTCGGGCCGCCGACACTGATGCCAGTGGAAGTAGAGAAGATGGGCGTCAAGGTGACTCCAGACCTGCGCGAAGGCATCGACGGGGTCGATGTGGTCTACACGCTCCGCATTCAGTTGGAGCGGCAGCAAGGCGGGCTGTTCCCCTCCATCCGCGAGTACGCAGAGCTGTTCGGCATGAACTCCGAGCGGATGAAGTGGGCAGCCGACGACGCCCTGCTGATGCATCCCGGCCCTATCAACCGCGGCATCGAGCTTAGCTCCGAACTGGCCGACAGCCCGCGCTCCGTCATTCTCGACCAGGTGACCAACGGCGTCGCCGTCCGCATGGCGCTGCTGTTTCTGCTGCTCACCGGTCCCGATCACGCATTGCCCGAACCGGAGGTGAACTGAGCCATGAAGACGCTCATTCGAGGGGGGCGAGTCATCGACCCCGCCAATGGAATCGACGACGTTCTCGACGTGTTGCTCGAGTCCGGGGAGGTCGCCGCGCTCGCCAAGAGCATCGGCGCTCCAGACGCCGAGGTGATAGACGCCAGCGGCCAAGTTGTCGCGCCCGGCTTTGTGGACCTTCACGTGCACCTGCGCACCCCCGGGCAGGAGCACAAGGAGACCATCGCCACCGGCACCCGCGCTGCCGTCGCCGGCGGTTTCACCACGATCTGCTGCATGCCCAACACCGACCCGCCAATCCATGACCGGTCCGTCGCCGAGCTGGTCCTGTCGCAGGCGCGCGCAGCCGGGTTCGCCAAGGTGATCCCGCTGGCAGCCGTCAGCCCCAGTCTCAAGCACGAGACGCTCACCGAGATGGCCGACCTGAAGGCGGCCGGCTGCGCCGCTGTATCCGACGACGGCAAGGCGATCCAGAGTTCGAGCTTCCTGCGCCGCATCCTGGAATACGCCTCAATGCTCGACCTGCCCGTCGTGCTGCACTGCGAAGACTACGGGCTGAGCGAAGGCGGCGCAATGAACGAAGGCTACCAGTCCACGGTGCTCGGGCTGAAGGGCATGCCGCGCGAAGCCGAGGAAGTCGGTATCATGCGGGCGATCCTGCTCGCCAAGTGCACCGGCGCGCACGTGCACTTCTGCCACGTGAGCACCGCCTACGGCGTCGAGATGATTCGCCGCGCCAAGGCCGAGGGCGTCCGCGTTACCGCTGAGGCGACGCCACACCACTTCTCTCTGACTGACGAGGACGTCGGCCGGCAGAACTACGACACCAACACCAAGATGGTCCCGCCGCTGCGGACCGCGGACGATGTCGCCGCCCTTGTCGAGGGGCTCAAGGAGGGCACCATTGACGGCATCGCCACTGACCACGCGCCACACGCCACCGAAGACAAGGAAGTCGAATACGACCAGGCGGCGTTTGGCATCGTCGGTCTGGAGACCGCACTGGGCGTGACCCTGAAGTACCTGGTCGAGCCCGGGCATGTCTCCCTGAGCGACGCCGTTGCAATGCTCACTTGCCGCCCGGCTGCAGCACTCAAGCTGAGCGCTGGCACGCTGACGCCCGAGTCCGCGGCCGATGTCGTCGTCTTCAACCCAACACAGAAGTGGACCGTGGACCCCGGCAAGTTTCACTCCAGAGGTCGCAACACTCCGTACGCACGCTGCAAACTGCTGGGCGTCGTGTCGCACACACTGGTCGACGGCCGCACCGTGCACACGCACCCCGCAACGTAGCAGCCTCCCTCTCAACACAGAGCCGCGAAATTCGCGCCATGTGCGACTTCGACAAAGACCGCGCGCAACACCAACTGATCGACGCAGCCATCGTTGCCAATCTCCCGACGGCGCGCGGCTACTTTGAGCTGGTACTGGAGGCGCCGGGCATCGCTCAGGGGCTTCGCCCGGGGCAGTTCGTGCACGTTCGGTGTCGCGACTCGTGGGTGCCGATGCTGCGCCGGCCGCTGAGCGTCCTCCGTGCGGACCCCGTCGCGGGCACGCTCTCGCTGCTCATCCAGGTTGCGGGCGTTGGCACGGAGCTGCTCTCGCACGCGAAGCCTGGCGACGTGTTGAGTGTGCTCGGCCCATTGGGGAACTGGTTTGTGCCCGGCCATTGCCGGCAGCACCTGCTGGTCTGCGGGGGCGTTGGCGTGGTGCCGATGTTGCCGTTGGCGAGGGAGTTGGTCGAGACGTTCGGCGCGTCGCCTCAAGACGTAACCGTCCTGTATGGAGCCGCCAGCGCCGAGCTGTTCTCGTGCCTCCCCGACTTCGAGGCAGCCGGCTGCACGCTGGAGCTGTCCACCGATGACGGCTCGCGAGGACACCATGGATTCGTGACTGAGTTGTTGGAGCAAGCCCTCTCCGCCAGCCAATCCGAGCCGCGAACGTCAGAGAGCGGGGGAACACTCAGTAGGGTCCGCTCCGTCACCGTCGCGGCTTGGAAGGAGGTCGCCGTCTACGTCTGCGGGCCGACCCCGATGATGAAGCGCGCCGCAGCCCTCGCGGCGGCGCACAACGCGCCGTGTCAAGTCAGCCTGGAGAACCGCATGGGCTGCGGGATGGGCGTCTGTCTGGGTTGCGTCGTGCCCGTGCGCGGCGGCGGACCGAAGTACCTGCGTGTGTGCCGCGAGGGGCCGGTGTTCGACGCTGGGCAGATCGCGTGGGAGGAGTACCCGGATGGCTGAAGGCGCTCCTTCCCTCCAGGTTCGCGTGGGCGACTTGGTCCTTCGCAACCCGGTCATGTCGGCCTCCGGGTGCTTTGGCTACGGCACCGAGTACGCCGACCTCGTAGACCTCAACGAGCTCGGGGCCGTCGTCGTCAAGGCGACGACGCTGCATCCGCGGGAGGGCAACAGGCCGCCCCGCATTGCGGAGACGACGGCCGGCATGCTCAACGCCATCGGGCTGCAGAACGAAGGCGTGCATCACTTCATCGAGAAGAAGCTCCCAGCGCTTGGGGAGTTCGACTGCCCGGTCATCGTCAACATCGCCGCCAAGGACCCGAACGAGTACCAGGAAATCGCCCGCATCCTCGACGACGCCGAAGGCGTGTCGGCCATCGAGATCAACGTCTCGTGTCCCAACGTCTCCGGTGGTCTCGACTGCGGCGTCGATCCCAAGCTGACGGCGCACGTCGTCGAGTCTGTCTGCAAGGCTACGCGACTGCCGGCAATCTGCAAGCTGACGCCCAACGTCACCGATGTGCGCGTCATCGCCAGAGCTGCCGAGGAAGCCGGCGCGACAGCAGTGTCGTTGATCAACACCGTCCTGGCATTGGCGATTGACGTCGAAACCCGTCGCCCGAAGATCAGCAACGTCATGGGCGGACTGTCCGGGCCGGCCATCAAGCCAATCGCGGTGCGGATGGTGTACCAGGTCGCTCAGACCGTGAAGATCCCGGTGCTCGGCATCGGCGGCATCTGCACGGCGGAAGACGCCGTCGAGTTCCTGTTGGCCGGCGCGACCGCGGTGCAGGTTGGCACTGCGGGGTTCGTGCAGCACACGGCGATGCTGGACATCATCGACGGCATTCGCGAATACCTCGTTCGGCACGAGGTGGCGGACGTGAACGAGCTGATCGGTGGCATGATCCAGTAGCACAGGTTGCCAACCTGTGGCAGACGCGGGCTGACAGATTTGGCAACCGGTCCTACGAAAGGAAGCACACCGTGACCGTCAGAGACCGACTCATCCTGGCCGTAGACGTTGACCGCCGCGAAGAAGCGTTGGCGTTGGCCGACCTGCTCACCGGCAGCATTGGCATGCTCAAAGTCGGGCTGGAACTGCTCAACGCCACCGGCCCCTCCATCGTCCGCGAGATCCGCGAACGCAGCGGCCTGGGCGTGTTCTACGACGGGAAGTTCCATGACATCCCCAACACCGTTGCCGGCGCTGTTCGCGCCGCCGTGCGGGCCGGCGCGAACATGCTCAACGTGCACGCGGCAGGCGGGATGGAGATGATGAAGGCCGCTGGGCGGGCGGCTGCCGAGACGGCGGCGGAGCTGGGCATCAACCACCCGGTGGTCATCGCCGTTACCGTGCTGACGAGCTTGGACGAAGCGGCGCTGCGCGCAACCGGCGTGCCGGACTCGCCGAGCGACCAGGTGCTGCGCCTCGCGCGACTCGCGCAGGACGCCGGGCTTGACGGCGTGGTCTCCTCGCCCCAGGAGATTGCGGGTATCCGCCGCGAGTGCGGTCCCGACTTCGTGATTGTGACTCCCGGCGTGCGGCCGGCCGACGCGGGAGTCGACGACCAGAAACGGATCGCCACGCCCGAGGCCGCGCTGAAGGCAGGGGCTGACTACCTCGTCATCGGCCGGCCGATCCGCGCGGCGGCTGACCCGGTCGCGGCGGCGCGGCAGATTGTCGAGACCTGCGAACAGGTGGTGGGGTGATGCTTACGCAAGAACGCGTCCTCGAACTCTTCAAGGAAAGCGGGGCCCTGTTGGAGGGGCACTTCAAACTGACCTCGGGAAAGCACAGCGACCGCTACCTGGAGAAGTTCGCGGTGCTGCAGCACCCGGCCTTCACCAGTGAGCTGTGCGGCGAGTTTGCCCGCCGGTTTGCGGCGGACGACCTCGAACTCGTCGTCGGCCCAGCGACCGGAGGCATTGTCCTGGCGTTCGAGACGGCTCGGCAGCTGGGCAAGCGGGCCATCTTCACGGAACGCGAGGAAGGCAAGATGCAGTTCCGCCGTGGCTTCTCCTTCGAGCCCGGAACGCGCGTCCTGATCGTCGAAGACATCGTCACTACCGGCGGATCCGTCGTCGAGGTCATCGAAGCGGTCGAGGCTTGGCAAGGCAACATCGTCGGCATCGGTTTGCTGGCCGACCGCAGCGGCGGCAAGGTGGACTTTGGCTACCGGACGGAGCCGCTGATGGAACTGGCGATCGAGGCGTGGCAACCCGACGAGTGCCCGCTGTGCGCGCAGGGCATGCCGTTCACGGAGCGCGGCAGCAGGAAGCTGTAGCTGGTCTGGTCTGCCACCCTCTCACTTGAGGCACCCCACCAAGTGGACTGCTGGCTTCTCTCCGTCGCAACCGCCCTCGCCTGCCTCCCCTGCCAACGGAGCTTCGGAGCCGACATGCCCGCGGCCACCGACCCGCCGCAGCTCCCCCTCTGCATGATCGGCGACAGCATCACGTGGGCGGACGAAGGGGACTACTGGCGCGAGTACCTGCTGCAACGCATTCCCCGGCTGGCCTTCGTCGGCACCCACTCGGCCAAGCTCGGGTACAGCCACGCCGGCGAAGGCGGCAACGGCACGCAGGCGGTGCTCAACCGCCTCGACGCAATCCCGGACTGCCCCTTCTACGCGCTGGAGATTGGCACCAACGACAACAACATCAGGGAAGAGGCGCAGATCGAGGATCGCGCTGCCGCGACGGCCGCCCGGATTGAGGCCATCGTGCGCGGGCTGCTGAAGAAGCCTTCCGTACAGAAGGTCTTCCTCGGCAGCGTCCTGCCTTGCCAGACCGACAACCCGCTGCGGGACCGGACGAACAGTGCAACCAACGTGCAGTTGCGCAAACGACTGGAGTCGGCGTTCCCCGAGGGACGTGTCGTCTGGGTCGAGTACGAGCGTCCCATCCGGGCCCTCGACAACTGGGGCCCGCTGATCCGGCTGCATCCGACCAAGGAAGGCTACCAAGTCCTGGCGAGGATCCTGGCTGGCGCTATCGCTGCAGCACTCGACCTCCAGGACACCGCGACCGTGCCAACCGCCCGGTCGGGTTGCGGTGTCCGCGTTGACAACCTCTGGGAGGACGCCACCGAGCAGCCGAGGGCCCCCGTCATCGCGGGGTGGTACACGCTGTCGTTCGAGCTGACCGAGGTCGCCGGAGACAAGCCGTCAGTCACCGTCCGCAGCGTCGGCGAGTCAATCGCCCACCCGTTTGCGCAGGCGTTCCCAGTCGCGCCTGGGGAGGTGGGGAAGCGCGTCACGCTCAACTTCTTCACCCAGTACGAAGGGTACGGATACACCCGGTCGAAGATGACCGTCGCCGCCGAGGGCTGCGAGATCGGCCGCGTGCTTTTCGAGAAGCGACGCCCCTCGGGAGAGGCGTCGGACTACGGCAAAGGCTCGTATCTGGACGTGCGCTCGACGCCCCGTCCCGGGGAGTTGATTGAGTGCCCGCAGTGATTCTGGAGGAAACCCAATGAAGATCGGTGTCAGTTCGTACAGCTTCAGCCGCCTCGTCAAGGCCGGTCAGTTGACTCAGCTTGAGGTCATCGCCAAAGCGAAGGAGATTGGCTTCGACTCCATCGAGTTCTCGACGCTCTCGCTGCCGGAAGGCGAAACGCCGCTCAGCTTCGCGCCCCAGGTGAAGGAGGAGTGCGACCGGGTCGGCATCGAGATCACCAACTACACCATCGGCGCCGACTTCCTCAACGGCAGCGGCGGCGATTGGCAGGCTGAAACGGAGCGGCTGAAGGACGAAGTCCGCGTGGCGCAGATCCTGGGCGCGCCCGGCATGCGGCACGACGCGACGTACGGCGTGGGCCCCAACCACGTCGGGCCGCGAGGGTTCGACGACGCGCTGCCCACGTTGGCCAAGGGCTGCCGCGCCGTCGCCGAGTTCGCCGCCGACCTGGGCGTCAAGACCATGGTCGAGAACCACGGTTTCTTCTGTCAGGACAGCGAACGCGTGGAGAAGCTCGCCAACGCCACGAACCACCCCAACTTCGGCATTCTCATCGACATGGGCAACTTCGTCTGCGCGGACGAAGATCCACCCAAGGCGGTAGGGCGACTGATCCCCTACGCCTTTCACGTGCACGCGAAGGACTTCCACATCAAGCCAGGCACCGTCTCCGACCCCGGCCCCGGCTGGTTCCACTCCCGCGGCGAGAACTACCTCCGCGGCGCGATCATCGGCCACGGCGACGTCCCCATCGTCCAGTGCTTACGCATCATGAAGAAGGCGAACTTCCAGGGCGTGCTGTCCATCGAGTTCGAGGGACTCGAAGAGCCAATCAACGGCATCTCGCTGGGATTGGCGAACCTGCGCCGGTATACGGCGGAGGTTGGGTGAGCGCAGTCGACAGGCGGGCGCCGGCGTGGTGAGCTGGTCAGACTGATCCGACCGATCGGACTGATCGGACCGATCTTGCCCCGCCCCCATTGCCCGCGCGGTCAGAACACGATCTCCAACTCTCCCACCACCTCCCCGCACCGGTTCGTCACGGCCGGCGGGTGCAGTTCCAGGAATCGCTGGCGCTCTTCGGCGGTGAGATAGCCCTCGCGAGTCAGCAACTCGACACACGCCGGGTGCACCGGTAGTGCGCTGCCATCGTCCACCTTCATGGCAAACGCGGCGTTGCGGCCGACAATGCCCACACAGTAGCAGCCGGCCGCGCCGGCCTTCGCGACGAACTTGCCGGGCGCAATCAAGGTCCAGTCCAGCCCGCCCACCATCTCGGGATGCGCCTGCATGGCGGCTGAGATCGTGCGGCACGCGTGCGCTCTTTCCGGAGGCAACCCGTCAGGATTCGCCAGTCGCGCATAGCCGATCGCCATGTTGCGGAGCGGCATCGCGAAGATCGGCGCGCCACAGCCATCGACCGCGACGCCGATCTCCGCTTGCGGCAAGCCGCACAGTTCGGAGATGGTGCGCAGGATCTCCCGCTGGAGGGGGTGATCGGTCGCGCGGTAGCCGGTCAACGGCTGGTCCAGCATCCTGGCAAAGGCCAGCATTCCTGCGTGTTTGCCGGAGCAGTTGTCGCGGATGCCTCCGCCGGAGCCCAACGCGGACAGCGGAATCCCAGCCTTCGCCAGCACCGCGCCCACCGTCGCCACGTGCATGTCGGCGCCCGCGTGGGAGGCACAGAGAATGGCGATCTCAGCAGGGGTCAAGCCGAACCGTTCGGCGCCGCCCTGCTCGACGAACGCCAATACTTGCAGCGGCTTGCCCGACGAGCGGATGAATGCCCGCTTCTCCGCGTTACCGACTGCGGTCAGCACCTTCCCTTCGGTATCGGCGATGACCATCGACCCGCGGTAGACGTCGTCCTCGATTCCGCCACGCACGCTGCGGGCGAGCAACACGCTGTCTGGCATTCTGTACTCCTTCTCTCGGCGCGCACTGGTCCGCGTCTGACGGGTCAGACGGGTCGGTCGCCTCAGACCGCCGCGTGAACGCGGAACTACAATCCCGCCTCAATCTCCCGCGCCATCTCCTCGCGCACCGCGTACAGCTCGGCGGGGTCGCAGGTGTACTCCTTCATGGTCTTTACCAGTCGGGCGAAGCAGGCCATCGCAGCCGGGCGTCCCTCGGCGTCGGCCAGCAGCGACAGGTAGTCATAGTCCTCAAGACCGTCGCGGACATTCTCCAGCCGGATCGAGCTGACGGGGCCGGCGGGCGTGGGGTAGGTCAGGCAGCCGTCGCCGGTCATGTTGGCGATGCAGGCGGGCTTCCAGTCCAGGTACGGGTCGGTTGTGTCGAGGAGCTTGTTCTGGTTCCACAGGTTCACGTGCCAGTAGAGCAGCCCGTCGGCTTGGTAGCCGAAAGTCATCCAGCTCAACAGGCGCCCCTCGATGGAGGGGTAATCCATCGACGCGAAGTTGGCGTAGGGGTACTGCGGGCCGCAGCAGACGCACCACCAGACTTGCTTGCCCAGGGCGCGCAACTTGTCGGACAGCTCCGGCTCGCAGACCGAAGTCAACGGGCAGTACCAGTCCATCCAGTCCTGATAGCCCGCAGGCGTGTCCTTGCGCTTGTGATACATGTAGCCGGCGGTGGTGAAGGTGCTGACCTCGGGGTAGCGTTCCTTGACGAACTTGCAGATGCCTTTGATGAGGTCGTCGTACGCCGCCGGGCGTTCGTCGAACCCGTAGACGTATGCCAGCTTCGAGAGACCGTGCTTGCGCAGCTCCGCAATGTAGTTGTCCAGGCAAGCGGCGAGGTCCTGGTTGAAGTCAGGAGGGTAGTCGCGCAGTTCGGAGCAGCACACCCACAGCGGGTTGTCCTTTGGCTTGGGCGCCAGTTCGGCACGGCGGGCGCCGCCGGGTGCGCGGCGGGTGTCTCGACCCAGACGTAGCCGACGACGTGCCTCCGGAGGCCACCGGCAGGGAAGGCGTCGCCTTTCTCGCTGGTGAAGTCGCCCACTTGCAGGCGGACGCCTTCGAGCGTCACGCTATCCGCGGGCGTCACCGCGAACTGCACGCCCTCATGCTCGTTGCGCGCTAACGAAAGCTCCGCCTCTGACTTGTCGGCGGCGCCCGAGAACTCGGTCGGGTAGACCTTCTGCATCGAGTTGCGCGTCCAGACGGCGTAGCCCGCGCGAACCGGGTTGGGAGTGGTCGGCAGCCGCGTCACCCTCATCTCGAGGGCCGCCTGCTGCCCGTCCACGCCCTCGGCCGTCAGCCGTGCCAGCTCGGGCCGCGCGCCCTTCCGCCCTTGCCAGAACCACGAGAGGGTCTTCCCGGTTCCCGTCGCTGAATCCAGCACCGCACCGGTGGCCGACAGCAGCGAGCAGCGCCACTTGGCGTCGTCCGTCAGACCGGCGCTCACGCGCAGGCTATTCGGCGTCCGTGGATAGTCGAAGGCGACGCCGACGCCGGTGAAGTGCAGCCCGCCCCGCGAGACGAACACGTCGTCGAACCAGGCGGTACCCGTAGTCCGCCGCAGGAACACGAACGCCTCAATCTCCTTGACTGGCTTCTCGGGAAGGTAGACCTGCGCCGCGTACTCCCAGTCGTGGGTGCCGCGCCGCCAGTCGCTCACCTTGCCCCACCACGGCTTGCCGTCGTCGTAGTGGATATCCAGATAGACGCAGTAGTTGCCGCCAGCGCCGATGTTCTCCGCCTTGCTCCAGCCGCCCAGGATAATCGGCCGTTTGTCCGGCTTGTCGTACCGGATGACCTGCACGACGCCCATGCCGTCCCCTTCGCCGCTGGCGGTGCAGCGAATGGACTGGGTGCCGATGTGGACGACGGCCCGGTCGAGCTCATGGCCGCTGCCGTACTTCGACCACCCGGTGAGCGCTGCGTCCTTCGCATCCTCAAAGCCAGCTTTGTTGAGTTCGTTGGCGAGGGCTGGTGCCGTCTCCGCCTGCACCGGTCGCAAGGTGATGGCGCAATGGACGGACAGAAGAAGTGCTGTGGCGAAGCGTAGTCTCATGGCACGTCAGGCTCCTACGGAGATGCCCAAAGGATATCAGAACCCAGCGTCGAATACTCGGGCCAATCGCCAACCGTGTGCCGTGGCGACACGGTTGGTTCGGCGACTCCCCCGGGGGCGAAGACCTCGGCATCCCGGTCTGCAAAGCCAGGTTGACAGCAGTGCTCCCGCGCGTGATTCCTTTCAGCGCAGCCGCCAATTGTGTAGAATAGGAGCTTCCAGCAGCGTGCCCCGAGGCTCCCAGCCGGTCGCACGCGCCGCTTGGCCACGGCCGAGCCGTCGATTTACATAGCTGTGCGCGAATCCCAAACAACCTACCGAATGTGCAGTTGGCTGCCGGGCGTCAAGCGCGCCCATCTGGCCTGGCACTGGGCCCTCGGGTACCACAGTAGTACTTCGACCATGGTTCCCGAACGCTGGACAGCCCTGTGCCTCCGTCGAGGCCGGGGCTTCTGTTTTGGTGGACGGGTGTTGGCATGTTGAACTCCAAGACCTTGGTGCTGAATAACCAGTGGACGCCGATCAACGTCACCTCGTTGCGGCACGCCATGTGCTTGCTATACCGGCGCGTGGCCGACGTCGTGTGCCCGGTGACGTACCAGCGGTACTCCTTCGACTCCTGGGCAGACCTGTCCGTGGAGCCGGACGAGCCCTGCATCCGCACCGTCAGCATCTCGGTCAAGGTGCCCGAGGTCATCGTCCTGCTCTCGGGCGACGCCTTCCCGAAGCACCGCGTGCCATTCTCCAGGCGGAACCTGTTCAATCGAGACCGGTTCACCTGCCAGTTCTGTGGCAAGCAGCCAGGCTCCCGGGAGCTGACCATCGACCACCTGGTGCCCAAAGCCCGGGGCGGCAAGACGGAGTGGACCAACTGCGTGCTCGCCTGCATCGACTGTAACTCGCGAAAGGGCAGCAAGCCGCTGCCGCACTCCGGGCTCCGTCTTCGCCGGCGGCCGGTGGTGCCCAGGTGGTCGCCGTTCGTCTCCATCGCCGTAACCGAACGCCGCGAGAGTTGGCGAAGCTTCGTGTCCGACGCCTACTGGGATGCGGAGCTGGATCCAGACTGAGCAAGGCGGCGATCCGTGCCTTTCGCCACGGGTCGGCCGCACCGTAGTTTGCGGGCCTCCTCACAGGGACTCCCCACCGGGCCAGTCTAAAGGAACCAGACACCTCGCTTCTCCCCGTGAACCGCCCGGCAAAGTGGGCGCGTCAGGGGAAGAGCGAACAGGAGGCACCTGCTGTGAGAAGTCGTTCTATCAAGTCACTCGTCGGAGTCGTTTCGGTCGCCGTCTTCTTGGCGGCCGCGGTAGCGGTGTACGCAAACTGCGGCGCCTGCGGCCCGGATGCAAAGGCCGGCGCGAAGACAGAAGCACAGGGCGCCGTATGTACCGGCTGCGCTCAGGCAGTCAAGGGCCAATTGTGCGGGCACTGCACAGCCCAGAAGCTCGGCCTCTCGGAGGCCCAGGCAAAGGAGTTCGGGAAGGTGCTCGACGCGTACAATAACAGCGTCGCCGCCGCCCAGGCCGACCTCCTGGCGAAGGCCAAGTCGTCCCTCGGGGAAGAAAAGGCAACGAAGCTGGCGGAGTCGCTCAAGGCACCGCCGAAGAAGTAGCCGTCGCTCGACCTCGGGACTGCCAAGAAGCCGGAGAGACATCTGCTCTCCGGCTTCTTTCTTTGTGGACATGCCTCAGCCAGCCTTTACATCGGTGCAGGACCGGGCCACCCTACAACTGTCAGTCTGAAGATGCGTTCCGACTCAAAGAGCCGGGACCGATCCCCGAAGGAATGTAGGAGGAAGTGCCGTGTTGAAGCGATACCCGAAAGGTCTGGTAGCTGTAGTGTCCTTGCTGGCGCTGCTCTTGGCGGCAGGCTCGCTGTACTCACAGTCGTCCAAGCTGTTGGCCAAGCAGGCGAAGCGAGTCGAGCTCGCCGCGGCTGGCTCGTGCGACATGGCCGGGGCTGGTGAGTCGTGTGGCGGCCAGTCCATGTGCGGAGCCGAAGCGGCCGCGTTTGCGTGCGCCGAGTGCGCCAAAGCCGGCAAGCAGGGCCCGTGCGCCGAG
>PEVN01000188.1 GCA_002779825.1 Armatimonadetes bacterium CG06_land_8_20_14_3_00_66_21 | reverse complement strand
CTCGGCTTGGCGCCTCGGGCTACGTTTTCATCCTTTTGGGTGTTCAAGCGATAGCGCAGACATGAGCGATTCCTATGAGAAAGCGCTCAGGACGCCCCAACTCGTTGGGGGGGGTCGCCGGGCCCCCGAACAAGTTCGGGCGTCCCGTGGCAGTGTTCTTTTCCGACATGGTGCCCAACCAACGGGCGGGCCGTGCTCTGCCGGGGCTCCGGCGATGCCATCCGGAGATGAACTCCGGCCGTTACTGCCCTCGGCTTTGTCGGATCTGCAGCGCCCGGTCCAGGATGACGTCCGCCAGCTCGCGCTTACCCATCAAGTCGACAGATTCAGTTCGACCATCCGGCGAGAGCAGTGTGACGCGGTTCGTCTCCACCTCGAACCCGGCATCGGGCTGGGTGACGTCGTTCACCACGTTCAGGTCCAGGTTCTTCTCGCGAAGCTTGGTGGCGGCGTTGGCGAGCACGTTCTCGGTTTCGGCTGCAAACCCGATCAGAACCTGGCTCCGCTTTCGGGCGCCAAGCTCCCGAAGAATGTCAACAGTTGGCGCCAGCAAAATCGTGTCGGCTCCGGGGCTGCCTTTCTTGAGCTTCTGCTCCGCCACCTGGGTCGCCCGGAAATCGCACGGGGCCGCTGCACAGATCAGTATGTCCTGCTCGTCCGCCCGGTGTATGACCGCCTCGTGCATTTCGGCCGTGGTTAGCACCGACACAGTCTCTACGCCCGGCGGCGGCGTGAGGCTCAGCGGCCCGGCGACCAGCGTTACCATCGCGCCGCGCGCCGCGGCGGCCGAGCCCAGGGCGCAACCCATTCGGCCACTGGAACGGTTCGAGAGGAACCGCACCGGGTCGAGGGGCTCCCGGGTCGGGCCCGCCGTCACAAGCACCCGGAGACCGGCAAGATCCTGCTTCCGGCAGAGAAGTTCGACCACCGTGTCAACGATCCGCTGCGGGCTGGCGAGCCGCCCCCAGCCTTCGGTGCCGCAAGCCATGCGGCCCTTCTCTGGATCAATGAAGCGGTAGCCCAACTCGCGCAGCAGCGCCACATTGCGGCGAGTGATTGGGTTCTCCCACATTCTGGGGTTCATGGCCGGGGCGAAGACAACCGGCGCCTTCGTCGCGCAAACAGTGGTGGTCAGCAAGTCGTCCGCGATGCCGGCGGCGGTCTTTGCGAGGACATTGGCCGTGGCAGGGGCGACCAGCACGAGGTCCGCCCGTTCGGCCAGACCGATGTGCCCGATCTCGAACCGGTCCTCCGCAGCGAAGAGGTCCGTCTCCGCGCGCTGACCGGTCAGCGCGCGGAAGGTGAGCGGAGCCACAAACCGGGTAGCGTGGCTGGTCATGACCGTTGGCACGCACGCGCCCAACTGAGTCAGCTTGCTGGCCACGTCGGCTGCTTTGTAGGCGGCAATCCCCCCGGTGACGCCGAGGACCACGGTCTTGCCTTCGAGACCCTTCGCCTTGCTCACTTCCCGGCCTCCCCCTCGCGGCGGCGCCGCAGGATCTCGACGACTTGCTCGACGGCGGACTCGAGTTCGTCGTTGACGACGTTGTGATCGTAGTCGGGCGCGAAGTCCAGCTCTCGACGCGCCACGTTCAGGCGCCGCTCGATCTCCGCTTCGTCGTCGCGGCCGCGCCCGCGGATCCGCCGCTCCAGCTCTTCCATGGAGGGCGGGCTGAGGAAGACCAGGCAGCCATCCGGTCGTTTCTCGCGAACCTGCCTCCCGCCCTGCACATCGATCTCCAACACCACGTCCGTCCCGGCGGCAAGTTGGTCATCCACCCACGCCGCCGGCGTCCCGTAGCGATGGCCGTGCACGCCCGCCCACTCCAGGAACTCCCCGCTTGCCAGGCGCCGCTGGAACTCGTCCTCCTCGACGAAGAAATATTCGTCGCCAGGCACCTCGCGAGGACCGGGCTCGCGAGTGGTCACCGAGACGCTCTTGCGCGCGTGCGGGAGCCGTTCCAGCACGCGCCGCAACACGGTGCCTTTGCCGACGCCCGAAGGGCCGGACACTACAAATAGGCTGCCTCGCATCCTGGTTCCTTGCCTTGCTTGGTGCTTCCCACCGCGGGTCTGTACGGTGCTGACGCCGTCCCTGGGATTGCGCGAACGAGGGGCGGTCAGCGGCGAACGGCGGGAGGTTTGTGATTCTATACTCGCGAAGGTTAGGAATACACCGAAGCTATTGCACAAGTTCGACGCCTCTGCGTGCACAGCAGTGTGTTGGGTGCTCACCACACGCCCACGGGTGAAGTTCTGCGAACTTCCACTTCGGTGTATTCCTAACCTTCGCGAGTATATCACAAGCCCCGGCCCGCCAAAAGCCTGGCGACCGGCCCGGGGTGGCGCCGGCCCGCCGTGCCGGGAAGGAACTGCCGGACAGAGAGAGAACAGAACGCCCGCACAGACCTGACGGGAGAGGTGAGAGACTGTGAAACGCTGGTGGATTGCGGCCGCCTACGGGTCGTTCTTCGTAGCCCTGAACTGGCCGGTGCTGTTGCTGGTCAACCGAATTGAGCCACGAGTGGGAGCCACGCCCTTCCTCGTCGCGTGGTGTCTGTTCTGGAGCATTGCCATCGCGGTGTTCCATGCCGCGTTCCTCTTCTCCGTGAAACGCGATCCGGTAGCCTCGGACGGCTCTGCGGACCCGGAGGTAACTACGTGACCCTCGCGCAGACGCTCTTCTTTCTCGGGCTCTACTCGCTGATCCTCTTCGGTATCGGGATCGTGGCGAATCGGCGCTCCTTGGGTGAGACCCAGGAAGACTACTTCGTGGCCAGTCGAACGTTCGGTCTCTTCGTGCTGTTCTTCACCTACGAGGCCACGTTGTTCTCGATGTGGTTCTTCCTGGGCACCGGAGGCTTCTGGTACACCCACGGCGTGGGCTTCTACTGCCACGTCCTCTGGATGACCATGAGCGGAGTGATTCTCTACTGGGTGGGGACGCGCCTGTGGCTGGTCGGCAAGCGCTGGGGGTTTGTGACCCCCGCCGACCTGCTGGCGCACCGCTACAACAGCGAGGCGATCCGCGTGGTGACGGCGGTGGTGGGCATTGGGTTTGTGTTCCCCTACCTTCTGCTCCAAATCGTCGGGGCCGGTCGCCTGCTGGGGGCCGCCGCGGGACTGGAAATGTGGCAGGGGGCCGGGCTCATGATGCTGGTGGTGGTCACCTACACGCTGCTGGGCGGCGGGCGCGCCGTGGCGTGGACCGACGCCTTCCAAGGGTGCTTGTTCTTCAGCGTCATCTGGTTCATCGCGATCTGGGCGCTCACCTGCGTAGGCGGCGGCTGGACGGCGATGTGGGATCGGCTCGTCGCTGACTCACCGCAGCACCTCACTTTGCCGGGACCCAAGGGCGAGTTCACTCCGCTCTGGTGGTTCTCGTTCTGGTTCGTCCAGGGGACTGCCATGGCGATGCCGGGGGTCTGGATGCGGGTGTACTCTGCCCGCAACGCCACCGTGCTCCGACAGACGGCCGCGCTCGTGCCGCTGGCGGGAGCCATCGGGTACTTGGCCACGCTGCTGTATGCCTTCAGCGCGACGCCGCACTTTCCCGGGCTGGTCGGCCCGGAAGCCGACAAGCTTCTGCCGCTCATGCTGAACCGCTTCCACCCGGAGTGGACGATCCCCCTCGTGGTCGCTGCCTTCGCCGCCGGCATGTCCACTGCCGACTCCCAACTCCTGGCCGGCAGCGCAATGATCACCGGAGACCTCTACAAGCGCTACGTGGTCCGCGGCGCTTCCGAGCGGCACCTGGTGTGGGTCGGGCGCGGCTTCGTGGTCTTCTTCACGCTGCTGACTTGGTTCGTCGGCTCGTTCTTCGATCTCCCGCTCATCGTGCGGCTGGGGATCATGGCGTATGCGGGCACCTCCAACCTGATAGTGCCGCTGATCGGCGCGCTCTTCTGGCCCCGGGCGACAGCCAGGGGCGCCCTGTCCGGCCTGCTGACCGGCGTACTCCTCTTCCTGTTGCTGGACCCGAAGACCAGTCCGTTCTTCAGCACCAACCCGTTGCCCGTCGATCCCGGCTTCGTCGGCCTGGTCTGCAACGCGGTCGTGTTCGTTGCCGTCAGCCTCTGCACCCGGCACCGGAGCGGAGAACGGCACGAGGAGTACCGGAGCTACCTCAAGCAAGCCTACGAGCAATCGTGAAGATGCATGGCCGGTACCCGCGCCTCGCTTGAGCGCCGCTCCCAATGACAGAGGACGCCCGAGCTTGTTCGGGGCTTGGCGCAACTGGTCCCCGAACAAGTTCGGGCGTCCAGAGAGCGCGCTGAAGGGAATCATCCATGTTCGCATTGCGCTCGAGCACCCCGGCAAGTGGAGGCGCAAGCCAATCGGAGCCGCGACCGTGAGGGAGCGCGTGACACGCCGACGTGGTTCACAACCCCGATGGCTCACGCGCTCCCTCACGGTCGCGGCTCCGACTGACGACGCATTTGCGAAGGAGGAGCAACCCATGCCTGATACGCTCGACACCGACAGCCTGATCGAAGCCGCCTCCCGCCACCTCTGGCAGAACTACTTCTCCGACAAAGAGGAGGTCAAACGCCCACAGGTGCTGGTCCGCGGCGAGGGGCTGTACGTGTACGACTCCGAGGGCAAGCGCTACCTCGACACCTTCGCCTCGCTGCTCACGACGCTGTGCGGTCACGGCCGGCGCGAGGTAATCGACGCCGTCACGCAGCAGATGGAGAAGCTTGCCTTCTTCCCCAGCGGCTACGACTGCATTATGGAACCGACCGTCAAGCTGGCGGAGAAGCTGGCCGAGGTTACGCCTGGCGAGCTCTCGGTGTCATTCTTCGTGCAGGACGGCTCGGAGGCCAGCGAGGCGGCGATCAAGCTCGCCCGCAACTACCACTGGGTCCGCGGCGAGAAGCAGCGCACGAAGATCCTCTTCCGGCGCTACTCGTACCACGGTGCGACACTAGGCGCGCTGTCCGTGTCCGGGCTGCCCAGTCTGCGCGAGCCGTTCGAGCCAATGGTCCCCGGCGGCGTGTCCGTCATGCCCGCCCGCTGCTACCGGTGCGAACTGAACCTCAAGCCCGAGACGTGCAACCTCACCTGCCTCAGGAACCTCGAAGCCACGGTTGAGTGGGAAGGTGCCAACTCCATCGCGGCAATCATCATGGATCCAGTTCCCGGCTCCAACACCGGCTTCCCGCCGCCGCCCGCCGGCTACCTGCAGGGCGTACGCGACCTGTGCGACAAGCATGGCATCCTGCTCCTCTTCGACGAGATCCAGGTTGGGTTTGGCCGGACCGGCAAGTGGTTCGCGTGCGAACACTGGGACGTCACGCCCGACATTCTCGCTGTCGCCAAGGGCTTCTCCGGCGGCTACCTGCCTCTTGGCGCCGCCATCGCCACCAAGCAGATTGCCGACGCCTTCCGCGAGGCCGGCGCCGGCTTCCGCCATGTCCACACCTACAACGGCCACGCTACCGCCTGCGCCGCCGCCCTCGCCAACCTGGAGATCATCCAGAACGAGAACCTGGTCCAGCGCTCCGCCGAACTGGGCGACTACCTGAAACAGCGACTCGAGTCCCTGTACAAACACCCCCTAGTCGGCGATGTCCGCGGCATGGGCACGCTCTGGGCAGTGGAGCTTGTCGCCGACCGCGAAACCCGCGCCCCCCTCTCCCCTGCCGGCAAGGTCGGCTCTCTCGTCAACGACTGGTGCCGTCGCAACGGCATGATCCTCCGCAACAACGGCGACCTCCTCGTCATGGCGCCAGCGCTGGTGATGACCAACGAGCAAGCCGATGAGATGGTAGACGGGCTGGACAAAGCGATCGAGGCGGCGGCAAGGGAGTTTGCCGCGCAGACATCGACGCCGGCTTGACGGGTGAATCAATGGCGGTCAGTCAGCCCGGTACTGGGCACCGTCGCCTTGTCCTGGACCGCACCCCGCTTGCACACTGCAAGCGCGGACGGTACCCTTTGGCCCCGAAAGGACGGTGTACCCTTGGCAACCCTGTATGTGCGGGACTTCCCCGATGCGCTCCACACGAGAGTCAAGGAACTGGCGACGGCCGGACAGCGCTCGGTGAGCGCCGAGGTGATCGTCCTGATCGACCGGGCTCTCGAGCACGAGGAACTGCGAGACCGTCGCATGCGCGCGCTGCGCAGGATCGCCCGGCGGCGGCGGGGCGCCACCCCTCGACCTGGAGCGGCCGACACGCTCACGATGCTCAGCGAGGACCGCGCCCGATGACCAGGCTGCCGACCGAGTGCGTGGTCGATGCGAGCGCCGGAATCAAGCTGTTCGTTGTCGAGGACTACTCGGAGGAGGTGCAGGCTGTCTTCGACCAGTTGACCGCCGATCCGCCCGCCGCCCTTTTCGTGCCGGACCTCTTTTTCATCGAGTGCGCGAACATCCTGTGGAAGAAGGTCCGCAGAGGGGAGCACACGGCCGATGTGGCGGCGTCGAACTTGGCCGACCTCCGGATCATGGAACTCCAGACGACACCAACGGCATACCTGATGGAGCGGGCGCTCGAGGTCGCGTGTGACCAGGGCGTCACTGCGTACGACGCGTGCTATACTCGCGAAGGTTAGGAATACACCGAAGCTCTTGCACAAGTTCGACGCCTCTGCGTGCACAGCAGTGTGTTGGGTGCTCACCACACGCCCCCGGGTGAAGTTCTGCGAACTTCCACTTCGGTGTATTCCTAACCTTCGCGACTATATGTCGCGTTGGCTGAGCGGCTGGGTGTGCCACTGCTCTCCGCCGATGGCCGACTTGCCGCCGCGCTGAATGGCTCTTTCTTCGAGGTGCTCACACTGACGGAGCTGTTCTCCGCTGGCGAAGACGCGGGGAACACATAGCCGCTGTCCGCGGGGCCGGTCCGCGGAGCATCCAGACTGGCGTGCAGCGGAGAGCGCCGACAGCTCCCTGAACACGATCTCACAATCGCCCGGACAGAGGTGCGCGCATGTGTTCAGCGACAGACCCATCACCCACAACGGGCCGACTCCCAGTAGCCTGCACAGCGCTGCTGGGGTTGGCGTGCTTTGCGGCATCCATCACTGCCGCCGAGGCAGGGGGCAAACCAATGGCCACCCATCTGGTCAGTCAGATCGACGTGAAGGACTTCGGCTCGGAGACGTTGCGGGTGGGGGATCTCAACGGCGATGGCGGCCCCGATCTCCTGTTCGTCCAGTGCGTCCACGCCACGCGGGAGATCACCTGTCTGACGGCGACCGACCTCCTCGGCAAGGTGCTGTGGCAGAGCGGCGCTCCGTCGGCGGACAACGCACACCTCTACAGCGATCTGCCGGTGCAGATCTACGACTGGGACGGCGACGGACGAAACGAGGTGCTGTACGTCCGCCAAGCGACGTACGCCGAACCGACGGCAGGAAGTTGGGCGCGGGAGCGGGCGAACCGGTACGAGGGCGAGGCCACGATGGTGGTGCTGGACGGGCTGACCGGGAAGGAGAAGAGCACCTTCGCCCTACCGGCGCCGGCCGACGACTGCTTCCTCTTCGTCGACCTGACCGGGCGCGGGCGGCGCGAAGACCTGCTCGTGAAAGACCGTTACTGGAACATGTGGGGCGTGTTGCACGCTGGTGAGGTGCTGTGGAAGTGGACCGGCTCAACAGGCCATTTCCCGGCCTACGGCGATTTCGACGGCGACGGGCGCGACGAGGTGTTCGTCGGTTTCGCATTGATCGACCACGACGGCAAAGTGCTCTTCGAGAAGGACCCGGCGGGCGCCCACCAAGACGCCGCCTTTGCAGTGCAGTTGCGCGATGGGTCGTGGCGGCTGCTGTTCGGCAACCACGGAATCCACTGCCTGGCGGTGGACGGCACCGAACTCTGGCAGCACCCGTTGGCTGAAGCGCAGCACGTGGTGGCCGGCCGGTTCCGCAGCGACTCAGAAGTCCAGTTCATGGTGATCGACCGCGGGCAGGGGCGAGCCGAAGGCGGTCGGGCGCCGGCGACGCTCTACCTCTATGACTTGGACGGGCGCGAGTTGTGGAAGCGTGTCCAGCCCGAGGGAAGCTGTTTCGCGGCGGCGGTGCCCATCGACTGGTCCGGTCACGGCGAGCCGCACCAGGTGCTCGTCTACAACCGGGGCGGAACCGGGGAGTCGGTGCCACCCGCCCCACTGCAACCCGCGGCCATCTACGACGGCGAGGGCAATATCGTCGACGAGGTCTTCCCGGCGTACGCGAACGAAGCCGACCGCACGTCGCAGTACTACTGCTCCCGCGCCGACGTCTGGGGTGACGGCCGCCAAGAGGTGCTCTTCTTCGGCGGGCGCGGCGCGTCCATCCACGCGAACGCTCGACTGCGGGCACTGCCGACGCTGTACAACAACACGCTGTACCCGGGGATGTAGGGGCGAGCCACGCTGCCGACTGGCGGGGCACCGACTGTGCACAGCGCGGGGCCCCTTCTCATGCAGACACACCGTGCCGGCCCACGTCCGGGGAGCCCCCGGTTGCCGTGGGCGTCATGGCGTCACGACCGGACCGAGTCGTACGCGTGAGCCCGGCGGCGGCTGTCAGAGACCAAACAGAGCGCGCAGCTTGTCGGCTACGCGCCGTTTGGTGGCTGTGGTGATCCTGCCGACGTACCGCCTGATGCTCGTCGTGTGGATCGTGGCAACCTTGTGCAGTCGCAGGACCGACACGGTCTTGAGGTGAGTGGGCAGGTGCTCTGGCTGACCCGGGTCCAGGAGTATGTCGCTTCCCAGCAATGGAGCCGGCACGACAGACGAAATGTACGCCACCACAGTCTCGGTACCCAACCCCACCGGCCCCGTCAGCAGGAGCACCGGGCGGACCTTCATGACCGGAGCATCGCCATACGGGGAAGTGGCCAGGTAGATCTCACCGCGACGCATCAAGGGGTTCGCCGTCCTGTAGTGTGTAGAGGTCCTCCCGGTCGTCCCCCAACTCCGCGGCCCATTCCCGTGCGATTGCGTTCATCCACGCCGCGTCCGCCCCGTGGGCTCCCGGTTCCGGGCCCAGGATGAGCAGCCGCACCGGGCCTGGAAGGACGGTGTGCGGCAACGACACGGTTAACTGGCGTCGTTCGTCGACCTCCGCAGTTAGCTCCGATGTCCTCATGCTATCACCATCTCCTGCCTGGAAGGGACTCAGAACTCCCTGTCCGCCGCACGCACGCTTGCCTATTCTACGCGCAGCGGGCACTCGGCGTCAAACCGCTCAGTCACGACTGCCCTCGGGCCATCGGCGTGCTGACTTCCCTGACCTCCACTCGCCGCACACGCAGATCATCCCCACACGCGACGAGCCGGAAGTCGGCGCCCTGGTGCTCACGGTTCGAAAGCCGCGCGTCCCGCAGCACGAACACGTGCGTCTTCCATTCGCCGGTGTTCGTGCGGCCTGCTTTGGGGGCGCGCTTGAAGGCGCCTCTGATCGGGGCGGACTCATCGGTCGAGTCGTAGTCAAGCCCGAAAGGGCTTGTTCCGTCGTCGAGGTACTCCACCTCGATCTGCACGGGCCCCTTTGGCTCCCGCAGGAACGCGTCGGCCACGGCGAAGTAGAGGAACTGATGCTCGCCGCCTTTGCTGACGTCGGTTCGGCGATGGTCGCCCTCCGGCTCGCCCTTCATGAACACGAGCTCCAGCCCTTGGCCGGTCGACCGTTGACCCAGCGACAGGAAGGCGCCTTGGGGAGGGTCGCCCGGCGAGGTCGGCTGGAGACGTTCGGGCGCGGCCGCCCTGCGGACGAACAGGTAGGGGTCCTCCAAACTGTTCGGGCTCATGCTGGCGACTGCTAGCAAGTTCCAGCCGCCGAATACCAGGAATGACGATAGCGAGCACTCGCCACCGGTCCCGATGCGACCTGCTGGCCAGCCATTGACATACACCAGGTTCAGCGTGCCTCCCTGCCCCCACGGCGCGCCCATGTGGCCAAGCCGAAGCCAAGTGTCGGCGCCCTGCCACTCGGCAGGTATGTGAACCAGTCGCCGGTAGACGGCCCACGAGTGCTCGTTGCGTGCCTGCTCGTCGAAGCGGAGGGGCGTCGTGCGGACCTCCCAACTGCCGTCCCAGACCGAGGGCGTCACTGCCTCGGTGTCGAGGTTGTCGTTGCGTTCGGCCCCGCCCACAGCCGCCTGACTACGCCGCATGAAGCCCACCTTCCACTCGCCGTTCAGGTCCATGAGGCGAGTACGTGGGGAGGCGGCGGTCTCGAACGCGGTCTTCCGGTCCAGGCGAACCGTGATCCGCACCGGCTTGGCGGGCACGCCCTTGCAGTCGAAGTCGAAGCGGGTGAGGCACGCATTCGCCGGCGGCTCGCCCGTGCCGTCCGTCCAGCGCCGGAGCGGGCCGCCGGGATCGCCCAGCGCTTGCGGGGAGACGCCCGGGACCCGCTGCGACTTCATGCCCCTCACCTGCTCCCCGTCCACCCGCACCTCGAGTGCAGCCGGCCGCGGCGTGTTGTTCACACAGGTGACCGTCAGCCGAGCCCGCCTACCCGGGTCCACGCAGTGAATGCCGGCTGCAGACGCTTCGGTCAGCACGTCGAATCCGTAGAGCACCGTCAGCGGCTCCACCACACGCAAGTGCGTCGCGGTAGTGCGCTTGAGCCCGGGCGTCTGCAGCACCGCCTTGAGTGGGTAGTTGCGGCCAAACAGACCTGCCGGAACGTTTACCTTGACCACCTTGCGGAACGTGCGCGCAGCCGGGACTCGGATCGGAGCGACTGCCGGCCACCCGGGGGGAAGCAGCAGGGCCACCTGCCCGGGTCGAGGGGTCTGCTGCACAACCTCGACGGTGATTGCCGTTACCTCGCCCGGGTGTGCCAGCTCTGCAGCCGTCAGCGTCAGCGCCGGACCTGAGAACACCTCCAGCGCGAAGCAGGTCGGGTCGGCGATCTGCAGTTCCACGCCTCCCGCTGTGACCTTCGGTTCCACGGCGACCTGCCCATGCTCGCCGAACAGCCGGACCTGCGGATGGGCCAGCCGGGTCGGCACGCGCAGCCGGATCGGGCGCGGGTCCAGCCGTTGTCCGACGAACCGCTCGCCGAAGTACGTGGTGTGGCTCTGGTGAAACCACTGCCCAAGCGTGATTTCCCGCCCGGCACCGGCATGGGTGACGGCGATGACCGGCCCCGGGAACTCGCACCGCTGCCATTCGCCGCCGACTTCGGCTTCCGCCACCACATCCGACCAGTCGGCGTCCACCACCGCTTCCTCGAACCCCACGCGGAAGTCGTAGTAGCGCCGCCACTCGGCATCGTAGAATCGGTACCGATGGAGCAGCTCGCCCGGCGGGCTTTCCGCCTCGCGCACGCCCGGGTTGAAGCACCAGGAGGGGCCGCCGCCGTGGAACCCGTGCCCCATCCCGTGGCCGTAGGTCCAGAAGTCGTTGTCGCTCATGCTCGGCATCTGCAAGGTGGCATGTCGCGGCAGTGTGTAGCGGAACAGGATCGGCAGCAGTTGGGCATCGCTCGGCGGGTTGTGCTTCGACACCAGGTTGCCGGTCTCGAAGAAATGCGCCGTCGAGGTGAGGAACTCCGGGTAGAAGAAGTCGGCGCAGTGCTCAGCGCGCAGGAGGAACTGCGGGTTGTGTGTGCGGCACGCGTCGCGGATGGCGCGGTACAGCGCCTTGAAGTAGTGCGGCACTTCGTTGGGCCGCTGCCGAGTGCCTGAGTGATACGATGGCGGGCCGAGTGCGTCCCCGGTGGTCGCGGCAGTGTCGAGATGGATCTCGTTCACGCCGAAGTCACGGACCCAGCGGACCGCCTCGCCGACTCGCGCCTTCACGAACGAGGGATCGAACGGCGACGGCATCATATCGCGGAAACCCTCGGCGAAGCTTCCGTCGCGGTTCTGGAGCGTCCACTGCGCCACGTGGTCGGCGTAGTTGGGTCGCCCCATGAGGGGCGCCCGGTCGAAGGTGAACAGCGCCGGCGAGCCGCCCAACGCCCGGATCCGGCCGAACGCCTCCTGCAGGTCGAGCCCCGACCCGCGGAAGCCGTCCCAGCCCTCGGGTGTGGACGTGTTCAGAGACTTCATGAGGTAGGAGGCATGGATGGGAGCTTGCTGCTGGACCTCGAAGAGCCTCCCCACGTCGGCATCCCTCGCATGATGCGCCAGCCAGCACTGTGCGGTCGGCATCTCACGGACGCGCTCCGGCGGGTCCAGCGGCCCGAAGGCCGCTTCTGCAAACCGCCGATACAGGTCGGCGCCCCGGCGCCAGTCTCCCGGGTGCGCTGCGACCTGGACCCAAGGCGTTGTCCAACTGTCGCCGGCCTCGGCGATCCAGCACCCCACAAAGGAGACGCCCATTCGGCTCGCCCCCTCGGCGTCGCGCCCGATGAAGAGCTGCTTGCTGTAGCCGTAGGCGTCCAGGCAGCCCACGTAGATCCCTTGCGACTGGTCATAGAGATCCAGCCACTGCATGTACAGGAACGCGGGATAGGGCATCTCCAGCATCTCGCCGGGGGCGAACCCGCCCACTCGGAAACGGGCGCCCAGCGTGTGCGGCCACGTGAACCAATCGTCGTCGCCGTTGGCCAGCGTCACGCCCGTCAGCACCCCCAGCCTCAGCGTATCGACCAGCGCTGCCCCCGTCCGGTTGTGCACCGTCAACCGGAACCGCGGACCGGCGTCAGCCGGCCCAAGCTGCACGTCGCCTGTCACCCGCAACCCGTTGGGTCGCTCCCAGACCATCGTGGCGCCAGCGATCTCGTTCTGCACCCCGCAGGTTACCGTCGCCGGCCCCGAACGGAAGACGGTCTCGTTGCCTCGCTTCCACGTCTCCCACGCTGCCAGCCCGGTCCGGTCCTCCTCGACGACTTCGAACCAAGTGCCCTTCAGCGACGCAGGGCCGGGCGTAAGGGACAGGACTTCTCCTGTGTTCGGATCGAGGTCGAGGCGGCGCTTGCCGTTGGCGAGCGAGACAGCGCGGTCGGTTGCCTTGACCGTCACCACCTCCGCCCGGGAAGGCGCGGGGCCTGCGGTCAGCGCGAAGATGGCAAGAGCAGCGAATCGGGAAACCGACATCGGCGCAATCCCTCCGGATAGCCGAACTTACCGGACAAGCATAGCTCAGTCGGCGCGCAGATCCCAACAAGTCCCGCCCGTTTGACTTCTGTCGCTTGCCGCGTACAATGGCCGCCCCAACCCGAGTGTAGCCTGAGGCGCCAAGCCGAAGGACTCCTGTCCGGCTCGTGTTGCAGTGCGACGACTTCGCGCCCGACAGCGAGAGGGCGTCTGTCGAGTTGCTCTACACCGTGACCCAGCCGCCCACCATCGCGCTCGATGTGCCGACGCGGACGGCACCCAACGGCACCAGGATCTTCGTCGATTCCAGCTTCGCCGGCTACGAGAACGTGGACTGCCTGGTCGACGGCGCACTGCAAACGCCCGGCGCGACGACCGGCGGCTGCTCGTGGGCCTCGGCAGACACGCCGGCGGACCACTGGGTGTGCTTCGTGCTCCCCAAACCGCGAACGGTCTCCGGTCTCAAGCTCGACTGGGCCAACTGGAAAGATACCTACTGGACCAGCGACCGCTTCGAGATTTTCACCTGGAACGGCGACCGCTGGCAGCGGGCCGCCCGAGTCCAGGGGAACCAAGCAGCCCCAACCACCACCCACACCTTCGCCCCCCGCACCACAGACCGAGTCCTGCTTTGGCAACCTTCGGGCGGCGGACACCCCGAGTACCAGGGCGTCTGCTGGCTGACTGAGGTGACGTTGTTGCCGTAGGGCCGGGCTTGCCGTGACACCCTCGAGTGCTACCGAACCGAGGGGGGCCCGCGACTGGGAAGAGTGCCGCCGTTGACGGTGCGGACTGACTGCGCTAAGGTCTCCTTGTTGGCAGCGCCCAAGAGAGACCATGGGGAACTGCCCTACGTTCGGTGCCCTTGCGGGTACCTCAGGAAGTTGATCGACTTGCCAGAAACCGAAGTGAAGACCCTGCAGAACGCCCAGCTCGGCATCCGGCGAGCGTCATCGTGGCCGGCCGTGGCAGCCCTCTGCGCGCTGTCTTTCGGCGTGGCACACGCAGACGAAGTCAGCCTCTACGTCGCCCCCAACGGCAACGACGCGTGGTCGGGGCGACTGCCGGAAGCCAAGGCGGCGGACGGCCCCTTCGTCACGCTTGCCAGGGCGCAGACGGAGGTGCGCAAGCTGAAGGCCGCCGGGCAACTGGCGGATGGCGTAACGGTGTTCGTCCGCGGCGGCAGTTACGAGTTGCACGAGATCCTCACGCTGGGGCCGGAGGACTCGGGCGTGGCGGCGGCACCGGTTGTGTATCGCGCCTACCCGGGCGAGAAACCCGTGCTCGGCGGCGCCCGGAAGGTCACCGGCTTCAAGCCGTGGAAGGGCGACGTCCTGCAGTGCAGCCTCAAGGGCACGGCGTTGGAAGGCACCGTGTTCAAGCAGCTCTTCTTCCGCGGCGAGCGGATGGTCATGGCGCGCTATCCGAACGTCGACCCGAAGGACCCGCATTTCGGCACGTGGGCGCACGTCGCTGCCGTGGACGGCGAGGCAGTGAAGGACCACTTCACGTGCACCGACGATGTGGTGAAGGACTGGACCAGGATCCAGCGGGCGGAGGTCTGCATCCATCCCGCGTATGGCTGGGCGTGGAACATCGTGCCCGTCAAGGAGGCGAACCGCGACGAGAGGCGGATCAGCCTCGCCCGGAACGTCTCGTACAACCTGCGGGTGGGCGATCGGTACTTCGTGCGCAACCTGCTGGAGGAGTTGGACGCGCCGGGGGAGTGGTACCTCGACCCCGACTCGTGGACGCTCTACTTCTGGCCGCCAACTCTGGTAGGACAGGTTGCCAACCTGTCCAGCGCGGAGGTTGAGGCATGGGCGCCGGTGGTCGGCACGCTCGTCGCGATGAACGGCGCCAGCCACGTGACGGTGCGTGGGTTCACCGTTGAGGCGTGCGACGGCGACGCGGTGCAGATCGACGACTGCGAGAGCTGCGTAGTCGCCCAGAGCGTGATCCGCAACTGCGGCGGCTGGGGGGTGAGCATCCGGGCCGGACACAAGTCCGGAGCGGTGGGGAACGACCTCTACGCCACGGGAGCGGGCGGGGTATCGCTGAACGGTGGCGACCCGAAGACGCTGGCGCGCGGCGACAACTTCGTGACCAACAACTACATCCACCACATCGCCGAGTTCCGGCGGACCTACAACACCGGCGTCAACGTCACGGGCGTGGGCAACGTCGCCAGCCACAACCTGATCCACGACTGCTACCACCAGGGCATCCTGATGGGCGGGAACGACAATGTGGTCGAGTACAACGTCGTCCACCACACGAACCTTGGCTCCGAAGACACCGGCGGGCTGTACATGTCGTCACGCAACTACCTGGTGCGCGGGAATGTGATCCGCCACAACGTCTTCCACCACGTCGGCGGCTTCGGGAAGGCCAACTCGTGGACGCCGGTGCAGAACGGCCGAGTCAAGTTCGAGTATCCGCACTTCACCTGGGGCATCTACCTGGACGCGCCGGAGGTCGGGGTCACGGTCTTCGGCAACGTGCTGTACAGCGTGCCGGTGTGCGGGCTGTTCAACCACGAGGGACGCGACAACACCTGGGAGAACAACATCGTCATCGATGCTCCCGGCTTTCGGGCCAGCAGTGGGAACTACCCCGATCTGGCGGAGCAGTCCTACTCGTACCTCAAGCGCGCACAGGCCGACGGCACGTTCCCGCTCTATCTGCAGCACTACCCGGAGCTTGCCAAGTACCTGGACCACCCGCCCGCCTACAGCACGCTGGCCGGCTCGAAGTTCGTCCGCAACATCCTCTACTACACCCCCGACGGCGGGAAGATGATCCGGGACCGCAACCCAAGCTGGGGCGGGCAGTTGGTGTGGACGTACAGTGGGCGGAAGGATGACTTCCCGCTCTTCCAGTTCGACAACAACTGCGTCTACGGCCCGCCGGACCTGCCGCTGAAGTTCTCGCTGACGGCGAGCCCTGATCCCGCCAAGTTGCTGAGCTGGAACGAGTGGCGCCAGACTGGGCAGGACGCGCACTCGCTATTGGCCGACCCGCTGTTCGTAGACCCGGCAAACCACGACTACCGCCTCAAACCCGAGTCGCCCGCGCTGAAGTTGGGCTTCAAGCAGATCCCGTTCGAGAAGATCGGCCCATACCAGGACGAACTGCGCGCCTCATGGCCAGTCGTCGAGGCGCCGGGCGCCAGCGCACTGGGCGACTTCACCACCGAACGCTACTTCCAGCTCCCGGGCTACGAACCGGTGAAGGCGCAGGAGTTCGTGCCGCGCGGAGGCATCCCCCACTTTGCTGGCAAGCTCGCGGCTAAGAAGCCGCTGACGGTTGCCTGCTTCGCCGGCGGAAACCACGCGCAAGGCGGCTGGTTCGCGGCGTTCATGGACGACCTGCGGAAACGCCATCCCGAGGCTGAGTCGCGCAGCGTCCTGGCAGACATCCACGGCGGCGCGCGCGGCAGCGGGTTCAGCCTCTACCGGTTCCGGAACGAGGTGCTGCAACACAAGCCCGACCTGACCTTCGTCGACTTCGCGTCAGACGACACCGAGACAGGCGCCGAGAGCATCTGGCCGACGGTCGAAGGCATCGTCCGCCAGGCGTGGCGCGCCGACGCGACCACCGACTTGGTGTTCGTCTACGCCTTCAAGGCCGGGATGGAGACCGACTACGCTAAGGGGCTGTGCCCGGAAGCCGTCTCGGCCTACGAGCGGCTCGCCGACCACTACGGCATCCCGTCGATCAACTTGGGCTGCCGGGTCGCGGCCCTGGCGCGCGACGGCAAGCTGCTCCTCCAAGCGACGCCGGACGAGGCGAAGCAGCCCGGGGCTCCACCCGTCTTCTCGACCGATGGCGTCTACACCTCAGCCGCAGCGAAGGAGCTCTACGCTGGCGCCATCGCCGACGGCGTCGCGGAACTCGCGGCGGGCGCCACCGGAACGCCCGCGCCCGAACGAAGCCGGGCGTTGGCGAAGCCGTTCCGCGCCAACAACCTGGAGCGCGCCCGGCAACTCCCGCTCACCCCGGCGATGCTCACTGGCAAGTGGGAGCGGCGCGACCCGGGTGAGTTCGCGAAGCACTTCGACGCCCTCTGGTTCACGAACACGCCAGGCGCCAAGCTCACCTTCCGGTTCAAGGGAACGGCTGCGAGCCTCTTTGACGCGATGGGGCCGGACACTGGTCGAGTGAAGCTCACTGTGGACGGTCAAGACAAGGGCATCCGACAGCAAGTCGACCCGTGGTGCTACTACCAGCGCCTGTCCGCACTGCCGATCGCCAGCGGGCTGGACGACAAGGAACACCTCGTCACCGTGGAACTGCTGCCCGACCCGCCGGACCGAAGCGTGCCGATTGCCGAGGCGAAGAAGGCGAACCAGTACAATGCGAAGGACTTCGAGGGGGTGGCGCTGCGGATTGGGTGGATCCGGGTGATTGGGGAGGCGGCGGAGTGACCGGCCGGCTCTGGTGGCCCGTGGGCAGCCCGTCTGATCTGTCGGATCCGTCTGACCCGTCGGACCGGTCTGATCGGTTCGGGGCAGCCTACCAGTGCCCTCGACGGAGAGGAATCATGATACTGCCCGTCCCACTCCTGGTACTCGCCGCAGCCGCGCACGCCGCCACTGGCCCCATTCGCCCAGACCGGCCGCCGGAGGCGATTCTCGAGTCCTTCGAGGCAGCTACGCCCGCCTACCGGGTGTCGACCAGAGGGCAGTTGGCGCCGAAGCTGACCGTCCGGCCCGGCATCGCGCGGGACGGCAATGCCAGCCTGCTCTTCGAGCTCCCGCCGACGGGGAACAAGGAGCGCAACTCGGTCCTGCTGGACTGGCGACTCGACCCGCCGGCGGACTGGTCGCGGTATGACGGGCTGGCGCTGTGGTACCAAGCGCATGACGAGTCTTCACCGACCTTCACGGTAAGCGTCTACGAAGGAAGCGGCGCGAAGTACTGGCAGACGAATGTCGGCGGCGCACCGCGACAGGCCGGCGAATGGCAGCTTGTGCGATTGCCGAATCGCGACTGGTCGTGGAACTGGGAGGGGTCGAAGGACGACGACAACAAGCTTGACTTGACCCAGATCAAGGCACTACAGCTCGAGGTCCGGGCAGCCGAGAAGGAACCGGTGGTCTTCGCCCTCGATGGTCTGGGGCTGTACACCGCCGAGCCGCCCTACGACGGGCCGGTGTTGTCGCTCCGGTCGGCAGCGAAGGGCTACCGCCATGGACCCGGTGAGGACTTCCCGTTCGTGGTCGAGGTCAGCAAGCTGGCCGACGAGAGCCGCGCCGAAGTGGCAGTGGTTGCCACAGACTACTGGGGCGCGCGGAAGCTGGAGGCGCGGCCGCCGTTCAGCGGGGTTGCCGGTGGCACGACCCAAGAGGCCCAACTCGTCCTGCCTAACCGCGGGCCGGGCTACCTTGACGTGGTCGGTACACTCAGCGTCGACGGGGAGCCCGTCTATCGCGCGGAGCGTGCGGTCGCGTGCATTTCGCCGCGCGACCCATTAGACGATCAGCCCAACCCCGACTCGATCTTCGGGATCTGGGTCGGCGGCGGACAGTGGGACGTCGGCGCCAAATGGACGCGCAGCTACTGCCGCGGCAGCGACGTGCAACTGGTGGACGGGCAGTACAAGTTCCGCGACGACCCGCCGGGTGTCTACGCACCCAAAGCGGACCCCAAGCTCAGCTACACCTTCTATTTCAGCGCCATGCCCAAGTGGCTCAGCAGCCGCCCCGAGCGCGCCGACTGGCAGAAGTGGAGCCCTACCGACTGGGACGACTACGCCAAGTTCCTGGAGTGGGTCATCAGCGGCGCCAAGGCCGGCGGCTTCACCCACTACGAGGTCTGGAACGAGCCAGTGCCGTACGCCTACTGGATGGGCACGTTGGAGAGTGTCGTCAAGCTGCATGAGGTGACCTACAAGGCTATCAAGAAGGTGCAACCCGACGCCGTGGTGCTGGGACCGTGCCCGTACACGTTTCTCTGGGAGTTCCTGGAGCAGTTCTTCGCGCTGGGGGGCGGGCAGTGGATCGACGATGTCGTCGTCCATGCCTATAGCGGCCGACCTGACGACGAGTTCCCTGCCAACCTGCGCAAGCTGCGCGAGCTAATGGCGCGCCACGGACTGGGCGACCGAGACGTCTACATCACCGAACTGGGTTACTCGACACCCCGGGTGACGGAGCACGAGCAGGCTCAGTACCTCGTGCGCTCGTACCTGTACGCCTGGGCCGCGGGCGTCAAGCTGCTCACCTGGCACATGCTGTGGGACTACCTCCCCGACAGCACCGATCCCGGTCACGCAATCCTGCGACACGACCAGACACCTCGTCCGGCCTATGTCGCCTACGCCAACCTGACTCGGCTGTTGGAGCGCGCAAAGTACCTCGGCCCCGTCGAGGGACTCGCACCCACGCAGCGCGGCTTCACCTTCGAGAAACGCGGGCAACGGATCTGTGCGCTCTGGGAGATCGGTGACACGCCCAGCAAGACCTCACTCCCCCTCCCGGCGCCGCAAGCCCGCGTGGTTGACCTCATGGGCGGCGAACGCCTGATTCGCCCGACAGCAGGCGGAAGGTGTGAGCTGACGTTGGGGCACGATCCGCTGTACGTGATTGCTGACAACCCGAAGTGAGGGCCCGGTTCTCCCCAAGCCAAGCGCCGCTCATTGCGCGACCAGCCTGCGGCAAGTAAGATGAACGCCGTGAAGTGAACCATGGGAACGTTCAACGTGGACGGCACCGTCCAGAGCATCCGCCCCTCGAAGAAGCCGATGCAGATCAGGAAGCTCCCGGTCGACACAGGATCGGGGTACACCTGGATCGACGAGCACGAGTTGCGGGGCGCTGGGGTGACTGTTCGCAAGCGGGACCTCCGCTTCGTCATGGCCAACGGGCAGACGGTGACGCGCTCGACAGGCTACGCAATCCTGCGCGTCGGGGAGTTCGAGACCGTTGACGAAGTCGTGTTCGGGCAGCCGGGCGACCTGCAACTGCTGGGAGCACGGACGCTGGAGGGCTTCCCCGCCGCCGTGGATGCTCGTCGCAAGCGGCTCGTGGCCGCCGGCCCGATGCCCGCTGCCTGAGCCGTCTGCGGGCTGTACGCAATAGGGAGCCGACCAACCATGCTCGCGACATTGATGGTGCTCGCATTCGTCCCCTCTCAGTACGCAAACGCCGAGGGAGGAGCCATGCCGGACCAACAACCTTCCACCCAGATCCACGTCGCCCCCGACGGCAACGACACCTGGTCGGGCGCTCTGCCGCGATCCAACGCCCAACGCACGGACGGCCCGCTCGCCACGCTTCAAGCGGCGGTCGAAGCGGCGAGGAGACTCGGCGCCGGGAAGCCGCGCGGTCTCTTGCTGCAAGCCGGCAACTACTTCCTGGAGAAGCCGCTGGACCTCGGCGCGGAGGACGCCGGTCTCACCATCGAGGCGGCGGCCGGTACGAAGGTGACTCTTCTCGGCGGGCGCCGGCTCACCGGCTGGCAGCGCGACGGCGACCGGCTCTGGTCGGCGGCGCTGGCGGAGGTGGGTGCGGGCAAGTGGGACTTCCGGATGCTCGTCGTCAACGGTCGCCTCTGCAAGCGGGCGCGGTTGCCCAAGGAGGGCTTCTTCCTCAGCCTGAACAAGTGGGACGTTCCCTGGATGAGCACCACCGGCGGCGGGTGGAAGCGCAAGCCCACCCCGGAAGAACTGACCACGATGCAATACAAGCCGGAGGACTTGCCGGCAGACCTCGACCTTCGCAATGCCGAACTGACCGTCTACCACATGTGGGATGAGTCGGTGGTCGGGGTGAGGAAGCGCGACGAAACGACGCAGACGCTCACCTTTGCCAACCCGGCCGGTCACCCGCCGGGAGCGTTTCACGTCAACAAGTACGTCGTCTGGAACGTGCGTGAAGGGATGACAGAGCCGGGGCAGTGGTACCTCGACCGGACGGCGGGGAAGGTGGTCTACTGGCCGCTGCCCGGCGAGGACCTGACCAAAGCCGAGGGGATAGCGCCGACGATGGAGTGGCTCATTCAGCTCCAGGGCACGAAGGAGAAGCCTGTCCGCAATGTCACCCTCCGTGGGCTGACGTTGTCGGTCACCAACACGCCGCTCAAGGCAGGCGGCTTCGGGGCTGGCGGCTTCGCGGGCGCGTTGACCATCGCCCATTCGCAGGACTGCCTGGTAGACGGCTGTGAGATCGTCAACGTCGGCGGGCAGGGGATCAAGGAGTGGAACAGCACCGGGCTGAGGATCGAGCGATGCCACGCGCACAACACCGGTGCGTGCGGGATCAAGTGCGGCGGCGGCGACTTGGTCGTATCCGACTGCGACATACACAACGTCGGCGTGACCTATCCCAGCGCCATCGCCCTCTGGGGCGGCGGCAAGGAAGGCAAGGGCTGCCAGTTCCTGCACAACGCAGTTCACGACTGCCCCTACACCGCCATCGCCTGCGGCGGCGACAACCACCTCATCGAAGGCAACCTGATGTATCACGCGATGCAGGAGCTGCACGACGGTGCCGCGATCTACCTCACGTTCTGCAAGCGGATCACCGTGCGGGGCAACTTCGTCCGCGACATCGTCGACACCGGCGGCTACGGTGCCTCCGCCTACTATCTCGATGAGCAAGCAGAAGACTGCCTGGTCGAGGGCAACCTGTCGCTCCGCGTCTCTCGCCCGTCCCACAATCATATGGCGAAGAACAACACCGTTCGCAACAACGTGTTTGTCGCCGATGGCGACCTCACCCTCACCTTCCCGAAGTCGTCGGACTACACGCTGGAGAACAACGTGATCGCTGCCAAAGGCAAGATCGCCTTTACCAACCCGGCAGGCATCGCCGCCTTTCGCAGCAACGTGCTATTCAGTGCGAAGGGCGACTACACGGCCGAGATCCTGGACAACTACAGCAAGACCGGCGACGAGGCGTTGAAGGCGGGAGAGAGCAATGCCTTCGCCGACCCGGTGCTGACGGAGTTCGAGGACGGCAAGGTGCGCTTTGCCCCCGGCTCACCCGCGGTGAAGCTCGGCACCAAGCAGCTCGACGTAAGCGGTGCCGGACCGCGCGCCAACGGATGACCGTAGGGCGAGCATTCCCATTCCGCCACCCCGACGCGACATGACCGCCGAACAGGCAAGCACCCATCCCCTCGGCAACTACACCGCAACAGCCAGGTCCGCCCACGCCCCGAGCATCGCCTGCGCGACGCGCTGCGCCGCGGCCAAGTGCACCGCCACCTCTCCGGTCAGGCGGTGGATGTCGTAGCCTTCAGCACCCGCCTCCTCGGCAAAGGCAGCTCGCCACTCCGCGAGTATCTCCTCGGTCAGTTCAAGGTGGCACAGGACTCCGTAGGCGGACCGGCCGTACCGGAATGCCTGTATGGGCGTGAGTTCCGACGACGCCAAGTGGACGGCGCCGCTGGGGAGGTCGAACCGGTCGCCGTGCCAGTGGGTGACCGTCAGCGATTCCCCCACGTGCCGGAACAGCGGGTCGGCGTTCCCCTCAGGCGTGGAGTGGATCGGCAACCAGCCAAGCTCCTTCTTGGGGCCCGGCGTCACCTCGCTGCCCAGCACGTGTGCCCGTAGCTGGCTTCCCAGGCACACCCCGAGGACGGGCAACCTGGCTTGGAGGAACCGCTCGATCAGGGCTGCCTCCGCCCTCAGGAACGGACACCGGTCGCCGTCGCAGACGCCCATCGGCCCACCCGTAACCACAAGCGCCGCGTGGCCGGCCGGAGCGATTGGCACGGGCTCTCCCAGGGGCGACTCGATCATCCGAAACCGAAGACCGCGCGCGGCCAGCGCCTCGCCGATCAGCCCGGGTGGCTCGCAGGAGAGGTGCTTGAGCACAAGCACGGCGTTGTCATTGCCCATGCTCACAGTGTGGCGCCTTCGCCTTGGCAGCGCCACCGAAAGAAAAGCGCCCCTCGTCGCTTGACGAGGGGCGCCGTTCAGTCTGGTCCGGCACGAGCAACTACTGCGGTCGACCACCGCCGCCGCCGCCACCGGGACGGCCTCCACCGCCCCCAGGACCACCGCGGCCGACTTGGCCGCCCCTGCCGCCCCAGCCGCGGGGGGCTTGGGCTTCTGCAGCAGCCTGCAACTTCTTGTACAGGGCGTCGCCCAGTGACTTCTTTACCGCGGCGTCGAGCGCAGTAACTGCCGGCTTGAGGTCCTTCCCGTAGCCCTGGAAGTCCCCGTCCTTCTGCAGCTTGGCGCGAGCCTTCTCGCGGGCGTCCCACCACTTCTGGAAGCTCGGGCGCAGCTCTTCCAGCTTCTTCGCGTCGACCTTCACCGAGAACGACAGGAGGTTCCAGTAGCTCTCGACGGCCCGCATTGCCTGCATCTGCTTCATCATCTCTGGGTCGAAGCCGCCGCGCCCGCCACCTTGGCCGCCTGGTCCTCCACCGCCGCCCGGTCGCTGCCCATAGGCCACCGGCAGCAAGATCGCGCCCACCAAAAGCCCCATGGCGCTCCAAGTCGTTATCCTTCTCAACATCGTGCTTGTCTCCCTTCGCGTTTGCGCCGACTGCCGCCAAACTCGGTAGCGCTGGCGTTGTCGATCACCGGGGTAGTGTTCGCAGTGGCGACGAGGTTACATCCCCGCCCGGGCCCTTTTCCCGGCGGGCCCTCCTCCCGTCGGCAAGCCGGCGGGGAGGACGCGAGGACGCGTCCTCGGTTGCGCACTCGCCGTCTTCACCGCGGCCGGCGTTACTGCGCTGCAGGCTGCGGTTTGCCCTGCAGCGTCACCTTAGACCGGCCGCGGGCAACGGTCACGGAGCAAACGCACAGGTTCTGGGCTTTCGTGTCCTGGATGATCGCATCCAGGTCTTTGGGGCACGAGGTGCGCGTCTTGTTGCAGGAGAGGATCACGTCTCGGGGTCTCAGACCGAGGTCCGCGCCGCGGCCACCGTCGGCCACGGCCAGGATGCCGATCCCCGGGCCGGACGGGCCGGCTGCCGAGCTGCGAAGCACGGTGACGCCGAGCTCACTCTCAATCCGCGAGGCTGGACACTCCGGAGGCGTCGCCACTTCCGCCGCAGTCGAGTCGGCCTCGGCCAGCGTCACTGCCTCTTTGTCCCACGACACCGACAGACCCAACGCGGTGGCGGCGGCCCGAAGCGGCACATATGCTGTGTCTTCGTACAGCCGCGGGCACAGGTCCCATTCGGCGGCGCTGGCATTCTCCCCGTCCGTGAGCTTCACGGCCGAACTGCCAACGGTTACCTCCAGCTTCTTCGTCCCGCGCGTGAAGGTGTAGGCACGTCCCAGCGACTCTACCGTGGCGCCTACCAGGGCGAGCACCTGCGCGGGCACCAAGAGCGTGTCCGCAGCCTCGACCGCCTGCACCTTGTTCGTCTTGCCGGCAAACGAAAGGACGACTGGGGCCGGAGTCTGACAGAGGTGCCGCGGGCCGGCGAACTTCCCGTTCTTCTTGCTCCAGTAAGAGGCGGGGCGGCCAGGCGCCTTCGCGGCATGGCCTGTCCTGCAGCAGGGCCCCGGCGGGGTTGCGGCTTCCCCCGCAGCCCTCGCCATTCCTGCGCCACTCACGAATAGACAACCAACGCTCAACGCAATTGCGACTGCCAACGATACCCGTAGATGTTTCTCCATGGTATTCACCTCACTTGAACAGAGTATGGCTCAACGCAGCCGTGTCGGGAATGCAACGGCGCTGTCCCGGGCGGAGCAGGTTGCGTCCCTGGCCGCGTCGTATCATAGCCTGTCGGCCGGCATCCTGCCGACAGCCGACAATAGGACAAGAGGTGCGCCCATGCAGTGGTGCGCCCAAGGAGGCCTGCCTGTGCTCAATCGAGTCGTGACAGCACTCGCCCTACTGCCGCTGGCAGTGATCGGCGCGTTCTCAGCGCAGACGGTTCAGAGCGGTCCGTGGAGCATTGCCGTCGGTGCCAGCGGGCCGGATACCGTCAGCTACGAAGGTCAGCTACTGCTCCGGAACGGCCGGGTGCAGGGCTACCTGCCCAACTGGGCGGGCGCACGGTTTGGTCTGGCGGGCGGGCAAGCGACGCCGACGGAAACGGGGGCGGTGTGGACGCGGCAGGTTCCCGACAACCAGGACGCCACCCTCACCGCCAGCGGCGTCGGCAACGAGCTGACGCTCACGCTGAAGGCGATGGTGCGGGCTGCCGGCCCGACGGAGTACTCCGTCGAGCTCGCGCCCGAGGCCGTCTGGCTCAACGAGCAGTCCTGCGCGATCAGCCTCAACGGCAAGCCGGGAGTGCTCGACCTCAGCAGTCCCTTCGCGCAACTGAGCGGCGTGGAGGAACTGCGGTTCGAGCAGCCGGAGCGGACGGTCATCGTCCGCTGCCAGAAGGCCCTGGTGCAGGACCGGCGCGACCGGGGCAACGGCTTCTTCCTGGTCTACGTGCTCAATGACGAGGAGCGACCGCAAACCGTGGAGCGATCCATCGAGGTCGAAGTCCAACCGGCCAATCCCGACGAGCTCGAGGCTCGACGCGCATTGCTGGCGCAGACGGCGGTGGAGCAGCGCGACGTGCCGGTCGACAACGGCGGGTTCGAGGACGGTCTCAAACAGTGGAGCGAGAACCCGAGAGCCGCGACGGCCCCCGAGGTCAAGCATGGCGGCAGCCGGTCCGCACGCGTGACGATCCCGGCCGACCAGACGGATCGCACCGGCATCTACCTGACGCAGCAGATCCCCGTCACCGGCGGATTGCTCTACGCGGCGGAAGCCTGGGTCAAGACGCGGGACGTAGTGGGCGCCTCGTTCGGCGATATGCCCGCCACGGGTGCAACGGTGATCCTCGAGTGGGCCGACAAGGACGGCAAGTGGCTCGCCTCCGGCGACTATGCCGACGGCAGCTATGGGACCACCGACTGGAGACGAGTCACCACCAAGTTCATGCGCTCACCCAAAGAGGCCGCCTACGCCATCGTGTTCCTCTCGATGCGCGCTACTGGTACAGGCTGGTTCGACGACGTGAGGCTGACGCAGACCAAGCGCAACCCCTTGTTGGCACAGCCAGCGTTTGGCGCGACCGTGGCGGACAACACGCCGGAGTTTCGCTGGCAGTACGCGGACCGGGCCGACGCCACGGTGGAGCTCTCCCCGGACGAGACCTTCCCCGCGGACACGACACTGCGGTTCGAGGACATCCAGCAGTCGCCATTCGCGCCCGAGCAGCCCCTCTCCCCAGGGAAGTGGTATTGGCGCGTAGGCCTCCCAGATCACGCCACCACCTCCGCCGTCTGGCACTTCGCGCAGACGGCGCCGCTCACGCAGGACTGCACCCCGCCCAAGATCGCTGCCGACCACGCCCACCTCGCGACGGCACGGCAGGCGGTGATGGTGCGCTATGAGGATGGCGTCGGAGTGACCGAAGTCGCCCTCCGGCTGGACGGCCAGGAGGTCAACGCCAAAGTCGGACCGACCAGCGCGGAGTACACGCCACCCACGGACTGGCAGCCCGGCCTCCACCGGCTGGATGTCGAGGCGCAGGACGCAGCCGGCAACAAGGCGACCCGGCGCCTGTTCCTGAATTGCGCGCCCGGCGTGGTGCACAAGCGTTGGCTGGTCCAAGGCGGAGTGGAGATAGACGGCAAGCCGCAGTTCCTGCTCGGAATGTACGGCGTCCTGACCGCGGACCTCCCCGAGATGGCCAAGGCGGGCTACGACTTCGTGCACAACTACACCTGGGATGGCGCGGGGAGCAACGAGTCGGCGCTTGAGTACCTCGACGAGTGCGGGAAACTGGACTTGCAAGCCTTCATCGGGTTCGACCGTCAGAAGCTGCAGACGCTGGACGAGGACTTCGTGGCCGAGCGCGTCGGTGCGTTGTGCCGTCACCCGGCGCTCCTGGCTTGGTACCTGTTTGACGAGCCTGACCTGCCCCACCAGTACGTCCCGCCGGACCAACTGCGCCGGCTCTACCGACTCATCAAGACGCTCGACCCCATGCACCCGGTGATCGTCACCGTGGCGCAGCCGAACATGATGCCGCTGTACCACGACAGCTACGACGTGTACTGGAGCATGGACTACAGCACGCCGGCCAACAACGTCCAGAACTTCGAGCGGCACCGGGAGGCGCTGCGTCCCGAGGTGCCGCTCATGTCCATCGTGCACTGCTATGACCGCAATCAGCAGGGCGGCGGGACCGGCGCCAAGCTCGACCCCGAGAAGTTCCAGCCGGGTCCGGCGATGCTCCGTGCCTGCGCCTTCATGGCAGTAGCCCACAACAGCAGCGGCCTGTGCTGGTGGTGGTGGGGACAGGGGAGCAACACGTACCTGACCGTCGCCCACGCGCCCAAGGCATGGGAGGCGCTGAAGGAGACGGCACGCCAGCTCAAGGAACTGCGCCCGGTGCTGGAGGCGCAAGCACCTGCGCGAATGTGGGTCGAGCACCCCGCCGACGGGATCGAGATCCACCTCTGGGAGAAGAAGCTGCCCGACAGGACGGTGATCGTCGCCGTCAACCGTGACAACAAGCCGTGCGACCTCTCGTTCGCCTCGCCTGCCTTCGCCGGCAAGGCACAGGCAGGGGCGCTGTTTGAGAACCGTACCGCAGCACTGACTGACGGGAAGCTGCACGACCGATTCGAGCCGCTTGCCGTGCATGTGTACGAGGTGAGGTGAGACACCGTGAGGATCCAACCCCGCGCAATGGGACTCCCCGCCCTCGGTCTCCTGCCAGTTCTGGCCGTCCTCTCGGGCGCCAACGCACTGCACGCAGCGGAACCGGCCACCGTGTCGTTCTACGAGTGCCTGCGTTGTGCGAAGGCCCCGGTGGTCGATGGCAAGCTGGACGACCCGTGCTGGCAGAGCTTGCCGGCCATGGATCAGTTTTACCAGTACTGGACTCCCGTCGCCAAGCCGCCGCCGCTGAAGACCGCGGCCCGGCTTTGCTTCGATGACCGCGGCCTGTACATGGGGCTCACTTTGTACGAGGACCGACTCGACCAGATCAAGGCGAAGATCACCAGCCGCGACGCGCCCGACCTGTGGCAGGACGACTGCGTCGAGATCATGCTCGACCCCACCAACGGCGGCACAGGCTACTACAAGTTCACCACCAACTCCCTCGCCACTCGCTACGACGAGAAGACCACCAACATGGTCATGGACTCCGGGTGGAACGTCGAGGGCTGGCAGGTGAAGACCTCGCGTGGCAATGATGCGTGGTACATCGAGCTCTCTCTGCCTTGGAGCGACCTCGACCGCAAGCCGCGCGAGGGCGACATCTGGTCGTTCGACTTGGTGCGCTACGGCTACTGCAGTGGCGCCTTCAAAGGCGTTACCTGGGCGCTGGGCGGATCGTACGCCAACCCCAGTAGGTTTGGGCATCTCGGGTTTGGCAGGTTCGCCCCATGGACGGATGCCGCATTGGCGCACGTCGCCAAGACCCTGGCGAAGACCAAGGGGGACCGCTTCCGGATGCTCTTGCCCGGTCTCGTGCTGACGCACGACCGCGGCAGGTGGCAACGGCAGGGCCTCAAGGAATGGGTGCAAGTAGCGTTGAAGCTACCGGACCAAGAGCTGCAACAGGCAGGAACCGCGACTGCCGGCCTATCAGAGAGCGACGTGAAGGCAAGGCTGGACAAGTCGGTCGCCGAACTGACGACCAAGCTGAGCGAGTTGCATACGCAAGCTGCTGCCGGCGACTTGTCGCCCGGTGTTGCCGCATTGGCGTTCGACCAGTTGGCAACGCTGAGGCGCCAGCTCGCCGACGTGAAGTGGGAGGCGAAGCTGTGGGCGCTGGTGGCAGAGGAGTGAGCCGGCAAGCTGCCTCGCTGTGCATTGCTCAAGCAGGGATCACCCATGTTCGCGCTTCGCTTGAGCACCCCGGCAAGTGAAAGCGCGAGCCCGTCCGAGCCGCGACCGCGAGGGAGCGCGTGACAAGGCTACTTGGTCCGCGACGCCGACGGCTCACGCGCTCCCTCACGGTCGCGGCTCGGATTGACAGGGCATTTTCGCAGGAGGCAAACATGAAACACCAGCACCACTCGTCCCGCACGCTGATCCTGCTCACCGCGATCACCTATTGCGCCCTGGCCTACGCCCGCCACGACGGCGCGTATCTGCGGGAGGTAACGACCGCGCTGAAGACGCCGCATTTCGAGTGGGCGAAGCCGTATGCGGGCGGCAAGCCGAAGGTCCTGTTCGTCATCCCTCGCACCATGGCGCCGCGGGAGATTGTCGAGCTGTGGCAGCGGTTCGACCTGGACTACACCGCGTTCACCAGTGCGCACTCCGGGCTGATGTCGTTCGAGTCGGATAGCGGCGCGGCCCCGTACGATCTCGCGGTGGAGGGCACCAGCATTGAGGAGAAGGCGGGCGAGCTTGTCGGCAAACTCGCGCGCAAGTACGACGCCATCGTGCTTGCCAACGCCAACCTGGACGCGCTCCCCAAGGAAGCCCAGTACAGGATCCTCAGGCAAGTCGCCGACGGAGCGGGACTGCTGTTCACCTTTGGGAGAACGACTTCGCTGCCGCTCTTCAAGAAGCCGTTGGCGGAGGACCGGGCGCCGATCACCCAGGGAGTACCGCTGTCTGGTATCGGGTACTTCGCCCGCGAGGACATCCGCAAGGCGTTGGCAGTCCAACAGGAGAGCGACTTCCCCGGCAAGCTGGTCGAGACGTTCGCGTTCGGGCGCGGGCGCATTGCGGTGCTCAACTATGGACAGGGGAGCAGCACCTATTACGGCGGGCAAGGGCTGACACCGGCGGAGACCTACTCGCTCAACTGGCAGACGGACTACGAGTACCTGCTGTCGTTGGTGTACAAGACCCTCCTGTGGACGATGGCGGAGCACAAGCCGACCGTCTTCTTCACAGACCTGCCGGCGGAAGCGCAGACGTATGCCCGTGACGCCTTGCCGACGAAGCTTGGGGTGCGCCTCCAGTGCGACCGGTCGACGGGACTTATCGGCAAGCTCGAGATCCTCGTCCGCGACCACACCGATGTTGTCGAATCGCGGAAGGAGACGCCCCTCAAGCTCGCAGCCGGTGAGGGCACCCTCTCAGTTGACCTCCCGCGGGTGAAAGCGGGGGAGCACTTCGTGGACCTGATCGTCCGGAGCCAGGCGGCGACGGAGCAGTGGGGATCCGTCTTCTTCCGAGTGACGAATCCGCTCACACTTGCCGCGTTCGGCACAGTGCGCGAGTTTGCGGAGAAAGGGGAGCCCGTAGCGCTGACGGCCGCGCTGTCGGCACCGGCTCCGGCCAAGACGCATCTGGTTGTCACACTGACGGACAGCAATGATCGTTGCTACGCCCGCCGCGACCTGGCAATTGCGCCGGACGCGACGGCAGGCAAGCCGCTAACGCTTGACCTGTCGGGCTCCACGACCATCGCCACGCGGGTGCACGGCGAGCTACGTGTCGGCGACGAGGTCCTTGACGCCCACGACAGCTTCGTCTTCGTCCCGCGTCGACAAAGCAACCTGTTTCGCTCAGTGATCTGGGGCCTCGGCGGCGACAGCGGCCTGACGCACCTCGGTCTCCGCCAACTCCGCGCCGCCGGCTTCACCGACCACCTCAGCCATCCCACCGCCAGCGGGAGCACCGAACGCCTGATGGCGCTCTGCGACCTGCCGTTGGTCTGCTACGCGTACCGCATCGGGGGCGACGTCGACGAGAAGGGCTGGCGCCACGACATGTGGATCAAAGATGTTGCCGACGGGTGCTTCCACAACCCCGAGCTGCAGCAAAAGGCCGCAGCGGCGGTCACGGACCGAATCAAGAACGTCATTGCGTACGGCCCCAGCCTCTACTCCCTTGGCGACGAGAACTACTTCGGCCATAAGTCCGGGTTCTCGCCGATCGGCGTTCAAAGCTTCCGCGAGCGACTCCGCAAGCAGTACGGGGACATCAAGGCACTGAACGACCTGTGGGGGAGCCAGTACACAAGCTTCGACGACATCCAGCTCGTGCCCAGCGACGACGCGCTCAAGCAGCGACTGTGGCCGCTGGTTCATGAGCACATGGCGTTCAACGAGCAGGAGTATGCCGACTACCACCACTTCCTGCGGGATGTCATCAAACAGCAGGACGCGCACGCCTGGGTAGGCGCCGAGGGATCGGTGCCGGGCGACTTGGAGCAGACGATTGCCGGGCTGGAGATCTGGGGCCCGTATGCCGACAAGCGCGGCAACGAGCTGCTGCGGTCGCTGTGCACGCCCCAGCTCGTGCGCGGGAACTGGTGGGGCGGCTACGTCGGCTCCCACGGCGCGCGCGCCGGCGCCGGGATCCTGTGGCGCCAGCTCCTCAGCGGCAGCGTCAACACCAGCCTGTTCTTCGCCGCAACCGGCTCCGAAGGGCTGTTCGCCACCGAGTTGAGCTACGCCGACTACTTCCGCAAGACGCTCCCCGACCTGCGCGAGATCTACGGCGGCATCGGTCAGCTCCTCGCGGCCAGCCAGGTGGCCGACGACGGCCTTGCCGTTCACTGGTCCCAGGCTAGCGAGCATGCCGCAACCATGTTCGCCACCGTGGGCAGCCCGGTGTCGTCGCAGGGCAACCTGCTGGGTCTGCTGGACCGCAACGGGTTTGGCTACCGCTACGTGACCACGAGCACGGTGGAGGGCGGGGCGCTGGAGAAGGACCGCCACCGGGCCCTGTTCCTGGCGTGCTCGCAGGCGCTCTCGGAGGCGGAGGTCAAGCAGATCACCAGCTTCGTGGACGGCGGCGGCATCCTGATCGCCGACGTGGGGACCGGCAGCATGAACGGGGTGTGCCGGCCGCTCTGGAAGTCGGCTTCGGGCGACCCAAGGGAATGGCACGGGCAACTGGATGATGTCCTGGGCATCCGCCGCGAAGGCGCTCCCAGCGCCAAGTCCCAAACCACCAATCTGTCGTTCGCGCTCGGCAAGGCGAAGCTGACGCTCAACGAGTTCCCCTTCCGCACCGACGCGTCCGTCGTTGCCGACAGCCAGGTGAAGGTGGACGGCGTGCCCGTGTTCCTGACCCGCTCGCAGGGCAAGGGCAAGGTGATTTTCCTGAACTTCCCGTTCCCCAACCCCGAGCACCCCGATGGCGCCCGCTTCTTGCGCGACCTGCTCGGGGCGGTCGACTTCCACCCGGAGTCGTGGCTGACCGACAGCCGCGGCTACCTTTGCCGGCGGTTCGTCAACGACGGTCTGACCCTCATCGGCGTGGCCCGCGAAGCCGAGACCGCGCGCGACACGGCGCTCAAGTTGGCCGCGTCGGCATACGTCTACGACACCCGCGCTGGCAAGCTCTTGGGGAAGCTGGACAGCGTGAGCCTGCCGCGCGGGACGCCGGACAACCGCGTGTTCGCCCTGCTCCCGCAGCCGGCGTCGCCGCCAACCATCGCGTGCCCCAAGTCCGTGGCGCGCGGACAGCGGACCACGATCCAACTCGGCTTGCCCAAAGCCGGCGCCCCGCCCGCCGGTCGGATCCTCCGCCTGCAGGTCCTACGCCCGGACGGAACGGAGGCGACGCCGTGCCGCCAGTACGTGGTGCTCGACAAGCCCACAGCCACCGCCGACCTCACCTGGGCGTTCAACGACCTGCCCGGCGCCTGGACGGTGAAGGTCACCGACGTGGCGACCGGCCTTTCGGTCAGCGCCAAAGTAACCGTCCACTGAGTCCACAGAGTCCATCTTCTTACCAACAGGTCCTTTGGGCGGAGAAATTGGCAGCAACACGCGGAGCAGGTGAACCAACCATGTGGCGTCATGCAATCGCAACCACGGTCGCGCTCTGGTGCGTTCTAACCTTGGCGCACGCCCAGGACCAACTCACCGCGACCACGAAGGAAGAGCGCGTCTCCGTCCCCGACGAGCCGAACCGTCAGGGACTGCAGATGGTGAAGCGCAGCCTGCTGCTGGGGCCCGTCGCCTTCCGCTACCAGCAGTTGGTCGATCCGAGTGCCGGCGACAAACCAGTGGTGCAGCGCTACGCCGACTACATCCTGGGCTGCGAGTTCCCGCGGTACACGTGGAACTGGGACCTGGAATACTTCCTCGACGTCACCGTCACCCGGCCGGGCGACCCGCCCTTCGTCGCCAACCGGGCGACCTTGCAGCGGGGTATCTACGTCCTCCAGCAAGGCCGGCGCGCCGTGGCAGACATGGTATGGCCGCTGCCTCCGTCAGCCGGCAGGACCCACGGCGAGCTGGTGGTGCGATTCGTCAAGACGCCAGACGACCCCAACTGGATGCACGTCCGCGTGACCATCGAAGGCGACCCGGCCGCTACGATCACGCAGGTTGCCCTGCACTCCTATCCCACCGTGACAACCGGCCCGCCCGAGCGCCAACGCTGGGTCACTTCGTTGACCCGCGCCGTGCAGAGCACCGACAAACCGGCTGCGCGCAATCCTGCCGACGAGTGGGGCCTTGTCCTGCACAACCGCCTCGCCCAGGAGGAGGGCGGCGCTCTCCTGGTGATGGACCCCGACGAGATCAAGACCGCCGACGCCAGCGGCGTCTACCCCATCGCCGTCCGGCTGCAGCCCAATCCAACCCAGTCGGTGCGCTTCGCCATGGGCTACTTCTGGGACACGCCCTACGACAAAGCCGTCGCTTCCTTCCGCCAGCAAGCGCCCGACCGCCTGAAGCGCCTGCGCGCGGTGGACTGGTCGGTGCCGCTGGACCTCGCGCGCTGGGAGAAGAACAAGCGCGACGTGGAGGAGCTCCTGTCCCTGACCGAGGCCGCGCGGACGCAGTACCAGCCCCAATGGACCGCCCTCGCCGCCCAGGCGGATGAAGCGCTCAAGCAGGCCGCCACGCACCAGGACGCCGACCCCGGCGCAGCCCGCCGATTCGTCCTGCTGTCGCGCCAAGCGGAGGAGCTGAGAGCGAAGCTGTACGAGCCGGCGCTGCAGGCGTTGATTGAGGGGGCGACGAGGTGAGGTTGGTTGGCGCGCATTAGGAGGAACACCGGGTCGGTTTGGGATCGGGGAGATCGCGGCATATGCGAGCGCACAGCCAAGCGCAAGTGCGGTCCCGACCGCAACGCGACGCCCGGGCGGAGGTTCACTCAACTCACCGAGACTCGACCGTTGCTCTCAGGTGGGCCACGGCAATCGCCGTTGCGCGAGGTACAATCGGGAACGGGGGTATCGGCATCGCGCCCCGGAGGATCCTCATGGCAACTCGCCAAGTGACCATCGACGTTCCGGAACAGGTGTTCCTCGCAGAGAAGACCGACGAACGGTCCTTCGCCCGCGAGCTGCGGTACCTCGCCGCCGTCAAGCTGTACGAACTGGGTCGCCTCTCTTCGGGGCGTGCCGCGGACCTCGCCGGCGTGCCGCGGGTGCAGTTCCTCATGGAGCTTGGCCGCTACCAGGTGTTCCCCTTTGCGGCCGAGCTGCGTGAGCTGGAGCAACACGGTGCGTGAAGCCATCTGCAACACCTCTCCGCTGCTGTACCTGTACCGTCTCGGGTGCCTCGAGTGGGTGCCTGAGCTATTCGACAGCGTCTGGGTGCCGAAGGCAGTAGTGTCCGAGCTTCGTAAAGGTCAGAAGCGTGGGTACGATGTCCCGGCGGTCACCGACTTCCCCTGGGCGGAGATCGTGCAGCCGGTCTCCGTGCCGTCTGAGTGGCTCGCCCTCGACCTCGGCCCCGGTGAACTCCACGCGATGGCTCTCGGGCTGGAGAACCCGGCTCGAGTTCTGTTGCTCGATGATGCGTTGGCTCGTCGCCTCGCTCACGCAGCCGGCCTTCCAGTGTGGGGCACGTTGCGCGTCTTGCTGGAGGCGAAGGACCGCGGACTGACCCCCAGCGTCGGACCGCTGGTTGACCGACTCCAAGCAGCCGGCATGTGGGTCTCCGCCGACATTCGCCAACGGGTCCTTACGTTGGCAGACGAGCCAGGCTGAGGGAGCGGCAACGGGCTACCGGGGTTCGGCGCAACGGCGTGTCGAGAGAACCTGCCCAACAGAGCGTGGAACTCACGCTAAGGGGCCACTGACGGCGGCTTCCTGCGCGGGCGGCCCTGCCGCGTAGTCCTGTTGAGAACCAGCGTCCGCCACGACGGACCGGTACCATTGCAGGCACACGATCTCGGCGAAGAGAAGGAAGGCCTGCATCGCGCTGATCCCCAGCCATCTGAGGACCTGTGACATTAGACCGACGAAGGAGGAGAGCGGAAGGGATGCACCTCCGCCAAGGGGTGACAGGCAGATGTAGCAGAGCAGTCCCAGGCACCAGAGGGGCGCAAGGACCCCGACCACTTCCTGCCCGCGCTCCCGCCATAGCCGGAAGCTCTCGCGAGCCCCCTCTTCCGCAGACCGCGCGCCTTCAGCCAACGCGTAGGGCGCAAACCGAAAGCCCAGCGCCAGAACCACCCCGAGCCACAGGGTCCCGGAGCGCACCCACGCGCTCTGCACAACAGGCCGCAGCCACGACTCGGCTGCGCCGCCACTGGAGGCGGTCGCGTAGGTCGCTATCAGGACGAAGAGAATCCTGGGGAGCCCGATAAGGAGCGCGAGCAGGAACCACTCCGACCAGAACCTGATGACCTCGTCCGATAGCGCAGACAACGTCACCCGCTCTTGCCGGACCGAGCGTCGTAGCGCCAGCAGGATGACGCTTCCCGTCAGCGTAACGAGGCCGACATCCGTCAGCAGCGTGACCACCCCCAGTGCCTGGGCGCCCGGCAGGTTGCCGCGGGCGGTCACTCGCGCAATGGCCTGCCAGATCCGCACGCCTGAACCCATCACCAGTGCGGTCCACACAGTCCAAGTCGACGCGCTCGTTCGGCGCCTCAGCAGGACCCCGCCGGCGACGATGAGCACGAGAATGCTCGTCCAAGTTGTGGTCAAATGGATGGAGCCGGCCATCAGTGATAGATGGAGCGCCGAATCAAGGCGGAAGTGATGGAAGCCGCGGAAGAGGCCACCGAAAGACCCGGTCCGGTGGGTGGCACCCGGGTGACCACCCCACACATGACGCAGCAACACCCATTGCGCGGTGGTCTCAATGCCCCCGATCAGGAGCGGCACGGCAATGAGCCACGGGCACGCGCGCACCACCTCAAGCGCCTCGCCCCACCGCCCCAGCAGACCGCCAACGCGCTTCGTGAAGGCGCTTCCCGCCTGAACCTGCTCGCCGCGCAGGCGCTGAACGAGAGCACCGGTGGTCACAACTGCGATCACCAGCACCACGCCGATCATCAATAGCTCCGCACGTGCATTCACCATGGTCTGATCCTCCTGTTCTGCTTGCGCCCATTGGTTCCGTGCCAGGGACTACCAAGCCGCTCCCCTACAACCACTCGTAGCCGATGCTCTCCATATCCGGTGCTATGCGGCGCTTGGCGTTCTCAATCAGCGCCGCGGCCTTCGGCGTGAAGGAAGCGTCGGGGTACTTCTCGGTCATCTGACGGAACGTCGCCTCCGCGGCGCTGAGCTTCCCGAGCGTGCACTGGACGGCAATCAGCTCCTGGTACAGCGACGGAGCCCAGCGAGGGTTGCCCCCAGCTTCTTCGAGCGCCTCGGCGTACAGCCGGTCCGCTGTCTGCCAGTTGCGCCACCGCCAGGCTCTGTGCAGCCGCTTGCAGAGGCGCCAGCTCACTTCCGTGTGTTGCCGCACCTCTTCGTCGGACAGTTTGCGCATGGGGACCGGGCCAGTCGTGGTGAACGCCCGGTCGTCGAACGTGATCGCGTTGCGCCTGCACTGGTGCCACGGCTTGCGGTCGAACAGAATCGGCTCCTTGGCCAGCGCTCCCAGCAAAGCGACGGACTTTCCCGCCAGCCGGTAGTTCCACCCGTAACAGGGCATCCGCGGCTCGTCCCCATTCCCGACCGGACAGAAGCTCAGCGACCAGTTCTTCGTGTAGGGGTGGATCTGGTCTTCCAACTCGAAGAAGCTGGTCGCCGGAGGCAGCACGTCGTCGTAGTCCTGCGTATACATGAGCACGGACAGAAAGAGCTGCCGAAGGTTAGCGCGGCACGCCTCGGCGCGTGCAGCTTCCACGTTCGGCCTGTACACCCCGAAGTAGAGCGTGGCGCCGACCACGACGAGGACAGTCACGGCAGCAAGCGTCCGGATGATTCGGATGACGAGCATGTCAGTCCACCTCCGCAGTCGCCGCTGGGCCGGATGACCCGGCCGTCACCACATCCCCCAGGCCGCCCTCCGGAACCGAGACATGTCCGGCTCTACACCGCGCTTTGCGTTGTCGAGGACTTCCTTCGCCGTGTCGACTTGCCCGGCGTCGGGGTACTGGCGCTTCAGCTTCTCCCACGTGATCTCAGCGGGTCCGAGCTTCCCCAGTTTGCACTGAACGATGATCAACTCCTCGTAGACTCGGGGCGCCACCCGCGGGTTGTCTCCCGCCTCCTTGAGCGCTTCGCAGTAGAGCCGCTCGGCAGCCCGCAGATTGCCCCAGCGGAAGGCCTTCTCCAGCTCCCGGCTGACGCGATAGCCGGGAGCAGTGTAGCGCCTGAACACCGACTCGGGCAACTGCCGGATCGGCACCGGTTCGTCGGTTGGGTAGGGCCCCCCCTGGAAGCGAACCGCATTCCGCTTGCCTCCGTGCCACGGCTTGCGGTCGAACAGCATCGGCTCCTTGGCCAGCGATCCCAGCGAAGCGACGGACTTGCCCGACAGGTGGCGGTTCCAGGCGTATTCGTATATGTTGCGGCCTTCGCGAAAGCCCGAAGGGCAGTAGAAGACCGACCGGTTCTTCGTGTACGGCCAGACCAACTCCGACAGTTCGAGGAAGTGGTCGGCGGGAGGGAGCCTCCCGTCGTTGTCGCTGGCATACATCTGGACCGCCAGCGCAATCTGCTTGAGATTGGACTGGCAGGACGCTACGCACGCCCTCTCGTGCGCGGCTCGGCCCCAACCCCACCACACGACGGCCGCAGCCGCCGTCAGCAACACAGCCAACAGCCCGAGTGTGCGGGTGATCCGAAGGAGCAAGGTCATGAAGCAGGCGCCCTCCCTTGTTGGGTCTGCCGCGCGCCGTCTGGACTCGCGTCCCCCGGAGCGGCTGCCTCCACAGACTTCTCGACGCTCTCCCACAGGCTCCGCGCAGACCCCTCCACGGTTCTCCGGTCGATGATATCGGCCAGAGCCGCCCGGTGGATCGTTGAGTGACACAGGAACGCCACCCACAGCGCGCCGCTCAATGCGGCGCCCAACAGGAGCGGACGCCCACGCACTGGGCGAGACTTGGTCGCCGGCATTGCCTGGACGGTCTGGGCGTGCTGGGCGGCGAAGACGACCAGCGCGTAGAGCGCCACCGAGCCGATGACGAAGCCAAGAGCTACGACCGGAGAGAGGTTGCGGTAGTACGGCGAACCCGTGGACTCAATCCGGACGACCCACCACTGCGGCGACATACGGTCCACGAGGGCGACGAAGGCGAGGGGAGCGCCCCCCACGCAAACCAGCCACGCGGTCAGGCAGACCCAACGGGACGGTTGACCGGCCGTGGTCGCCTGCCGCCGCCGGGCGCCGACGACGCCAAGAGCCGCGAGGAGCACGAACTGGGCCAAGGCCACGCTTGCCGCGAATCGCGCGACTGCGAGGTTCCGCATGGGAGCCTGGTAACCGGGCTGCCGCACGTACTCACGGAAGCTGTCGAGCGCGGCTGCCAACCGGCTCAGTTCGTCGCGGACGAACATCCCGGCTTCGGCAGCGCCGTGGTCCGTCAGGTAGCGAGTGAGCTTGGCGACCATGGCTTCCCGGCGGTAGCGGGAAGCTCTCCGTGCCGACGCCTGGTTGCCCCGGCGCAACTCCTGGAACCGAGCCGTCTCTTCGGGTGTGAGTGGGAACCGGGCTGAGACAATCGCCCCGCAGGCCAAGCCCACCAGAACCTCGTATTCCTCCCAGCCCGTCTCGCCCAGCAGCGTCGCCAGCCGGAAGGCGCCGACGTACCAACGAATGGCAGTCTGGTGGTCACCGGCTTGGCGCGCCCCGTCGCCCAGGGAACACGCCATCCTTGCGAAGCTGCGACAGAGAGCGTACGTCTTGAATCCCAGGTTCACACTCTGAGTGCGTGCCGCCCATTGGGCCTCCATCTGCGGCAGTCCGCTCAGTCGCCCAAGGCGAGTATGCGCCTGTGTGGACTCTTTCACGTGGAGGTTGAACTCGCGTGCCGAGGCCGCCCGTTCGAGTGCGGCAAGCGCGTCCGTGTTGCGTCCTTGGCCAATACGCAGCAGCGACAGAACGAACGGGCAGAATGCGTTCGCCGGCTCCACGGCCGCACCACGGCGCACGAGGCGCTCGAGGTCGGAGAGCGTACCCGGCCAACGCGCCGCCCTGGGGTCTCCGGACACCGGTCCAACTGCAACGCTCCTTGGGTCTTCTTCACGGACGTCAAGCGAGCGGAGGATCCAGATCAGGTAGCGACACAAAGGCACCTGGTCCTCCGGTGCGAGGCTGAGCGCCCGCTCGTAGCGGGCCTTCACCGCGGCTGCTTTGGGCATCACCTGCGGCCGCTCCGAGTAGCTGCCGTCCGGCTTCTGCTCGAACGCCTCCGGCGGCATCGCCATCCACTCTGCCGCAGCCAACTGGACCTGCCAGTCGCGCGGCAACCTGTCTGCCATTCGTTCCGCCGTCTGCAGCGGCAGGCGGGGGTAGCCGAAGTAGCTCTGGATGCTGAACCCCGTCCAGACGGAGGGCACGCCTACGTCGTCGCCACCAATGAACGCACGCCACTGCACCCAGAACTCATCGCCTAGCTGTGGCAGCGGCACAGCCCCGGCCCCTCCGACACACACGACCGCCAACACAGCGAGTGCCATCCTCACCGTCACGCCGCTCCGTCTTCCGACTGGCTGTGTCATGGGTCACCCTCCACGGGTCTGACAACGTCGTTCCATCGTCTGTCATAACGAGCGACCTGGACGCGAGTCTTGGTTGAGTCGCTCAGAACGCCAGCAGATCCCCAGTCCGCTTCCGCCATTCGATGGCGGCTGGCGCGTAGAGCACCTCGAAGGGACTGCGATCATCAAGCAGGACGCGCCCGCTCGCGCCTGCTGTAGTCCCGATCACGAACGATTGTGCACGCGTCAGTTCCCGGGCGTTTGCTTGCGAGGCCGGGCCGTGCGGGATTGGCTCCGGGACCAGTTCGCCGTCTGTCGCGAAGAGGGTGACCATCTGGGCATTCCCCGGGGCATCGGTTCCGTAGGTGACTCTGCGCACGAACACATCCCGGAGTGTTGCGTCGAGTGTAGCCAGGACTTGCCCGTTCGCGGGGACCTCTATCACGTTGATCGCGAGGACGCCGTTCGGGTTGAGGACCCGCTTTGCCTCACGGAACGCCTCCCGGGTCAGCAGGTGCGAGGGAGGCGAATCGCCGGTGAAGGCGTCCAGGATGACGAAGTCGTACTTCTCCTTCGTGTCGCGCAGGAAGCGACGGCCGTCGGCGACCGTCACCCGCCCGAAGTAGCCGAAATGCTCGCGCGCCACCTGTGCGATCGTCGGGGCGATCTCGACGGCGCGAGTCTCGATCCCGTACCGGTCGAGCACGCGTGGCAGCAGGCCGCCGCCGAGGCCGATGAGAAGGGCCGTCCTTGCGCGGGGACGGAAGTGAGGCAGCAGTTCGAGCCAGTACTTCTCCGGGAGCAAGTGAGGCCTTGCGCCGATGCTCGCCAGGCGAACGGGCATCGCGGTCTGGAGCATGCCGTCTACCAGCAGCAGCCGCTGGAACCCAGACGTCCACACCTCCACCCTCCCTGCGAGGCTCTCTCGTCGGAACACTCTGCGGGAGGTGCTCGCCTCGGCGACGGTTGAGCCGGCCGACCCCGGTTCGGGGTGCGGTTCATCCGAGTCGCTCGCGTACATCGGCAGGGCAAGGCTGAGCTGCTTCCGCTGGTCCATGCACGACGCGCCTCTCTGCTTCTCTCTGCCGCGCAGTGCGGCAGGGGCAACCAGGGCACTGCCCGCTACCAGGATCGCGGTTACCGCGACTGCCTTGAGCCGCCGCTTCTCCAGGCACGCACTCACCCCAATCGCTGTCAGACCGACCGCAGTCGCGACGAGTGACGCGGACATCCCGACACCGGGGATCAGCACAAACCCGGCCGCCAACGTCCCCACGCAGCTCCCGACGGTCGACGCCAGGTAGAGGCTGCCCACCGTCCTGCCGACGCGCTCCCCACCCGGCGCTGCCAGCTTCACGCAGAACGGCATCGCCGCCCCGAGGCACGCCAACGGGAACCCGAACAGCACCAGCGATCCCAGCAGCGCGGCGAGCCGCAAGTCGAGGGGCGCCAGCAGTCGAAGCACCGGTTGGGCACACGCGGCCAGGACTCCCGTGCTGATCCCTGCCGCCAGCAGAAGATGCCCCAACGGCCGCGCGTCCCCCGCCTCGTCTGCCGCCTTGCCACCGTGTGCGTATCCGACGGCCACCGACGCCAACGTTACCGTGATCATCGCCGCCCACACGTGAATGCTCATCCCGCAAACCGGCGCGAGGAGGCGCGTGCCGAGAAGCTCCAGCGCCATCACGGCGGCACCAGAGGCGAAGGCGACGAGGTGGAGGTAGCGTCCTCGCCGCGGGGTTCTCTGGATGGCTGAAGGTGGTTGAGCGTTTCTGTCCATCATCAGTCCACGCCCCCACTTCGTGGGCGCCCGGGCAGCTACACCCACCTGGCTGCAGCGCCGCATGTTAGCAGCCACACAAGCCAAGCCAAGCCTGCGACACCGTTCGCAGTGAGGCGAACGGAACGGCGCGAGACCAAGAAGCGCGACAGCAGCAGTCGCAGCCACAGCACCATCAGACAGCCCCACTGCGTTCCACAGACGAGCAGCCAATCCTGCCAACGATGCCAGCGGTACTCCCGCCACCACCGCGCGGCTTCGTCAGGATCCTCTGGAACGTCGGCGGAGACAGTCACGAATAGCGGGAAGAGCTGCCGGTAGTACTGGACACTCAGCACGGCAGTGCTCAGGGAGGCAACCGCCAAGAGGGCAGCCATCATCAACTGGGTCTTCTTCATGGCGCTGTCTTGCGGACACTGGCTCGGCATGTACTCCACCGCGGACAGGGGTTCTCAGAGCCAGCCCTCGTCACCGCCGCAACACTTCCTCCGGCGGCAGTTCGATCTTCGCGCCTGTCCGCTCCGCGATCTTCTTCAGCGCGTCGTAGGCTGCCTTTCGCAGCGGGAGGAAGTCGCCTTTGCCTCGTGCCGGGTCCGTGCGCGCAACCTCCATGAGAGCCGGAACCGCGTCGACATCGCCGATCTCGCCCAATCCGCGGATGGCAACGCTTCGGCTATCACGGTCTTCCTCGGCAAGGAACCGGAGGCACATCTCCTGCGTGGCGGTGCCGATCCCCAGCAACCCGCTCAGTGCCGCCGAGCGGACACGTGCCCACCGGTGCTCAAGTCCCCTCAAAAGCGCCTCTCGCGCTCGGGAGTCCTTGGTAGCTGCCAACGCTTCCATCAGCTCGGCGCACCAGGGCTTGTCCTGCTGTTTCTCGCAGGCCTCAAGCAGAGCGGGAACCGCGACCGGGCTGATCCTTGACAGCGCCTCCCTCGCCACAAACCTGTGCGTGCCTTCCCGCACCATCTCGTCGATGAGACCGGGGACGGCTTCCTCGCCAAGGGCGACGATCTCTTCATCGATGGCTCGGCGCCTCCCCTGGTAGGCTCGGCTTTCCTCGGATCGGATCGTGTAGGAGGCGAAGCCGCGCAGTTGGCGCTCCCCGTCGGTTCCCTTCTTGGTGAACTCAGCCAGAATGCTGGGCGCTTTCTCTTCAGTGAGGGCCGCCAGCTCTTCCTTCGTGGGCCCCCCTTGGCGCTGGTGCTTCACGATGATCCGCGCCTTCTCCAGGTCGCTCAGTGCCTGCCAGCGCCGCCACGCTAGGTCATCCCGCTCCTTCCAAAGCGCGTCGAGCTTGGTCCAGAGCTGCTGGAGCCTCGCGCCCGAGGCATCCTCCGGCCACGCTGGTGCCAACACCAGCGTGCAGACTGTGGCGCACATCACATACTTGCTTGCCATGGAAAGCCTCCCATGAAGACAACGTACAGCGGGGCAGCTTGCCCGCTCCAGCTCCTCCCCGGCAGCAAGACACGCCGCGGATGGAGCGGGCGAGCTGCCCGGCTGTACGGTCTTCCGCCGATGGGGACACGTCTCCCCCACACCCGCTCGGCGAGGCGCAGACGTCGGCTGCGCCTTAGTCGCCTGTCGGCGTCCCTGCCGGCACGGTCAGGTGCCAGATCTCGCTGGCCGCGAGGTCCTGCTGTGCGATCCGGGGCACGTGGCTCAACCGCACCGTCACTTCGTTCACCAACAAAGCGAAGCCGCCGCCGGGCGCGCTCAAGACAATGGGGTCGGTCTGCACCTGACGGCTCAGGTCGACCTGCGGCAGAAGCGGCTTCGTCTTGCTGTGCAGCACGAAGGCAAACGTCCGCTCGTCGGTGCAGTCGAGGAGTCTGGGCGGGAGGGCGACCTGGCCGAGGAGGAAGCCGGAGCCGGTGGCGACTCCCGCCGGCTGCGCGCTGTCGCTCTCGATCACTGTGCCCGGCGACTCGGTCACCCGGATCGCGACCGGCTGCGGGCAGCGCACGTTCACCTCGCAGCGGTAGCGCTGGCCGCCGAGGGGCTCCAGCCGGCGCTTCACGTACAGCCCCTCCACCGGGCACGGGCCGACGGTCGTCGGCGTCTGCGCCGAGAAGAGCGTGCCGAGCTTTCCGTGCCCGGTCTCGATAGTGGCGGCCTCCCACGAGGCTGCGGCGCCCTCCGGACCGGCTGTCGAGAGGCGCGCCGGCGGCGAGGTGGAGCCGAAGCGCATCCCGCTCACGGACAGCGATCCCTTCAGTGGCTCCTCGGCTGACAGGCGAACGCGGAAGTCGCGGTGTTGGCGTGCCGTGAAGCCGGCTGCCTCCGCGCCGGAGTCTGCTTCCAGTAGCGTTCGGTCGAAGACGGCCAGCTTGACGCCGGCGGCAGCGCCTGGGCCGACCAGGGCGGGAGCCGGCGCCGGAGCAGGCGAAGCCGGGCGGCTGGACGAGTGCATCGCAAGTGCGCGCATCTGGCGAGCGCTTTGGTCAGTGGGATCTGCCTTGAGGCGTTGCTCGAAGTACTCGACGGCGTCCCGGTCGCGCCCCGCCTTCGTGAAGCAGAGGCGGAGCTGGTAGTCCCACGAGGCGCGGTCTCGGCCGTCGAGGGTCGCCAGCAGCAGCTTGCCCACGTCAATGGCCCGATCGTAGAGCTGACGGTCACGGTAGAAGTCGAACGCTTCGCGGTGGAGGTCGAAGCTCCTGGGGTTGGCCTTCATGCCGGCCAGCAGCGCAGCCTCGGCACGGCCTTCGTCGGCTTGAGCGAGGTAGAAGCGCGCGAGCTCCCGCGCCACGGACACCTCCTTGCCAGCGACCTCCAGCGCTTTGTCGAACGACGCCTGCGCCGCTTCGCGTTCGCCCTGCTTCCAGAGGAACTGCCCGCGGATACGCCACGCCGTCGCCTGTCCGGGCTCCTTGCCGGTCCATTCGTCCATCCGGGCGCGCAACGCTTCGGTCTTGCCGAGTTGCTCGGAGAGCGCGATCACCTGCAGCCAGAGCTCCGACTGCTGGTTCGGGGCGACCGGGAGCTTCAAGGCGGCTTCGTAGCATTCCAGTGCTTTATCCGGCTGCCCCAGCTCGCGATGCAGGTCGCCCATGCGCGCCAGCGGCACCGAGGTGGTGTTGCCCAGCTCGCGGCACTTCTCATAGGCCGCGAGGGCTTCTTCGCGCTTCCCCGCCGCCGTGAGCAGGTCGCCCAAGCCGAGGTAGCCTGATTGGTTCTCCGGGGCCAGTTCGAGAATCTTGCGCCGCTCCTCGAGTGCCGCCGGCAGGTTGTTTTCGACCCGCTGGTAGACCTGCTCCCGCAGAACGTGCAGACCCACACAGTCGGGGTGTTCTCTGAGCTGCGCGTCCAGCACAGCAGTGGCAGTCGGGTCCAGCCGTTTGGCCGTCAGGTCGCCCAGGAACCGATCCCGGGCGAGGCGCGATTCCCACTCGTCGGTCTTCTCCAGGCGGAGTGTCTTTGCCAGCAGAATGCGCGCTACGTCGTCGGAGCGCTTCAGCGCTCGCATCCGGGTCTCGAAGGCGTTCAGCTCCCGCCACTCGTTGTCGAGAGCGACGGCTGTCAGGTACTCGTCGAGTGCCTTGTCGTATCGGCCGGTCTGCTCCAGCGCCGAGGCGTATCCCCGGTGCGCGGCCGGGTCCTTCGGCGAGGCGTTCACCTTCGCCAAAACGTCCCGCAGCACGTCGTCCGGGCCGAACACCTTTGCCCGCGCCTGCGTCCGGAGTCTCCCGAGCCGCTCGAACACGGAATCGCCGTGGAGTCGCTGCCGCGTCAATTCCATCGCCTTGTCGAGAGGCTCGAGCGCCTCCTTCTCGCGGCCGCACTCGACCAGCATCGACGCCAGCGCTTCGTAGTTGCCGTAGAAATCGGGAAGCGCGGCGATGGCGGCACGGTACGCCTGCTCGGCTTCGTCAAACTGCTTCCGCTCTCGGTAGGCGCTGGCGAGGGACCGCTGCAGGCCGCTGTCCCGGGGACAGTTCTCCACCGCCCGCCGAAGGAGGGCGAGGGCGTCGGCTTTGCGGCCCGCGACCTCGTGTGCGCGCAGAAGCCGGGTGTAGTTGTCCGCTTGAGTCGGGTCGCGCTCGAGCGCCTGCTCCAGCTCCCGGGTGACCTCGCCAAGCCTCCCCGCCTTCGCCGCCAGCTCCATCAGGTCAACCCGGGCGGGGGCGAGGCTTCCCGCCAGCTTGAGCAGCTTGTCGGCTGCCTCGTAGGCTTCCTTGTATTGCTGCAGCTCGTACTGGAGGTTGACCATCTCGGCTAGCGCCTCGCGGATGGGCTGTCGCTCCGCCGGCTCGTCGGAGCGCGCCAACTCGACGAACTTCGCGTAGTGCTCTACGGCGTCGGGGTACTTCCGTTGCTGCTTGTAGATCGTGGCGAGGTAGTAGTGGGCGGGCTTGAGCTTGGCGTCCAACTTCAGCGCCTGTTCGAACTCGCCAACTGCCTCGCTGAACTTGCGCTCCTGGTACAGCGCCTCGCCCTTGAGAAAATGGGACAGGGCGTCTTCGGCGCCGGCGGGTCGAGCCACCGTGCCCAGTAGCAGGAGCACAGCCATCCGTGTCGTCGCCTTCATGTCACTGACCTCCTCGCTTCCTGCTGAACGTCAGCACCACCGCGCCGGAACCTCCGACCACCACCTCATCGCTGCCGTCCCCATCGAGGTCGGCCACGTCGAAGGAGTTCACGGCCAGGGCGTCCGGCCACGTGCACAACAGGTCGCCCTTCGCCTCGCAGACGGCGATGCCGCGGGTCGCCGCGACGATCTCCCGTCGCCCGGTTCCATCCAGGTCCCCCATCTTCAGGGCGGTGGGGCCACACCGACAGGCGTTCGGCCAGACTCGCCCCCCGTCGGGGGACAGCGCCTCCAGGCACCCGAGGCCGAGGATCGCCTCTTCGCCACCCACGCCGTCGAGATCGTGGAAGAGCAGTCCGGTACCCCGCACATAGCTCGGACGGTCCCGCCGTTTCGCGACGTGATCGAGCGCGCGCAGGAGCGTCCCGTCCGGGCCGTAGGCGTTCACGCGGTCTTCCAGGACGGCGAACAGCTCGCCGGGGCTGCCCTCCTTGGCGCACCGCACCTGAACCTCCCGCGGTTCCCCGTCGGTCTGCGCGTGCCACAGCAGCGCGCCGCGCTGGCTGAGCACGGCCAGCCCCTGGCGGTACCACAGGAACACCAGGTCCTGCTTCCCGCCGCTGAGCTTGCCGACGCTTAGATTGGTGACGAGGCAGAGCCGGCCGTCGAGATTCAGCCGACCTTCCCAGAGCTTCCGGCCGTCGCTGTCGAAGGCGTAGTACATGGCGCCGTCCGTCGCCACTACTTCCTGCGCCTCATCGTCGTCCAACTGCGCGGCGGCCACCCGCACGTTCATCCATCCAGTCTCCTGTTGCCAAAGGAGGCTGCCGTCGGCCCGCATTGCCAGGAGCACGTTGTCTTCGCACCCCACCACGACCCCTGGCTCTTCCCCCTCCTCGAGTCGGACGAGGACCAGGTCGTTGACTGTGGGCACGTCGGACTCCCACAGCAGCTTGCCCGCGAGGTCGTAGCGCTTCAGCGTGGCGGCTCCCGCATACACGGTGCCGGTGCGGTCGCCCGTCGCGCCCGTAGCGGCGACGTGCGTCTGACAACCGCACGGATGCCGCCACAGGAGGTCCCCGTTGCTGCCGTCGAAGGCGTAGAGATCGTCAGCGAAGGCGAGCAGCTCCTTCCGGCCGTCCCCGCGGAGGTTCGCGGCGAGCGTGAGATACGTTCGGGTCCCAACGTAGTTCCGCCAGAGGGTCTCGCCGGTCGGTTTCGCCACAGTGAGGAACGGCTCCATGGGGCCGGTGCCATATACCAACTCGCGGGCGCCGTCGCCGTCCAGGTCGAGGAAGTCCAGACAGCTCACGCCCGCGCCCGTGGCGATCTTGCCGAGCGGCGCGCCCGAGCCGTCCCACGTCTCCAGACCACCGCGGTAGTTCGCCGTGCCGGCCGCGATGACCGCCGGCTGCCCTCCTCCAGCAGGGCTGGCGGCGACGCGGTCTGCGCTCACGGTTGTCGGGGCGGACCACATGGAGCTTCCCTTCGCGTCGAACACCTCGATCTTGTCCCGCGATCCGACGATGATCTCCGCGCGGCCGTCCCCGTTGACATCGGCCACCGAGTAGGGGACATACCTGGCCTCCGTGGGCTTCGACCACAGGACGCGCCCGTCGCATGAGAGGACGGTGAGTGGACTCGACACCACGATCTCCGTCTTCCCGTCGCCGTCGAGGTCGGCCAGTTCGAGCGTCGTCGCCTTGACCTCGGCCTTGGCGACCCAGCGCGTGGCGCCCTGTGCGTCCCAGCACGTCACCCGATCGCCCGCCGTCACAACCTCCATGGCGCCGTTCCCGTCGAGGTCAGCGACGCGCACCCGGGCCAGGGACGGCGGGTTGGCGCCCTCCGCAGGTTTCGTGCGCCACCGAACAGTGCCGTCCAGGGACACGGCGCACAGCTCGGACCCCTGTACAACCAGAAAGTCCATGGCGCCATCCCCGTCCAGATCGGCCGCCTCCAGCCCGACGACGAAGGCCACTCCCGGACGCAGCCGCCGCGTGACCCGCCCACTGGCGAGAACGGCGATCTCGCCGGCCAGCGTCCCAACCACCAGCTCCTCGCGGCCGTCCCCGTCGACATCGCACACCAGCGGCGACCGGACCTGCCCCAGCGGTCGGTCCTGCCAGGCGACTCGCGGCTGGAGGACCGGCTTCGGCTCCGGCGGGGGCTGTGCGCTGGCCGACGCGCACAGCAACCCGAGGAGAAGCAGACCGCAGTTCGCTGGCTTGGCTCTCGAGACCGTAACGTTCATCTGTGACGCCTCCTGTCCAGAACGAGTCCGGCGCCTCCCGTCGCTTCGCGCGGGGTGGGATGAGGCCTTACGGTCGGACCTCAGAATTCCGCCGCGTAGTTCACGGTCGCAGTGCTGGCGACAACCACGTCGGTCCACTGGTCGGCCGAGGCGGCGTCGGCTTCGGAGTACGGCTGTCGCGAGGTGTAGACGCGCTCGGCGCCGATCTGCACCGATTGCACTTTGCCCAGCTTCGCACCCAGCGCTTCCGCGACGGTCTTCGCTTTCGGTGCCGCCTCCTGCACCGCGCGTCGGAGCGCTTCGAGCTTGTGCTTGCTGGGGTCCTTCAGCTCGAAGAGGACGAAGGAAGGACCTTGCTGGCCGCTGTACCGGCCGTACGAGTTGACGTTCGGCACCGTCCGAAGCGTCGCGCCAGCATCGAGGGCGACTTGCGCCAGCTCGGCAAGCCGGGCCGTGCTGAGTTGGGTCAGGTCCGTCACCACGTCCACCTGACTGGTGACGCGGTACCCGACGGTGGACGGGCTCGCGCTGGTGCCGGCGTAGTTGGTCTGCACCGGACGAATGTCCAGTGCCGCAACCTCGACGCTGCCCTTGTCGCCGAGCTTCGCTGTCAGCTTCTCCTTCAGCTCGGCAAGCAGCTTGTCATGCGCCGCCTGCGCCTCCGTCACCGAAGAAGCCTGGCCCGCCACGCTGAGCAGCACGCGCGCCACGTCAGGCTTGACCCGGACCTCGCCGGTACTGGTGACCGTGATGAGTCTGGCGCGGTCCCCCTCTTCCGCCCCTGCAAGCCGCGAAGCACCGGCCACCAGGCCGGCAAACACACCGACGACAACGGCTGCTCTGTTCATCGCGCGAGCCCTCCTTGCTGGGAGTATACCTCACTCCCGTCT
>PEVN01000182.1 GCA_002779825.1 Armatimonadetes bacterium CG06_land_8_20_14_3_00_66_21 | reverse complement strand
CGTAGCGCATGCCTTTGGTTTCGTTCTTCGGGTTCTGGTCCCAGCGGACGCAGTCGATCACGACGCGGCCTTTGCCGCTGGGGAAGGCGACGACTGCGGGCGGGAGCGTCAGCAGTTCCAGCTTCGAGGCGTCCAGCGGCTCGCGGCCGATCTCGAGGGCGTCGAGGGTGAGGTTGCGGTCTTCGCCGTGCTCCTGCACGTCGTTGACGAACGCCACGCTCAGCTCCGACTTGCCTGCCGGCAGGTCGATCATCGTGTGGTAGTCCTTTGGGTCACGCTGGGTCAGGCTGAGTTGGGCCAACGTCTGGTTGGCGCGGCGGAGGGCGACCAGCGGAAGAACGCCTCCGGCGGGCGTGCCGCTGGCGTAGACGGTCACGGGGCGGATGCCGGGCTTGTCGGTCTCGAAGGCGAACGTGCCCGTTCCGACGGTTGCGAAGTTCACCGCGCCCCCGTCCGCCGCGACACTCACGTATCTGCCTTCCAGCGCCATGCTCTCTGCCTCAATGCGGGTGGCAGCGCCGCCGCTGGCAGTGGGCACGAGCGCGCGGTCGATGACCGTTGGGTCGGGTGCGAAGGGGCGCATCCACGAGTCGCCGCGGCCGAGACCGCCGAACGTGAGGTCTTCGCGGCAGAGGCCGGACAGGAGGCTCGTCCCGATGCCGCGCGCCGTGATCGGGCCGGAACTGGGCAGCACCTGGAAGCCTGTTGCGCCAAGCTGCTCGCCGAGGCGGGCGAACGTCTCACCTTCGGGCGCGTGCCAGTAGACGGTCGCGGAGGGTGACGACGCGAGGTATGCCTGGAGTGTCGCGCCGGAACCTGCAAGCGCGTCGCCGCCGCCGTGCAGGAGGACGAGGCTTGCGTCCTTGACGTCGCCTTCCTTGAGCGGACCGGCGGTGGCCTCGAACGCCACCCCCAGCCGCTTCAGGCGAGCGGTGAACGCTGGGTCGTCGGACAACGCCACGGTTCGCGGGCCGCGCGGGCCCCGGTCTGCAAGGTAGTCGAGGGCGTTCTGGAGCAGTTGGCGCGCTGCCGGCTCCGTGTCCAGCTTCGCACCTGTCAGCGTTTGCAGGAGCAGCGCCGCGCCGGCGCCGGTGGGGACTTCCACCAGCGGCGATTGAGCGAGGCTGCTCTCGCCGCCAGAGACGAGCAGTGGCTTGACGCCGCCCGCCGTCGGTCGGAGGAACTCGCGCTGTGTCACGTAGTTGTCGCCGCGCCAAAACTTGACGTCGTCCTTGCCGAAGCCCTTCAGAACAGGATGGTCGGCGGCCTGGAGGAAGGTCAGCGTCGAGGCGTGGTCCACCAGCGACACGCCCAACGGCACGCCGTCGTAGTTCGTCTGCTCCAGCACCAGCGCTCGTCCGCCGCGGTTGAGGAAGCCGATCAGTTCGGCGATGCCCGGCGTCTCTTCGCCGATGCGCGGGAGCCCTTCGACCTGCTTGGCTTGCTCGAACGCGGCCGGACCAATCACCAGGAGCGTACCGAGTGGGTCCGCCTTCGCGAGGTCGGCAAGCGCTGTCAGCGGGGTGAAGCTCAGCCCGTCGGCCTTCGCCTTGCCGCTCCACTCCTGGTGCGGATCGAAGACGGCTACCTGCATGTCGGCGGGCGTCTTGAGCGGCTGACGCGGGTAGATCCGGACGGATTGACTGCCCTGGTGGAGCGTCTTACCGTTGGCGCTGAGAGTCCATTGAAGCGCGAGGTCTCTGGGCGCTTCGGTGTCCGGCATCGGCACGGTCACCTCCACAGCTTGGTGTCCGGCCGGCGCCAGCTTCAGCGACTCACTGCCCTTGATCTCGGTGCCGGTCAGTGACCATGCCAGTACCAGTTCCTTGTCCGCGGTGCTGTCATTGAACACGTCGAAGGTTCGTTTGACCGCCTCGCCGGCAAAGAAGCGCGAGTCCACGTTTCGCAGGAACGCGGCGACCGGTTCGTAGACTTCCTTTTCGGTCTCAAACAGGAGGTCGCGATTGACGCCTCCCCCCGAGTTGATGGCTGTCCACGGGCACGTCCCCGACACGCCGGCGCGGCGGTAGGCCAACGTCTGGTAGCGCCACGCCTCCGCCTGCGCTCTGCGGTGGTACTCGGCGCGGTCCTCGTACGCTTCGTCGCCGAAGAACACGCTGCCCGGCGAGAAGTCCTGGTAGGGCACCCACAGGTACTCGCCGATGTAGAGCGGCTTCTTCCGGTCCCAGCGGAAGCCCTGTCCGCGGCTTCCCAACAAGCCGCCTTCGACGCCGGTCTGCACCGTCTCCGACAGCCAGTCGGCGGTGTTGGGGTAGGCGTAGTTTGCAGGCAACTCGTGCGGGTAGTGCAGCCCAACCACATCCGCCGCACCGTCGGGGTCGAGGTCGGCTTCGTAGGTGATCAGGTGCGTCGAGTCGAGTTGTTTCACGAACCGCCCCAGCTCTGCCAGCTTCGCCTCGGTGTCCTTCCGGTACCGGGCGGCGCCGCAGTGGAGGATCTCGTTCTCCAAGCTCCACAGCACCAGCGACGGGTTGTTGCGGTCACGCCGCACCATGCCGGAGAGGTGCTGTTGCGTGTTGTCCCAGAACAAGTCGTTGTTGTAGCCGTACGATCCGCTGCCGTCGCACCACAGCGCGCCCTCTTCGACGATCATCAGCCCGACCTCATCGGCTTCCTCGATCCACTGCTTTTGCCATGGTTGCGTGTGCAGGCGGAAGGCGACGTTGTTCCCAGCCTTGATCTGCGCCAGGTTCGCCCGCACCTCCTCGCGCGTCTGCGGAGACGACGACGGCCACGTGCTGGTCGCCAGCAGGTGGCGCTTGACGCCGTTCAGGTAGAAGTCCGGTCCCTCCGCCCACAGCTCGCGGAAGCCGAACCGCTCCTCGCGAACATCGACGACCTTCTGCCCGCGCCGCAGCGTCAGCCGGAGCCGGTCGAGATGCGGGTCTTCGGGCGACCACCAACGCACGTCGCTGACGGGGGCGGAAAGCGACCACGCGCGCTTGGGGATCGGCGCGGCGGGAGTGGTGAGGGCGACGCGGTCGCCGTCAAGCACCTCCGCCTGCACAGTCAGCCCCGCCTGCCAACCGGCAAGCCGGCCGGTGACCGTCAGCTGCTTCTGCCTGAATGACGAGTCGATGGCCACCTCGTCCAAGTACACCTGCGGCCGCGACTCCAGCCAAACGTCGTCCCAGATGCCGTAGAAGGTGAAGTGCCCGCCGATGGGCGCGACGATGCTTCCATTGCCGACATGCCGCGCGTCGCCCTGGTAGTCGGCGGGGATCGAGTACCCGTCGGCGAAGGTCGCGCTCCAGTCCTGGCAACGGACCGCGAGCTGGTAGGTCCGCCCCGCCTGCACGTCCGGCAGCTCCAGCTCGAACGGCGTCCACCCTTCCAGCCGCTGCCCCAGCAGTTTCCCGTCGAGCAGCACCCGCGCGTTGTAGCGAGCGCCGCCGAGCGTCAGGAACACGCGCCGCCCCTGCCATTCCTTCGGGATCTCAAGCTGCCGCCGGTACCACGTCCAGAACGTGCCGCGGCGGGCGTCGCTCTGCTGGGTGTTCGGCACCGGTCGCGGCTCCCAGCCAGTCCCAGGCGGCTGGTCGGCAGTCTCCTGAGCGGTGACGGCTTCCCAGGTGCCGTTGAGCGAGCGTTTGCCGCGGAAGGCCTCGGCTGTCTCAGCCGAAGCGGAAGGCAACCACAGGAAGCTGGTCAGAGCGATCAGTGCGAGCGGGAGGGGGCGCAAATGAAGTCGGCTGAGCATGTTTGGGACTCCTTCGAACGCGCGTTGTCAATCCGAGCCGCGACCGTGAGGGAGCGCGTGGGCCGTCGGCGTCGCGGACCAAGTCAGCGTGTCACGCGCTCCCTCACGGTCGCGGCTCGGATTGACGCGCGTCTCCATCTGCCGGGGTGCTGAAGCGAACCGCGAAAAGGGGCGGTTCTCTCGAGATCGCGCAGTGCTACCTCCGCCGCACCGTGAAGAAGGTGCCAAGCACTCCGCTTGCGGCGTTGCCTCCGGGGTCGTACGCGGCGCGATCGTACATCACCAGCACTCTGTCGGGCGACACTTCTTCGATGGAATTGTAGCAGGTGCTGCTTCCGGCGTGGAAGCAGAAGTGCCCGGTCCAGGTGCGGCCCGAGTCGAGGCTGAAGGTGAGCCAGTCGCCGGGCCGGCCGTAGGTGCACACGAGGACGCCGCTGTTCAGCAGGCAGGTGTTGGGCCACACGCCTCGGTCGGCCACTCGTTCGGGTGGGCCCCACGTCTTGCCTTCGTCGGAGGAGCGGCACTGGTAGAGCGGGTCGGGGTGCTGCCGGCTGCCGCCGGTGCGGAAGAGGCACAGCAGGTCGCCGTTGGGCGCGCGGATCAAGTCCATCTCGTTGCAGCCCTCGGCGCCGAGGGTTGGGTCGGCGGCGACGGTTGAAAGGAACTCCCAGGTGAGCCCTCGGTCGGTCGAGCGGCAAACGAAGCCGCGGTACTTCTTCGCCCCCCATTTCGGCAGGTAGGTCGGGATGGGCGTGGTGTCGTCCCGGAAGTTGCCGGAACACGCCGCCAGCAGGCTGCTATCGCGCAGTTGCACGATGGCATGGTCGCACCACGGGCCGTCCCGTTTCGAGCCGTCATCGTCGGTGGTAGTAACGAACTCCGGCACGTGCAGTCGAGCGCGCAGCGTCGGTAGCGGCTTGCCTTCTGCGTCCCACCGGGAGAGCGCGCTGGAGTACCAGCCCTGCTCGTCGGCTGCGTGCGTGCGGTAGTCGAGGGAGATCACTTCGCCCTCGGCGAGTTGGCACGCGCCCACCCACGGACCGGCGGCGTCGAGCCAACTCGCCCCGCCGTCCGTCGAGCGCTTACCGCCGACCTGCAGCGTGCCGTTGGCGAACCGGAACATGTTGAGATACGACGCCCCGTCCACGATTGGTCGCGTGTCGCCCCGCACGATCTCCAGTCCCGGCACGTCTGGCGTGGCGACCTCCGTCGCGTCGACTTCGCCGCCCTGGAATCGGACCAACGCCCAGGTGGAATCCGAAGTGGCGGTGGAGCTGCTCGAACCGAAGGCGACGCGATTGCGCCCCGGCACCAGCACCTCCTTGGTGAACTTGCCTCGTCCGTCGATCAGCAGCTTGCCGTCAGCCCGCACTGCAATGTCGGGTGCTTTGAAGGTGATGCGGTACGTGTGGAAGCTGTCGCCCTGGGCGAAAGGCGCCGACAGGTCTGCGTGACTCAACATCACTCGGTCGGGGAAGAAGCTCACATCCTCCTCGTGCTCGCCGTCCGCTACGTTGACGCAAGCTCCCCACGCCTCGCTGGCCTGCGCGACCTTGAGCCGCGCCTCCACCGTCGCTCCCCGCTCGGGCGTCACGTGCCAGTCGAAGTAGTACAGCCGGCCGCTGTTGGGCTCAGTCGACGCGTCCACAATCCGCAGGCCGTCCGGAGCCCGTTCGGAACGAGTCTGCGGCCCGATCCAGGCGCCAGTTGGCTGAAATGCGAAGCTCTGGTCGTAGCAGACATGCCAGGGCGCCTCGGCGGCTGAAGTGAAGGTGCTGAGAGTGGCGTTTAGGAGTGAAAGCGGCAGTAGCCAGGGCATGGTTGTCTCCTCCGGGAGCAACGTAGAGCGGGGCAGCCTGCCCGCTCAGGCCCCTCCTCAGCCGCTGAACAGACCGGGGTACGAGCGTGCAGGCTGCCCCGCTCTACGGCCGTCACGGCGGCGGCACATTCAATGGGTTGACCACGGGCCACTCGACGGTGTTGCCTGCTGCAACGCTGGGGTCGCTCGGCGAAGGTCCGTAGTTCCCGCGGAGGCTGCCGCCTACGACGAACTTGGCGTGACCGTCGGCGAAGACGATATTGGCGCCGTGGTCGGGATGACGGGGGCCGTTGGAGGTGCACGGGTTCGGGCCGGTCCAGCCGTTGGCGTACTTCAGGCGGGTGAGACCGAAGCCCGGGAATGGCTCGCCCTGGAGTTGGATGCCGTCGAAGTCGCCCCAATCGTTGAAGATGCCGGCTAGCGAGGAGTCGGCCATGACGGCGATGCTGGCGACGCCCGCCCGAGTGCCACTCAGCACTGCGAGCCTGTTGAGGTTGTGTCCGTACGAGGGTGGAATCCCGTGTGCCGTGTTGTACAGGTACTCGTTGTAGCCGAGGTTGCACTCGAATCGGTCGGTGGGCGGCCCGAACGTCGTCCGGTAGCCGCTGGGGCACACCCACACCTGGTAGTTGCGCAGGTAGGCGTTCACCAGCGGCACGACCATCTGCCAGTCGTAGCCGGCCTGGTACACAGGATTCAGGCGCGGGTCGGGCCAGCCGGGGAGCGTCTCGTCGTAGTCCTCGGCATACATTAGCAGGGCGCTGCCGAGCTGCCGGCAGTTGCTGGTGCACGCCGTCATGCGAGCCCTTTCCCGCGTCCGCGCGAACACCGGGAACAGGATGGCGGTCAGCACCCCAATGATCCCGATGACCACGAGCAGCTCGACGAGGGTGAACGCGTCGCGAGGCCGCATCGATCCGCAACCTGTGCCAACCGCTGTGCCGCGAACGCTCACTCAGCACGTACCCTTCGGCCTGGGGCGCTGTCGCCCCCTGCCCAAGTCGCCAAGTCCCGCTGTCCCCAAGTCACTCCTGCACCGCCACCGCCGGCCGCACTTCCTGCGCTGGCTGCGCCTCCGGGACCGGCTGCGCTTCCTGCTGCCTCTCCTGGAGCCACTTCTGCATGTCGCCTTTCTCCAGCTCGATCCTCACCTCGGCCGTCGTCTGTCCTTTCACCACGGTCAGCTCCTTGGAGTTGCCCGGGAGGTACTGCTCTCCCATCGCGCTGAAGGTGTACGTCCCGGGCGGGACGCCGGCCAGCACGAACTTGCCGTCTTTGTCCGTCATTGCCATGCCGTAGAACGCGGGCGGCGCCTGGCCGCCGGACTTTATCCGGAGCGCTGCGAACTCCTCGCGGGGCGTCGTTAGGACTCGGGCACCCGCGACCGGTTTGCCGTCTTTGTCTACCACTGTCCCGGTGACGGCCCCGCCCTCGCCCAGGACGAAGTCGACACCTTCAACAGGGGCGTCATTGGTGACGGTGACCTTCTCCTTGGAGCGAACAGCGGTCATGAGTTCGCCGATGCTCCGTTCTCCGGAGGCGACCATGCACATCAGCCAGTACTCGCCGGGAACCAAGTTCTCGATGGAGTAGCCGCCGTCCTTTGCTTCCGCTAGGCTGCCAGGCATGCCAGAAGCCAGCCGTTGCGTGCGCGGCGCCGCGGGTACCGCAATCACCTGTGCGTAACCGAGGGGCTTGCCGTCGGCGTGGGTCACCTTGCCGCGAATGATGCCCTTCGGCACAGTGAGCGCGAAGTCGAGGGCCGTCGCCTGCTGGTCGGCGACCTCGACCGACTCTTCGGCCGCGACCACTTGCCTCTCCTTCCAGACTGACGCCGAGTACTTCCCCGCCGGCACGTTGGCGACCACATACTTCCCGTCGGCGCCCACCTTGCCGGCGAGCAGCCCCGGACGCTGGTCGAGGTTGTTCGGGTCGAACCACCTCGGGTCGAACCACCGGTTTGGGTCGCCCTGCGCGAACAACGCGACATACGCCGAGCCGCTCAGGGCCTTGCCGTTCTCACCCTTGACCGTGCCGGTCACGGAGCCGCCTACTTGCAGTTTGGCCTCCACGGGCGTAGCGGTGTCCCTCTCGATCTTCAGGCCCGTCAAAATGACAGGCGCCGCGTTGGGGTAGATGACAATGAGGCTTTGCTCTCCCTCAACTTGACGGTCCAGCAAGAACTTCCCCTCGCCATCGGCGGTTGCTGTTGGTTCCTGGAAGTACTGGTTCTGCGCCCCGGCATACACCTTGGCGCCGGCGGCGGGTGACTTCCCGTCCGGTTTCAGGACCACCCCCGCGATGGAGCCGTAGAACTGCTGCTCCAACTCACAGACCAGCGCCTCGCCGGCTTCCCCTGGCTTGACGGTGAGGGACGGCTTGCTGAAGGGCTTCCGGTCTGTTGCTGACACTGACAGGTGGTACGTGCCTTCCGCCAGCGCGGGCAGCACGAAGGTGCCATCGGCCGCAGAGCGCGTCCGCATGTTCCGGAACCCGAGGGTGCCCAGGTAGGGGTCGTCGTCCTGCGATTGCCGGTCCTGGCGGTTTGCGTTCACCCAGGCGTTCGGCAAGGGCGCTCCCGACTCCGCGGCTTTGACGACGCCCTTGAGGGTGCCGCCCTTGCCGAGCACCGCCTTGACACCGGCGAGGTTCTGCTTGACCTGGAGTTCCAGGCCGCTCACCGCGGCCGGGACCGTTTCGGCAAGCGCCTGCGACAACGGTTCGCTCCGCCAGTCGTCCGGTCGCCAGGGCACTGCGCAGATCCCGTAGGTCCCGGGCGGCAGGTCGGCAATCCGGAATGAACCGTCCGCCCCGACTGGGGCCGCGTTGGCCGTGCGCAACTGGTACTTCTTGTCGGTTCGCTGATACTGGCTGTTGGCCTGCTCCCAGTCGTCTCCCTCGCGGACGGGGATCACCATGGCGTACTCCGCCGGTGTCTTGCCGTCGGGCAGGTAGACGAAGCCGGCGAGGGAGCCGTAGACCTCCTTGGTGAACTTGGGCGGCGTGAGCTGCAGGTCCACTTTATCGGGCGCCTTGTCGGCGCTGATCTCAACGCCTTTGCGCTCCGCCGTGCCGAGGTCGCCGGCGGTGAGGCGCACCGAGTACGTCCCCGGGTTCTGCGCACGGCACCAGTACGTGCCGTCGTTTGTCGTCTTGGTGCCGGAGGAGTAGCTGCCGCGGTTTTCGAGCTCGAGACGAACCTGCACCCGGCGGTTCGCGACCGGATTCCCCTCCGAATCGGTCAATCGCCCCCGCACCAGCAGCGGCTGGCGCCAGCCGACGGACAGCGTCACCGACGGCGGCTGTGCGCCATCGACTACAAGCACGTCCGGTTGGTGCGCGATGGGCAGACCCGGCGACAGCCCACACACCTGGTAGGTACCGGGTGCCAGCCCGGTGACCTCGAAGTTGCCTTGGCCGTCTGCCTGCGCCGAGCCGTAGTCTGCCTGGTCCCAGGGCCACCGATCCAGCTTCTCGAAGGTGTCCTGCCGGACTCGGTAGTCGAAGTAGTTGCGGAAGACGGTCGGCTCGATGGCGGCTGCGTACGCTCCGGGCATTGGCTTGCCGTCTTCGTCGGTCAGGCGGCCGCGGATCCGGAGACCCTCCTTGTCGAGCACGAGTTCGATGCCCGCGGTATCCTGCGTGACCTCGACGGTCGTCGTTGCGGGCAGATAGGGCGCGAGCTTGGCGGTCACCTGGTGGGTCTGCTTCTTGACCGTGGAGAACTCGAACTTGCCATTGTCGTCTGTCTTCGTGGTGCTCCCGGAGTCGCCGAGGGACACCTTGGCGCCCTTGGCCGGTTGGCGCTGGGGTCCGGCCAGCACTCGACCGGCCAGCCGCACTGCCGGCTCCAAGTCGAACGCCATTTCCGGCAGGTCGCGGTCAACTGTCAGGCTCACCTCGCCGTGGTAGGCGCCAATGAATCCATTCTTGTGCGCGTTGGCCCCGTACGTACCTGGGGGGAGGGCGTCAAACGAGAGCCGGCCATCGGGGCCGGTGTCTGCGCGCAGGTTCATGCCGGACATTCCCAGGTCTGACGACTGTGGGTAGAGAGAGACCTGAGCGCCCCCGACTGGCTCTCTGGTCTCCTTGTTGCGGACGAGGGCGCTCAGCTTGCTTCCCGTGCGCAGCTTGACGTCGCCCAGGTTATAGTTGAGCTCCTCCAAGTCTACGTTGGGCTTGGTGCACCAGCCGACTCCCTCGACGCGAACCGCCAGTGACACGTTCTTCACCGCTGGCATGATCACGCGAAACCCGCCACTCGGTTCCGTGTTGACAGTGTAGCCTCGGCTGGTAGCGGCGCCGTCTTCGCGGTCATACCGTGCCTGCAGCGTCACCTCCCGACCGGCTACGGGCAGGCCCTCGGGATCCAGGAAGCGACCGCGAAACGCCTGGTACGTTGTCAAGATCAGCTTGAGCTGGGCCGCGCGCGCCGCTCGCAGGGCGAGATCCTGCTGCGCAAGCAGCTCGTCGCCACGCTCGACAACGCCGACGACGTATGCCCCCTCCGGCACGCGCTCGAAGGTGAAGTTCCCCTCCTCATCTGTCCGGGTCTCGCGCCGCTGCTGTTCGTCCGCGGCGGCGTTGGGGTCTGCTTTGCGGTCAAGCCGAACTGTCCGCTTGGGCACGGGGCTTGTCTTGTCTGCGGCGACCACTACGCCAGTGACCGTTGACAGAGCTGGTGGCGGTTGGCAGAACGCCCCCGTTGACCCGAGTGAGAGGAGTGCCCAGGAGAGCAGAGCGAAGCGAGCAGTCATGGCGTCGTTTCCTTCTTGCTGCGAGCCGGTCCAGTCAGACGTGGCGCCTCGGCGAAGGCGCGCGTTACCGCAAGTCTATCCAAACGACGCGGCCCAGTCAACCGGCAGCCAGGTCGCGGGATAAGGTGTGGTGGGCAGGGAACTTCCTCCGCAGCGCAGTACACTAAACGACAGCAAGCGGCATTGGGTTCGCCAGCTCCGTAACGCGTTCTGAGAGGAACGACCCCACCCATGAAGCGATCACCCCGCGCATCCCATCTCCACCACCTCGTGGCGACGACGATCTTCGCCGCTGGAACAGCGAGAGCAGTGACCCTCGGCATCGACGGCGGCCAGTTCACCCTCGACGGCAAGCCCACGTTTCTGGTCGGCATCAGCTACTATGGCGGGCTTGGCGCGCCGCAGGAGTTCATCGCGAAGGACTTCGACGACCTGGAAGTGCGCGGGCTTAACTGGGTGCGCGTGTGGGCGACTTGGGGCGCCCACGACAACAACGTGTCGGCCGTGGATCCGGACGGCAAGGCGCGCGAGCCGTCCCTCGGCAACCTGAAGTGGCTGGTTGAGCAGGCGGACATGCGCGGCCTCGTGGTGGACGTGACTTTGTCGCGCGGGGACGGTGCCAAGGGCCTGGTGCCGACGCAGGCAGCGCACCTCGAGGCGGTGGCAACGCTGGCTCGTGCCCTCAAGCCGCTCCGCAACGTCTACTTCGACGTAGCCAACGAGCGCAACATCCGCGACGCGCGATTCGTCTCCCATGAAGAGATCAAGGCGCTGCGGGACCGGATCAGGGAGATCGACCCGAACCGATTGGTGACCGCCTCGCACGCGGGCGGCGACCTGTCGCGGAAGGAGCTGGAGGCGTACCTCAGCGAGTCCCAGGTGGACTTCTTGGCACCGCACCGGCCGCGAGACGCCGCCTCCCCATGGCAGACAGTTGAGAAGACCAGGGAGCTTCAGCGATGGATGAAGGACCTCGGCCGCCTCATCTTGGTCCACTACCAGGAGCCCTTCCGGCGCGACTATGGCCCCTGGCAACCCACGGCGCTGGACTTCCTGATTGACGCGCGGCAAGCACGGGAGGGCGGCGCCGCCGGTTGGTGCCTGCACAACGGCAGTCCCAAACACGGCGACGGGCCGCGGCGCTCATTCGACATGCGGCCGGAGCACGGGCGGCTGTTCGACCAACTCGACAACGATGAGCGTCTCGCCGCTGACCAGGTGAGCCGCATCAGCACCGGCACAACCAAGACGTGGCTGTCGCTCCTCGACGGGCGTTGGTATCTCAACGGCCGGCTGACGTGCCTCGGCGCAAAGGCCGAGGGGCTGCTCATGAACGTCCGCATGGTCAACGCGGTGTTCGAGGACGCCAACCAGAAGACGCGACCCAAGGGCTTCGACCCCGACGCCAACACCGAGTCCTTCCTCGCGCAGATTCCCGACTATGTCGCCCACGGCATCCGGGCGTTCACCGTCTTCCTGCAGGGCGGCATGCCCGGCTACGAAGGCGCGATCAACTCGGCGTTCACGCCGGACGGCGAGCTGCGACCGGAGTACCTCGCGCGCGTCGAGCGGGTCATCCGAGCTGCTGACGAAGCTGGCGCAGCCGTCATTCTCGGCTGCTACTACCAGCGCCAAGACCAGATTCTGCGCGATGCCACCGCCGTGCGAGCTGGCGTGGTCAACACCGCCCGCTGGGTCCGCAATCAGGGCTTGGCGAATGTCGCGCTGGAGCTCGCGAACGAGTACCCGCACGGCGGCTTCGATCACCCAATCCTCAAGACGCCGGCCGGCGTTGCCGAACTGATCCGCTTGGCGAAGGCAACCGTCCCCGGGATCCTCGTCTCCGCGAGTGGTGTCGGCAACGGGAAGTGTGACGACGAAGTCTGCGAAGCCGCCGACTTCGTCCTGGTCCACTTCAACGGCACACCGGTCGAGCAGATCCCGGCACGAGTAGAGGCGCTGAAGCGGTACGGCAAAGCCCTCGTCTGCAACGAGGACGACAAGAACAGCGCCGACAGCGCCCGCGCGGCCGAGGTGTCCGTAGCCGCCGGTTGCTCGTGGGGACTGATGCGTAGCGGCGTGAATCAGTACGTGTCGTTTGCCTTCAACGGAGCTGCAGACGATCCGGTGGTGTACGGGAAGCTGAAGGAGCTGACCAGCCCGTAGGGTGCTCCGGTCCGTCGTCTGCGCGTCGGCGCAGAGCTGCTTCGACGGTTGCTAACGTTCGGAACGTTAAGCAGATCAACGAAACACTGTGGCACGGTCGTCTCGACGACCCGGGGGTGCTGCCGCACCTCAATCTGCTGGCGCAGTGCCCATTCGTGTTCAAGGTGGCCTGCGGCCTGGATGAGCTGCCTGAAGAGCCGGGCGTTATCCTGGTCCGTGGTGCGCGCCAGTACGGAAAGAGCACTTGGCTGGAAGGGCAGATCAGGCAGACGGTGGAGACGTTTGGCCCGGGGAGCGCGGCACTCAGCCGCGGGTCGGCTCCACGCTACGACATTCGCATCGGCCCCAACATCCTCTCCAGGAACGCGAACGTCCCCACTCCGTTGATCGTGTGCGGGCCGTCGAAGACTTCGAGTTCGGTCCGGTCGCCGAGGCCCAGTTGGTCGTAGCGGCGGCGGGTCTTGGCGTACTCGTAGGCGACCCATTCGTCGGGGGCGACACCATCGTTGTGGCCTCGCTCCACCATGAAGGGACGCGGGCAAATGAGCCAGCTCATCTCGGCGTAGTTGAAGGTGTTGCCCAGGTCGAACTCGGGCATCTCGTATTCGCCGCTCAGCAGGTAGCTGTAGGGCTGACGGGCGGAGACGTTCTTCCAGATCCACTCGTCGTAGTCGGCAGAGCAGATCGAGAGGCAGTAGTTCTCCAGCAGCGCCGGTACGCGCATCGCCGTCTTCCCGCCGTAGCTGAGTCCGTAGAAGGCGAGGCGCTTCGGGTCGACGCCCGGCAGTGACGCCAGCCATTCCAGCGTGCGTTCGTGCTGTCGCACGATGAATGAGAACAGCGACAGCTTCAGCGGGTTGGCCTTGCGCTGAAGCACGCGGAAGTCGTCCATGCCAATGTACGGATTCTGCGGGGCATAGGTGACGAATCCGCGCTCGGCCAGCTTGCAGGCGAACTGGTGGTAGGCCTCGTTGTCCCCGGCCGGATCGGCGACATCCTGGGGGCGTCCTTCCAGCCCGTGCTGGCACACGACTACGGGCCGGCGTTCGCCGTCGGCGAGGTCCTTGGGCAGCAGTAAGATGCCGTAGGCGAATACGTCGGGATACACGTCGAGCACGACCTCGTGCCCGGTGAATGCCGGCGTGTCGTACACTTGACGCGTGCGGGGATTGGCGGGGAGGGTAGCCGGCGGCAGGGAGCCGAGCACTTCGTCGCGCAGGTACTTGCGGTACCGCCGACAGCTCTTCTGCCAACTCCCGACACTGGAGGCGTCGGCCTTCGACCAGAACCGGGCGCGCGTGAACTCGGCTTCGCGCATCAAGTGCTGGGTATGCTCGAGCAGTTGATGAAACTGGCGCTTCAGGCGTTCGGCCGGGTCGGGGAGGTCGTCAAGCGGCGAGGGCGACGAACCGTTCGGCTGCAGGCTGCCGCCGACGCCAAGCGAATCGAGAAACGTCGCCAGAGCACGGTCGGAGCCGGGGTGGGTATCGGTGGCGTCCACCAAGCTGACTTGGGCCGGCGGGGTCAATCCCTCCAGTAGCGCGCGGGCGCGTTGCACCTCGCGCTCGACGGCCGCGAGTGATGGCGTCGTGATCGCGCCCGGCGCGGCGCCGACCCGGTCGGGGGCTTGGGGCGGGCCGGTGATCTCGGGATGGCGGCAGTGCTCAACGGTCAGCGGTCGCGGCGCGAGGAGGCTGGCAATCTCCGCATCGCCGAACTCGTCCAGCAACGCCCACACGTTGCGGTAGATCGGTTCTCGCCACAGGTTCTCTCGCGGGCCGAAGTAGCCGCTGATCAGCGCGGCGTCCACTCGCGTGTCGAGGGCGGCAGCGCAGAACGCAACCAGCCCACCCTCGCCGTAGCCCGCAAGCCCCACGGGGCGTTGCGCGCCCGCGCTCTGCTTGAACCAATCGACGGCGGCCAGCACCTTCTGCACTTCGTAGCCGAGGACGTGCCTGCCCATCTCGTAGGCGGCCCGATACAGGAACTCCCGGTGCGGCTGGTTGGTCATGCGCACTTGGGGGATTCCAGAATGGGTGCAGTCGCGGTCGAGGAGGACGGGCACGAGCACGCGGCAGCCGTTCTCCGCCAGGCGCCGAGCGAACTGACCCTCGGAGGGGACGCCGGGCGTCATCCCGGTGAGGCTCTCCGGCGTCCAGTCGCAGTCGGGAAGGGCGACAACCTCGGCGACCGGTGTGCCGTTCGGCTCCAGCAACAGCCCCTCACCCTCAACGCCCGGCAGCACGACCCAGCGGACGCTCAGGATCTTGTACCCCTCTCCCATGCCGACATAGGCCGACTGCCCCAGCGGCCGGACAGTCTGCATCTCGACCGGCTCGCGCGCGTCCACACCGCCGAGGATGCGTGCCAGCCGCTCCCGATTGGGCTTGACGGAACGGGCGTACTTGGCCGGTGAGGAGAGGTCGCGCTTCCAGTGCGCTTCCCGGCGGGAGGGAGACGCCTGTAGCTCGCGCGTAAGGAACCGGTCGATGCCGGCGACCATCTTCGCGGCGAGATCGCCTTGCAGGCGGAGTGGTTTGGTTCCGGGCAGTTGGTGTGCGAACATGTCGCTTTGTCCTTGGAGCAGCGGGATGAGGCGGACCCGTCGAGATTCGCTGTGGGCCCCGGCGAACCTGCCGGCGGGTGAGGGGCGTTGACCTGCTGGCGCCCTTCGCGCATAATCCGCCAGACCTCGGAGGTGACTCGGGATGGCCCAGCCGGAGCCGGAACTGCAGATTGCCTGCACCAAACCCCACGGCGCCCTCGCGCGAATGCTAATCGACTTGGGCATCCGCGTCGTGGCGGTGGTGGAAGACGAAGGCAACGTCGACCGGTACGTCCTCAGCAAGCGCGTCGCCGTCGAGCGCCGCACGGGCAACAGCTTCGTGCGCGGCATCCTGGAGAAGACACTGTTCACCAGCGCCGTTTACCTGCGGGAGCACTTCGAGGTTCCGGTTCTCATCGTCGAGGGCGAGGTCAACTACGAATACGGCGGGATGAACCCACAGGCTGTCCGCGGGGCGCTCTCGTCGATGCTGCTGCTGTACGGCGTGCACGTGCTGGCCACCCCGAACGCCGAGGAAACGGCAGCGGTCATCGCGATGGTCGCCCGGCAGGAGCAAGTGGGCCTCCCCGAGATCTCGCTGATCCCCAAGCGCAAGGCAGCCGACCTGCCGGACAGGCAGCGCCGCGTCATCGAGATGCTCCCCGGCAGCGGCATGACTCTGGCGCGGACGCTGTTGCAGCACTTCGGTAGCGTCCAGCGCATTGTCAACGCGACTGAGGACGAACTCCTCGCCCTCAGGGGCATCGGCCCGAAGACCGCCCGTGAGATGACCCGCGTCCTCACGGCGGAGTACGACGCCGTCGACACCGAACGCGATCTCGAGGACGCAGTCGTCGAGGATCACTCGCTGCTCTTCCCGCAACCGGTGGAGTTGGTGGACCGGCAGCACTACCTCTACGCCGACGAAGAAGGCCGGCAGTTCCTCGACCTCGTGTTCATGGATGTAGCCGCCAACGAGGTTCTCATCGTCGAGCTGAAGCGCGGCAAGCTAACGCACAACCACCAGGACCAACTGGTTCGCTACCTCGACAACGCGCACCGGTCGAAAGTCATCGGCGGGCTGTTGAAGCAGGGGATGGAGCTGCGGGGCGTCCTCGCGACGGTCGAGGAGTGCGACCTGAAACCCAGGCGCCGGAACGTGAGCGTGACCATTGTGGACCGCGAGGCGGCGATCGAGGTGCTGAAGCGGCGGAGAGCAGGGCGGTAGGTGACTAGTGCCCCTGGTCGGCGCCCTGCTCGTCCTCGAGGTAGGCGAGTATGGCCGAGGTATCCAACACCAATCGTTCACTCACGTGCGCGGTCCTCCGCACGTTGCCGAAGAAGCGCCTGCCCAAGCCCCGCCCCTCGGTAGGCGTCTCGCGCCGAGGCGATTGGGTCGCGACCCAGTGGGATCACGCGGATGCACTCACCGTCGTCGATCCACTCCAGCTTCGATGCCAGGTCGAGTCCATGTGCCTTTCGGATAGACGCGGGAACCACGGTTTGTCCGCGCGCGGTCAGTGTTGAGATCATCGGCTCACCTTCGTGGGTTAGTCCTACAACCGTACTTAGCGCGAATGTGCTCGGCGAGGGTCTCCTGACCCCGCCGCTCCCCGGACCGACAGGTCTCCTCGAATCCCGTGGATTC
>PEVN01000012.1 GCA_002779825.1 Armatimonadetes bacterium CG06_land_8_20_14_3_00_66_21 | reverse complement strand
CGCGAAGCACCGTTTCGGCTCCCGACCGCCCTCGCGCCGGTTCCCAGACCCCGTTGCACCCTCCCCGCCGCCGTCCTGCGGGCCCGAGAAACGAGGATTGCAGGATTTGGGTAACAGGTTACACCTGGGCGTGCAATCTCCCCCCTCAGGGAGGCGCTCCTCTGCACGCCACCCCATGCCTCGTTCCGCGACTGCGTGGCCCTTCGGGTCGGTGCATTGTGAGCGCCGGGAGGCAACACGGGTGGGAAAGCGAACAAGGACGGCGGAGAGCAGTTGGCTCTCCTGGTCTGCCTGAGGAAGGACCACGACGTGCAGACGCTCAGACACCCAAACCCTCCCTTCCGGCAACCGCTGGGTCGCGCTCTCGGCGGCGTGGCGCTTGCCCTCCTCGCAGTCAGCGGGTCGGGCCGGGCCCAGCCGGCAAGCGCCAGCTACAGGTCCCGTCGCTACGTGGTCCGCTGGACCACGAGCGAGCTCGAGTTCTGTACACCGACACAGCGCGTGCTGTCCCGGTGGCCTGTCGGTGTGCTGTGCGCGCCGGCCGACCCAGACCAGCCGGCGACTGCCTGCATGCTCCACCCCAACTCCCTTCCCGTCCGCAGCCTCGTCGCCGGCGTTCCACAGCTCGTGTGGCGTTGGCGGTTTTCGGCTCCGGCTCCCCTGGCAGAACAGCGGGAGACGTACCGGCTGTTGCCTGACCGGGTCGAGATCGAGGTTCAGGTGCGGTGGCGCGGCGAGCCGTCTCGGCTGCTCCGGATGAACTACGGCGCGCGACTGGCCGCGGGGTGCTGCGACCTGGAGGGGCTCTGGCGTTGCAGTCACGCGTCGGCTGAGGCGCCCACCTGGGACGTGGCGCCCGTTCCGGGTGTCTACACCGAGGTCGGTGATACTTGGTTCCGCAAGCGCGTCCGGCCCAGTCACTCGGCTGAGGATCTCGTCCTGATCGCCGGCGGGATCGACGATGGCGACGTTGCCTCGTGGGACGATACGGAGATTGGCCAGACGCCCACCAACGTCGGCGAGGCATCCTGGACCAAGGTGCGAAAGTACGCCCTCCCGCACCGGCTCCTCACCGCGGGCATGGAGCAACAACTCCGCCTCCAGGTCCATAACGCCGCAGGCAATGGTGGCCTCTGGCGGGGTCCGCTGGTGCTTGGCCCGGCGGCCACCCTTGAGGCGACTCCGGAGGGTGACGGTTGGACGCGAGCCACCGCCGTCGGCAGCGCATTGTACCACTGGTGCCCCGACACCTACCGGCAGCCGCTCCGCGGCCGGTTCACCGTGTCCCTCACTTCCCGGGATCGCACGCGGGAGCCCGTGCCGGAGAACGTTACCACCGGTGGGCGTTTCCTCATTCCTCCGTATGTAGCTGCCCTCGAGGGTGCCAATGGATGGTGGGGGATCGGGACGCTGGATGTCCCCCGCGCGGAGGACGGGCTGCGCATCGAGTGGCGCGCCGACACGCTCTCGTGTCCCTTCCTGCTGGCGACAGAGCCCTCCACCCGCGCCGGACAGTGGACCGACGGCCCAACGATAGCACTGCTTGCAGGCAGCTCGAAGGCCGACGTGCTGGCGACGTACCTGGGGGCTTTGCCGCCTCGCGAGTCCGCCCTGCGCCAAGACTGGTGGAGTGGTCCCTGCTACTGCACCTGGGGCGACCAAGTCTACGGAGCGCAACTCGGGCCGGGCACCGACGTGGGTTCGCTCACCGAAACGCACCTGCGCCAGTGGCTCAGCGAGCTGCGAGACCGCGCGATTCACGCTCCACTGGTGACCTTGGACGCTGGCTGGTGGCAGCTTCCGAAAGCCGTCGTCGGGGAGTTGCACGCCGAAGGCCGACACTGCACCGTGTGGACGCAGCCGCACTGGGGACCGGACACAACCCAACACTCCGAGCGGGCGGTGCGGGACGCCAACGACCAACCCCTCACCTACGACGCCAACAACTGGATTCTCGACTACACTTCGCCCGCCGTCCGAGAGCACACGGGGAACGACTTCCGGTCGTACGTGGCCGCCGACGGCTGGGGTACCGATGGCATCAAGCTCGACTTCTGCTACACGGCGGCCCCCGTCTGGGCCATCCACGCGGACCCGGCGTGGGGCGCTGGCGAAGCCTATCGGGCCCGCGTTCTGCAGTTCGTCTACCAGACCATCAAGGCCGCGCGCCCCGACGCGTTGGTGACTGGTGGCACGGCGAACCCGCTCTTCGGCCGTGTGCAGGATGTGTGTCGGCTCAATGAAGACTGGGTCGGCGACGTGAATCTCTTCCGCCAGCGTGCCGCCACCGTCCTCGCGTTGGGCGAATGGGTCGAGTGCGACGATTGGAATGCCTACGAGCACTACCTGGCTCCGCAGACCGTCGAGCGGCCGGTATGGGGCACGTTCACCCTCATGAGCGCCCGCTACCGCGGCGACCGGGGCAAGACAGCCGTGCCTTTGTCGCCGCAATGGAGCGCTCGGCTGAGCGCCCTCACGGCGCTCGCACAGCGCATACCGGTGCGCTCGGGACAGCGTTGCCTCTACGACCCCGCACACGGTCTGTTGCGCCGGGAGACAAGAGACGGTGACTTGGTCGCGACGGCGCTCCCGCTGGTCGGGTCGTCCCTGCCACTCCAGGTGCTCGTCGTGTCCAACAAGGCCCGGATGCTCGTATGTGCCGTCGCCGATGGCGAGGTCCGTCTGCCCACCGACCAACCACCGAGGTCGGTCACTGCGGTGCTGCATGACGGTACTCGGCGCGCGGAGGTCCTCCCGAAGCACCGCACTGCGCCAGTGCTCCGCGTCCAGGACTGCGCGGGGGAGGTGGCGTGGTATGAGGTCGGGTTCACTGCTTGGCCCGGTCAACACTCGCAGTGACGTTGGACCGCCCAACGACAAGCGCCGACGCTAATCCAGTCCTGTTAGGTGCCCGACCATCTCCCGCCGGATATCATCGAGGTCTCCGGCCTCAATCTCGGTCCCAGCTTTGAGTCGGTCAAGGAACTCCTGCGCCGATGTCGCCTTCTGCCGCACTCCGGCCCTACCTGACTTGGCGGCTTTGGCAATGGCTTCCTGGAGCGTCGTCACATACCGGACATCGTCGACGCCTTCGCGGTACCCCTCCCACGCGAGCGTGTCGATGACGCCATCCACCGTGGGGTAGGCAATGGTATGGGCGCGGTAGGTGTTGTGATCGAAGTCGTTCCAGGTGGCGCCGAAGGTGTGCTGGTAGGCGTTGGTAGCGGCGCCATCGTAGTCGTACTTCCAGAGCAGCAGGCCGAAGTTGCGACGATAGACCATGGGGTTCTCGACACCCGTCTGCGGGTTGGCATAGCAGAAGATCTTGTGCCCCAGCGCATGCCACTTCTCGACCTCCTCTCGGGAGGGCGGGCCGGCGCGCACGTGCATGTCCTGGAGGTCACCCATCAAGTCCACGTTCTCTTCATAGCCGGCGACGAAGATCCTGCCACGCGCTTCCCGGACAGCGTTCCAAGCGGGGCGCTGCGACGTCAGCACCTCGCCCCGCTGCTCGTCCATGCCGTAGAAGTAGACGGTTTCGGTGCCGTAGTCCTTGACGAAGTCGAGGATGTCCTTGACGTCTCGCTTGATGGCTTCAAGGGCTGCGGGGTCGGTCGAGTTGCCGAGGGGGATGGTGTTCTTCAGGTACAGCGTCCGGTTGTCCATGCCGACCTCGGCACGGATCTTGAGCACCTCGCCGAGGATCTCTTTGCCGATGTTGTAGTGCTGGCAGTTGCGCAGGCCGTGGGCGACCATGTTGGCCAACTCGTTGCGGAACTGCAGGCGGCTCTTAGTCCATGAGGAGATGGTGCCCTTGCCGTTCGGGTCGAGCCGACCGTGGTAGTCCATGCTGGAGGTGTAGTACGGCGGCAGGAGGTCGAAGGGCAGCACGCGCACGCGCAACGTCAGGTCGGCGACTGCGCCCTCCGGCGTGCTGAGTGAGATCGTGCCTGCGTACTCCCCGGACTTGGCGTCCCCAGGCACGTGAACCGTGACCCAGAACTGCTTGTTGGTCCCGGCCGGAATGTCGAGGGGAAGCAGCACCGGGCTGTCACTGACCGGGAAGGCGTCAACGCCCATGGCCTTGGCGCCTCTGACCTCAGTGGGGTCGCTAATCCACACTTCTCGGTCTCCGTCGGGGAAGTGGAGTCTCAGGTAGTTTTCCTGCTTTTCGAAGTCGACCCGGACCAGCCCGTCATCGTTTAGCAGCAACTCCGGCGTCAGGATCTTCTTCGACTTGTCCTGGCGCACCCCGACCCACGCGGTACCAGCCTGGTACCAGCACTTGATGACCTTCACGTCCACATTCGCCGCGGGGATGACGCCGCCGTGGCCGCGGAGGTCTGTCTTCGCGACCCGGACCCCCGTGACCTTCTCGCGAGCAGACACCACAAAGCTGCCCGGCTCGTACTCGCCGCGCGCCGCCGTCACCGACAGCTCCTCACCAATCCGCCCAGAGAGGAACGTGTCGTCCGGCAGCACCTTGATCGACGAGATTGGCGGCACCACGTAGACGAACGCGCGACCGCCCGTCGTTTCCCGGTCGGAAACAGCCTGGATGTTGGGGAGCGACTGCGCGAGAGTGCCGAGGAACCCGTCGAACTCCGCCGGCTCCGCGAGGTTGAGGTAGCCGCGTGCCCTGATCGGGCCCATCTTCGCCTTCAGCTCCGCAGTCTTCTCAACTGCCGTTTGCCGCATCGCTGCCGCCGTGGGCCGCAGGTCTGTCAGCGCCCGAAGCTTGCCCTCGGCGTCGCCCAACTGCGCGTCCCAAGTGGTGAGGGTATTGTCGAACGCCTCCTTGGCGGGCGCCCATCGTTCCGCCGTCTCCCCGCGATAGGCTTCCTCGGTGGGCACTTCGCCCCGGATTTCCAGATCATCGACATACAGCACAACCCGCTGCCCGGCCTCGCCGCGCAGATCGAGCATGATCCGCTCCAGCCTCGGGCTCACTTGCTCGCCCGTGATCCCCGCCGTGTAGCTACCCATGACCGACTGGGCAATGGCCCGACTGCGCGGAACGAGGTCGTCCGCGAGGGTCACCCACTCGCCGTTGGTCGCCCGGTAGAAGGTATTGGGGGCGGTGCACGCCGTGTGCGTCGTGGGCGGGAAGCAGAAGCTCACCCCGAGCGTCACCTCGCCGGTCGTCCCTTGGCCCACAAGCATCCGGCCGGAGAACGCCAACCGACCGGCCACCGGCACTTGCCTCGTCATCGGGAGCTGCCACAGAAACCGCGAGGTCTCGTCGAAAGTGACCTCCAGCTTGAAGGACCGCTTCCCACTGCACGCCTTCTCATTCGTGACGCCTTTGGCGTTCACCGTGTACTTCTTCCCGTAGCTCAGCCAGAAGCCCACGGGGTCGTCGCCGTCTTCGAAGCCTTGGGTGTAATGGAAGGGCTGGGTTTGCTGTTGTTCGGCGGCAGCGCGACCGAGGGCGGTCAGGAAGAGGACCACAATGGCCCAGTTGACAGAGCGGTGTAGTGTCATGGGTTGTACCTCTGCGGGCCCTTGCCGGTCTGCGGCAAGTGCGAGCTTGCCCTCCGCTGGGAGCAGCGGACTCACCCATGATGCTCTGCGGTCGTCACCAGCACAACCCCGACGGCCACCTGCCCCCCACGTCAGCCGCGCAAGAGTGACGACTCGTAGGCATTCCATGGGTCGCCTTTCGGCCTGCTGTCACCAAGCGCCCCGCCCGTAGCTGACTAAATGGCGAGAGCGTGTGATAGGATAAGGGCATGGGAACGTCCCACACCGGTCGCCGCGTCGAGAACCACGTTGACCGCGCGAAGTCCGTGCGGCTGCCAAAGCTGCGGGTGGACATAGGAAGCGAATACACCTAAGTCCTGCCAACTCCCGGTGTGTGGCACACACACCGTTCTGCGGAGACACCGACGATGGTCAACCGAAGCAAGCAATGCCCGCAGCTCTGGCTCTGGGCCTGGTTCACCCTCCCTTTCACCAGCGTCGCCCAGGCCAAGCCCAACCTCCTCCCCAACTCCAGCTTCGAGCAGGGCGCGACAGGCTGGACTTTCTGGCAGCAGAACCCGACTGAGAGTAGCGGCGGTTCGGTCGAGACGGCGACGCGCTGGGGGGAGCATGCGTTTCGGGTCGAGAACAAAGGGACCGGCGGCGCGAACCTGTACTCCGACCCAATCCCCGCCGTTGTCGGCATGGACTACACGTTGTCGGTCTACGCGCGGACGGAGCACGCCGAACGCGTGCGCGTGGCGCTCTGGGCGGATGATGCCGAAGGCAAGGTGCTGGACTACGACGTGCCCAACGGTGCCAATGTGCCGGGCGATCAGCCGGCGTGGGCGCGGTTCAAGGCCATCATCCGCGCGCCGGAGAACTGCGCGGCGCTCCGGGCTCACCTGATCTGCAATGGCGGCACCGTGTGGTGGGAGGCTGTGATGCTGGAGCGCGGCGGCGACACCAACTTGTACCGGGACGGCCCCCCACTCAGCGCCGGTGGCGAGGGCCCGGAGAACCTCCTGCCCAACTCGGGCTTTGCCGACGGCGACACTGGCTGGACGCTGTGGCACCAGTTCATTGGGCGGTCCTCCGGCCGAGTCGAAGACACTGTCGGCCGCCAGGCTTCGGCGGCATTCCACGTCGTCAACTCGGGAGGCGGCGGCGCGAACCTGTTCTCGGACTCGCTGCCGTGTGACCCCAACACGGTCTACACCGTCAGCGTCTTCGCTCGGATCAAGGGCGGCGTCGGTGTCCGACTGACTGGTTGGGGGCTCGACGCGTCGGAGACGACGCTCAGGTACACGCTCGATGGCGAGACCGAACTGCCCGGTAGTACCGATGGCTGGCAGCGTTTTGCTCACACCTTCACGACCCCTGCCGACTGCGTTCTGTTGCGGGCGCACTTGGTCTGCAATGGCGGCGAGGTGTGGTGGGACGACTGCCAGGTGGAGCGGGGCGACCACGCTACGGACTACGAGCCGGGGCCGGCGGCGCGTGTGTGGCCGACAGAACGGCTCCCCCAAGCTGAAGTCTACACGCGCGCCCTCATCCGCGAAGCGCGTCTCCGCGACGTGTTGGCACAGACGCAGCGACTCGTCGGCTATGCCCTCGCCAACGCAGCGACCGCTGCCGACACTGCGCTGCACGATGCCGAGACACTGGTCGCAGAAGTTGCGGACGGTATCCAGGCGAAGTACCTCGTGCCCGACTACCGGAGCCTCGACTACCCTTTCCTCAACGACCGAATGGACCGCGCGGAACAGGCGCTCTCGGACGTGTGGCGGGCGCTGGAGCACGACCCGAAGGGCCTCTTCGACGAGTGGCGACCGAGCCTCGATGGCAACGTCGATAGGGACCGCCTCACCAATGGCTTCTTCATCTTCCCCTGTTTCACGCGCAACTACTTCTTCGAGGGCGGAGGCAACTGGGACCTGCTGAAGCCGTTTGGCTTCCGGTTGGTGAGCGGCTGGTGGGGCATCGGCGTCTCGCCGGAAGGCGACCTGCAGCCCGAGAACATGGACCGGACCATCGAGACGTGCGTCGCCCACGGGTACAAGTGCGACATCGCGGTCGACGGGTCACAGGCTGCGACTTCACGATTGGAGAGCACGCTCGGCGAAGCGATCTACCTGCACAACCCGGCAGGCGAGTGGTCGCCCAGCGGCAACTGCCACAACACCATCAACCTCTGGCACCCCGAGGTTCGGCGCGTTGCGGCAGACTACCTGGCCATGGCCGCCGCACACTACGCTAACGATCCCGGTGTCGTCTCCTACGAGTTGACCAACGAACCGTCGCTGACCATCGAGAAGCGCGAGCACGGCTACGTGTACAAGTCGTTAGGCGTGGGCGGGTACAGCCGGGAGGCGCGCGCTGCGTGGGCGCAATGGCTGGAGGCAAGGTACGGCACAGTCGAGAAGCTCAACGAGCGTTGGCGGACGACGCATGCCACCTTCGCGGACGCTGCTCCGCCGGCTGACCTCAAGCCCCCACCGCCGGCCGACGCCACGACTGCCGTGCCGACCGGCCCGATCCACGACTTCCAGACGTTTCGCGCCGAAAGCCACGCCGATTGGTTCACTCAATGCGTCGCGGCGATGCACAACGGCGACCCGGGCAAGGCGGTCATCTCGCAGTTCTGGGGGGCGTGCATCGACCGCAAGGAGGCTGCACTCGACCTCGGCATCATGGCGGACCGCACGCCGTGGGACGTCTACGGCACCCATGACTGGCCCGGTGCCGGACCCGCGTCGCTGAGCCTCTACGCCGTGTCGATGAACCGCAAGGCGGACCGGCCACACTGGGAAGACGAGTTCATCTGGAGCCAGTGGGAGCACAAGGGCACGCCCGAACCGGTGATGCGTGCCGCCGTCGAACGCAACCTCTGGCGTCAAGTCGCTTGGGGCAAGCGCGGCATTTCGCTCTTCAACCTGGAGTCCGAATGGCTGCACAACGCGCCGGGCAACTGGAACAACTCGATGCTGAACATCGAGGCAGACCTGGAAGTGCCGCGCTACTCCGTCGGCGTCGTCCCGACGATCGAGCGGAAGGTGAACCTGTTCAAGGACATCCTGTACGGGACGCGCATTGTCGCGACGGACGTGGCGCTGCTGCGACCGACGACCGCGACGCTGGTAACTGCACCCGACCTCAGCGTCCGCGACGAGGCGCAGTTCGTCGCCGACCGGTTGCTCGAACAGAACGTGGTGCCGCTGATGATCCCCGAGGAGCACCTCGCCGACGGCCTCGCGCCGGAGTCGAGACTGCTCATCGCGCCTTGGGCGATCAACGTTCCCGAGGCAGTGCAGCAACGAGTTGCCGATTGGGTGCGCGGGGGCGGCGTGCTCTTTGCCACGGGCCCGTTCGGGCTGTTTGATGCGTACGGCAAACCAAGTGGCACGTTGCTGCGGGCGGCGCTGGGCGACCTCGACTGGCGTTACGACGCCGGAGCGGGGAAGTGGACGGTAGCGGGCGTGGACCCACTTAGGGCCGGTGTGGAACGGCGCAAGGTGGACGGGGTCGACGGAGCGGACATGCTTGTAGGGGGCCTCGGCGCGGGCCGCGTGTACGTGTTGCCGGACCGACTCCAACCTTCGAAGCAGACGGCTGTGCTGCAGAGCGTCCTGGACGAAGTCATTCCGGTCCGTCAGGTCCGTACGGACCTCGACAAGCTGGAGATCCTCCCGCGGGCGTCGACCGACGGCGAGCAGTTCCTCTTCGTGACGAACCTCGACGCTACTGGTGGGAGGGCAGGCACAGGGACCGTGCGCGGCGCGTTTGACACGATCGTCGACCTGTCGTGCGAAGCGCGACCCCGCGTGCCGGTGGAGCACGCGCCCGGTGTCACGGTTGTGCCACTCAACCTGCCACCGGGCGGCGCGGTGTTCCTGTCGCTGGGGCGGCCGAGTCAGGCAACGGCCGCTCCATGAGCTGAACTGCAAGTTCACCCCCTCAGCCCTGACGCGCCTCAAGCCATGCCAGCGCCCGCGCGTAGTCCTCGGGCGTGTCGATGTCCAGACCGATGCCGCTCTCAAGGACGGGGACTTCCGTGATCTGGCCGGTATGCGCCTCCATCACCCCGCGCAGGCCGCGCTCGCCGCACCACTCCAGCACCATTGGCAAGAGATCGGCCGTAATCACCACGGGATGCCCCCAGCTCCCCTCGAAGGTGGGGATATAGAACCGGTCGCGCGGTCGCCCTTCCGTCTCCCACGCCGACCGCAGGCTGACGACTACCTCCGGCGTCAGCGTCACGTTGTCGCCCACGAACAGCACGACGCCTGCGGCTGTTCCCAGCACTTCCCGGATGCCCCGACACACGGAAGAGAACATGCCGCCCTCGCGGTAGTCGGCGTTGAAGGCGGGTCGGGCGTCCGCGGGAAGGTGAGCGCCAATGCGCTCAGCCTCGTGCCCCAGCACCACTACCAACGGGCTCAGGTCCGAATCGCGTGCGACCGCCACCGCCTGCTCGATCACCGTATGCTCTCCGAAGGGCAGCAGCGGCTTCAGCCGGCCCATCCGGCGCGATTCGCCTGCAGCAACAATGACGGCGGCCCAGCGGGCGCGCGACGCGGTCTCTCCGGCACCCGGCATGTGCCTACCTCCCCTCCCCGCCGACTGTCACTCCGCGGGACACCCGCATCGCCTCCACGCTGTCTGCGCTTCCTTTGCGGCGAACAGCGATCATCTCAGCGATGATGCTGACGGCAATCTCCTCGACGGTCACAGCGCCGAGGTCGAGGCCCAATGGCGTGTGAACCTCCGTCAACCGTTCCGAGGTGGCGTGGCCACCCTCGACGAGTTGCTCGAAAATCAGCCTGATCTTGCGCCGGCTGCCGATCATGCCGAGGTACCTCGCTGGGGAGTCGAGGCAGGCGCGAAGGGCCACGGCGTCGTGGCGGTGCCCGCGCGTGACGATCACCACGTAGGTCTCCTCGTCAATGGGGTACCGCGCAACCGCCGACTCGATGTCGTCCACGACTACGTCTCGGGCGTCCGGGAATCGCGCGCGGTTGGCGAACTCGGCGCGGTCGTCTATCACGGTCACGTCGAACCCCGTGAGCGCGGCCAGGTGCGCCAGCGCCTGGCCAATGTGGCCTGCGCCCGCAATCAGGAGCGTGCAGCGCGGGACGTGCGGGTTCAGGAACACCTCGACAGTCTGCGCCTCGAACTCCAGCGACTGCAGGTGAGCGCCCTCGTGCCCAAGCGCTGCCTCGGCATTCCGGTGGAGACACTGACACAGGTCAGCCGGCAGCTCCGTCGCGAAGACCTGTTCCCCGTCGAGCAGGCAACGTCGCCCGAGCCACTCAGTGCGGTCAGCCTGTACTACGGTCGCGGCGACAACGGGGACTTTCTCGGCGCGGAGTTCGGCCAGTCGCTGGAACAGGGCGAGGGCGCCGGCGCCAAGTGGCTGGAGGAACACCCGCGCAGTGCCGCCGCAGAGCAGCCCATCGTCCCAGCCAAAATCCTCATCGAGACGTAGCTCAAGGAGTGTCGGCTCACCCGTGTCAAGGGTCTGGAGTGCCCGCCGCCGCGACTCGGCTTCCAGACACCCGCCCCCCAGTGTCCCCACGATCCGGCCGTCGCGCAGAAACAACGCCTCGGCGCCGGGCTTCTGCGGCGTGGAGCCGCGCGTCTCCACGACTGCCCCGAAGGCGAGTTGCTCACCGGCGTTCAGCAACTGAACGAGTTGGGTGCAGCGGTCCAGGTTCATGGCTATACTGCTCCGTGAAGCGTGCCCCAAAGGCCGGGAGTCAGTATGCCCCATCCTGGCTGCCCGAGGAAGCGTGCCGCCGTGACCGCCAAGCCCACGCTGGAGGTATCCTACTTGAAGCTCTTTCCCCTCGTTGCCGCCGCGGTCGTCTTGTCGGCACTCGCCGTCCTGGCAGACCAGGCCGGCGAGCAGCGCTACTACGCCCACGGGAAGGTCGAGGACGCCAATGGCGTCATCGCCCCCTGGTACCAAGGGCAGAACGGCCAGTGCGACCTGCGCGTGCGAATCGCCGCCGAGACGTTGAAGCGGTATCCGTGGGTCGGGGCCGACAAGTCCGTCACGCCCGGTCCGCACTTCGTGTTCAACGGGCACTGGAGCATCGCCGCCGACGGGGCGATCACGGTGCCTACTGAGGTGGCCGACTGGAACGATGGCGACCTCGGCCAGCGCGCCGCGTACGTTCTCGCGAGTTTGATCGACTACTACCGGTACTCGGGCGACCCGGCCGCAGTCTCGCTGCTTAGCGTGTTCGCCGACTTCCTTCTCGACCACTGCCAGACGACAGCCGACCACCCGTGGCCGCGCTTCCTCATCAGTTGCCCCACCAAGGGGAAGCACTACGCCCAGGCTGACCCCACCGGGTTCATCCAGTTGGACCTTGTCGCGGAGGCCGGTACCGAGCTGGTGCGCGCGTACGAACTGACCGGCAACAAGCGGTGGCTTGACGCGGCCCTTCACTGGGCCGAGCTGCTCGCTGAGAAACGCGGCCGCGAGCCCGGCACTCCCCCGTGGGGGCGCTACGCCAACCCGGAAGACGTGCCGTGGGGCAAGAGCCCGACTGGGAACCTGCAGACCGGCGGCGTGGCGTTCCTGCTGGCGTTCTTCGACCAGTTGATCCGGTTGGGCTACACCGGCAGCAACGATTGCCTCGTCGACGCACGCGAAGCCGGCCGGGCGTATCTTCGCGATCAGCTCCTTCCGCGCTGGACGGTGGACGACACGTGGGGCCGCAACTACTGGGACTGGGAAGATCCCGTCCATGCGGAGAACGTGACCGAGTGGGTGGTGCAGCAACTCCTGGACCATCCCGACGTGTTCCCCAACTGGCGCGCCGACGCCCGGAACATCCTGTCGCTGTTCCTGAACCGCACCAGCGTGTCGCCGAACTCCCGAGGCGACGTGTATTCCGGCGCGTGGGCGTACCCCGAGTCGTCCGGCTGCTGCGGTCGCTCGCTCTGGTACGGGCCGCTGGAACTGGCGCCGATCTACGCCAAGTACGGCGTCCTTGTCGACAGCGAGTGGGCGCGGGAGATGGGCCGCCGGCAGATGCTTCTTGCCACCTACGACATCCACGAGACCGGCGTGGTGGAGGACAACCTCGATGGCGGTCAGATCGTCGCCGGCGGCTGGTTCAAGATCGCTCACCCGATGGCACTCAAGCACGTCCTCCACGCGATGGCCTGGCTACCCGAGGAGTTCGGCGCCAACCGGGAGAACCACCTCGTGCGCACCGATTCGGTGGTCCGTTCCGTAGTCTACGGGGACGGGCGCGTAGCCTACACGACGTTCGACGCGCCGCCCCCGAGCGTGGACGTGCTCCGACTGGCCTTCCGGCCGCTCCGCGTCACTGCTGAGAGCAAGCCGCTTGGGGAGCGACAGCAGTTGGACGCGAACGGGTTCCAGTTGACGCCGCTCCCGGGCGGCGACTTTGTTCTGACGATCCGCCACGACGGCTGTTTGGAGGTGGTTGTTGAGGGCGACGACCCGCAGCAGGTTGCCGACGATTCGGCGCTGCAGTACCAGGGCGACTGGTCGGCCGTCCAGCACTCGGATGACTGCGGGGGCGGAGTGCATTCGACTTCGACGACCGACGCAGCGGCGTCCTTTGACTTCACCGGCAACCAAGTCCGGCTCGTCGGCGCGGTTGGTCCTGTCGGTGGGACAGCGGACGTGTACCTCGACGGGACGAAGCAGCTCGCAGGTATTGACTGTTGGTGCCCGCAGGAGCGGCGGCAGCAAGTCCTGTACTACAAGAACGGCCTCGCGCCGGGCAAGCACACCCTCAAGGTGGTCGCACGCGGTGAGAAGAACCCACTGTCGCAGGGCACGACCGTCTCAGTGGACGCCGTCCAGTGGTCGGCCGCCGAAGGGCGCACCGGCTTCGGGGAAGGCGGCGGTCCTACTGAAGCACAACGGGTCATCTTTGGCTATACGGACCGCACGGACTCTGTGGACTCAGCCGGGAACGCCTGGCGACCCGCCACCGAGTTTGTCGGCCAGTGCGGGAACATGGCCGATGTCGTAGTTAGGTCGTGGTGGACGACGCCCCAAGCAGAGCGGATTGCCAACACGCCGGATCCAGAGCTGTACCGACGCGGCGCCCACGGCCGCGACCTCACCGCCTACTTCACCGTCGGCCCTGGAAGCTACCATGTGCGACTCAAGCTGGCGGAGACTCGCGACGTTGAGCTTCACCGCCGCCTGTCCACAATCGAGGTGAACGGCAGTGAGGTCGTCGAGGGTCTCGATATCGCCGCAACGGCCGGCGGCCTGAACAGGGCTGTCGACCTGGTCTTCAACGACGTGCGCCCAAAGAACGGCGTCATAGCCGTCCGCTTCCGAAACCGTCACGCCGGCGAGGCGATCATCCAGGCGATCGAGGTCGGGCCCGGCGACGGCGGCCCGGGGGCAAAGCCCGTGGTGGTTGACCTCCCCTGGGAGCCTGAGTTGGTTAACGCCGGCTTCGAGGACGGCGTGGCCGGCGCCACCGGCAGCGACGGCTCGACCACCGGCGGTCTCGGCTGGACATACGTGTTCCAAGGGAAGAAGCGGAGCTACGTCTGGGGCGAGACCGGATTCGACATCCACCCCGACTGGGGACCGCCGATGCCGCGCACCGCCAAGGAGGCGCTGCGCACCCATACCGACGGCGAAGGGCACAACCTGGTCTACCAGGACGTGGAGGTGCGACCGGCCCAGACGTACACAGCTTCCGTCTGGGTGCGCGCGCGCGACCTGCACGGCAAGGGGTTCGGCACCACGCCCGGCGACTCCGCGGGGCTACTCCTCTACGAGTTGGACGCCACTGGAGCGATCCAAGCGAAGCACCCCAAGAGGGCGCTCAGAGAAGCAGGCGAGTGGGTGAAGCTGGAGACTACATTCGCCGCCCGACCCGACACGCGCACGGTCCGGTTCGTCCTCGACACCGTGATCGGGTGCAAGTACGACGAGGGCAGCGTCACCTACGATGACTGCGCGTTAGTGGCGCAAGCGAAGACCGGCGGGTAGCCAAGCTGCTCGCCTCTTCGTCACCGTGGCGCGGCAAGCAGGACCTCTCCGTGCCGCCGCGAACCGTCCCGATCCAAGCGAGGGGCTGCCCGTTGTGAACGCTGGCGGACGACAGCCGATCGAGCGCGCAGGGAACGTCAGACTGGAGGACGAGATGGACCGAAGGCAGTTCGAGAAGATCACGAGGCTCTCCCCGTTTGCGCTGATGCTAAGTGTGGCGGCGTCAACGCTCTCCACCCACGTTGTCCGCCCCTGCCACGCCGAGGAGGCCGCCTACCTGCAAGCCACTCCTGCAGCCCTCCAGTGGTTCCGCGACGCCAAGTTCGGCGTGTTCCTTTGCTGGGGACCGTGCAGCATTGCGGCGGAGGAGATCGGCTGGTCGCGCAACGGGCCGCGGCCGGGGATCGGCGACGCCGGAGGCGGCGTGCCGCTGGAGGTCTACGACAACCTCTACAAGCAGTTCAACCCGACCGAGTTCGACGCCCGGGAGTGGGCGCAGACGATGAAGGACGCTGGGGCGAAGTACATGATCTTCCTGACAAAGCACCACGACGGGTTCTGCCTGTTCGACACCCAGTACACCGACTACAAGGTGACCAACACCCCGTTCAAGCGCGACGTGACGAAGGAGCTGGCCGACGCCTGCCACGAGGCGGGGATCCGGATCTTCTGGTACTACTCCCAACCCGATTGGCACCACCCCGACTACCGCACGGCACGCCATGCGGACTACATTCGGTACCTCCACAACGAGATTCGCGAGTTGTGCACCAACTACGGGAAGATCGACGGGATCTGGTTCGACGGGCTGGGCGGGAAGGCCGACGACTGGAACACCCCGGAGCTGTTCAAGCTGATCCGCACACTCCAGCCCGGCATCCTCATCAACAACCGTGCCGGCGTTCCCGGCGACTTCGACACGCCGGAGCAGCGCCTGGGCCAGTTCCAGCTCGACCGCCCGTGGGAGAGTTGCATCACCATGAGCACCGGCTGGTCGTGGCGCGGCGAGGGCGCGTCCGTGAAGACGCTCAAGGAGTGCCTCCACCTGCTCATCAAGTGCGCCGGCGGCGGTGGCAACCTGGCGCTCGACACCGGCCCCCTGCCCGACGGCCGCCTCGACCCGCGCCAGGCGGCCAACTACCGGGATATGGGCAAGTGGCTGAACAAATACGGCGAGAGCATTTACGCAACGACCGGCGGCCCATACAAGCCCGGACAGTGGGGTGTCTCCACGCGCAAGGGCAACACGGTCTACCTGCACGTGCTGGAATGGTGGGGCGACGACCAGCTCAAGCTGCCGCCGCTGGGCGGGAACGTGCTCAAGTGTCGCGCGCTGACCGGCGGGGAAGCGACGTGCGCACAAACCGCCGACTCGCTGACGGTTCACCTGCCGAAAGCAGACCAGGAGGACCTCGACACCGTCCTCGCCCTTGACCTCGACGGACCCGCCGCCGCCCTCAAACCAATCTCCGCGCTCGAGACCGGCTCAATCGCCCAAGGCAAGCAGGCAGCCGCCTCCGCCGAGTGGAGCGCCGACTACAGCGCCGCCAAGGCATTCGATGGCGACGAAGACACCCGCTGGGGCGCCTCGCCCGGATCGACCTCGGGCTGGCTGGAAGTCGACCTCGGCAAGCCGATGGCGTTCGACCGGGTCGTCATCCTGGAGGCTCCCTGGAACCGCGTGCAGAAGTTCCAGTTGCAGTACCGCGAGGGCGACACCTGGAAGACCTTCCACGAAGGCACGACGCTGGGCGAGTTCCGCCTCAAGTTCGCCCCCGTCACCGCGCAGCACTTCCGGCTCAACGTGCTGGAGGCCAACGAAGTCCCGACGATCTGGGAGGTCCAACTCCTTGCGCCGGACAAGTAAGTGGGCGGCCACCGCCCCCAACTCCCGCGCCAACACCTGCGGGTTGCGGCAGACGTGGAACGTCCACCGCCCGAGCTGGCCCCAGTTGTTGACCGCGCGGACCCACTTGCTTGCGGCTGTGGGCTTCGTGGGGTCGTGGTCAGACTGCTCAAGAGTGCTCGAGGCGGTTGAGCGTGGCGACCGACCCTGTGGGCCCGCGGTCGGATCAGGCGCCGCCGCGTAGCTGGTCAGGGTTAGCCAAGTCCACGCCCAACGCTGTCAGGTGCTCGTTCCCCGGGTGATCCGGCGCGACGACGGGCACGCCCCAGTTCACTG
>PEVN01000144.1 GCA_002779825.1 Armatimonadetes bacterium CG06_land_8_20_14_3_00_66_21 | reverse complement strand
GCCGACCTCGGCCTCCTTGCCCAAGCCCGCGAGGTGCTGAAGGTGCGGCCGGCGGTGTCGAAGAGCCTGCGCGAGTTCGACCGGACGGGCGAGGCGATGGAGGCGGAGCGCGCGGTCATCGCGGCGCTCATCGAGAAGTTGGCCAAGTGAGGGGAATCACCGGGTAGTCCCGCCACCCCCTACGGCTGCGGCTCGGCGGCGTCCACGCCCGGTTCCTCCACGCCGGCCCGCGCCCCCTCCTCAAGGTCGTCTACGAACTTCGCCACCCGCACCCGCCATCGCTGGTACTCTTCGTCTGCGCGGTCCTTCGGGTAGTGGCCGTCGTAGGAGTACTGGACGTGCAGCGTGTTGATGAGCGCGTGGAACTCCTGGTCGAGGGGTCTGGGCAACGCTCGGCGTAGCTCACCCCAGCGGGAGTTGTCGGTGTTGAGAAACGCTTGGGCTGCGTTCCGCGCTACATCGAACAGGATGCCAAACGCCGTCCGGTAACCGTGGTCTGCGGTTGCGGCGTTGGTCTCGTGTTGCGCAAGAGCCAGCATACTGTCGCCGTTCCGGAAGATCGCTCGGACATCCTCGAACGTAGGCACTGCCATCGTCTCGCTCGCCTCCCGAAAGGTCTCTCCGTTCCCATGCAGCACTGCGCGCCACGCGCACACGCTGGCAGCAATGCTGTCGCTGACGCGCTCGCCCGGCTCGCGCACGAGCACATCCACGTCGCGTGGGAAGTCAGCCGTGGCGTCCCAGTAGACCTCGATGTCCTTCTTCCGCCGGGTGGTGATGAGCACGTCCACATCGTGCGCCAGCTCCGGGGCGTATGCCATGGACCCGAACAGCACGATGTCACGAATCTCCGGGTCGGCACGAAGCAGCGAGCGGGTAAGCGCGCCGAGATCCAAGTCGCTCCTCGTTCCGGCGGTGGGCGTTGGCCGCATGGTGGGTTGCCTCGGTGCGCCCTTTCGTTGGGCCGTGCGTCTGCCGCGCGTTGCCGGATTGTAGCGTCGGCCCGCGGCGTCTGCAACGACGCGGCTCATCGGCGCGCCAGCAAGCGCCGCACTTCCTTCGCCTTCTCCTCGGCCGGCGGCACGCCCAACTCAGCCACAAGCTGCTTCTTCGTCCACTGTCCCAGGTACGCGACCTGACGCGCTTCGCCGAGCGTCAGGTCGCGTTTCTCGTGGTGGGCGCGAAGCGTGGTCTCCATGGCCTGGCGCAACCGTGACCCGCGGAGGACCAGCAAAATTAGTTCCCGCGTGTGCGCCTTGCACAGCGGCACGTGGCCCCGCAGCACCAACAACAGCCGCACCAGGTTGAGCGTTGCCCGAGTCAGGATCTCGGAGACGGAGCAGGAGCAGTCTTCGGTCGGGTGCTTGGCGAGGCGATGGAAGCGGCGCTCCCGCTGGAGCGAATCCCAGCCCCACTCGAACCGGTACCACATGAAGTCATACGTCTCGTCGATCCACTGCTGCTTGGGCACTCCGAGGGTGAGCGCCTGCCAACGGTGCTGAAGCCCCTCCGGGTCGTAGAGCGGCAGCCCTCGCTGCAGCGCGTGGGCCATTGGGCTGTGCTGGCGGAAGTGCGTTCGCACCTGGCTCAGGTTGAAGGGCACCAACTCGACGGGGCCTTCGTAGTGGTAGTCCAGCTCCTCTCGCCACTTGCGGCGCAGCTTCCCCCGGTAGACCCAAACCAAGTCAAGGTCGCTGGCCTCGTCCCAAGTGCCTGTCGCCACGCTGCCGATGACTATGAGGGCGGTCGTGTTGGGGTAGAGCGACAGAATCCGCCGACATGCGTCTCGCGTCTCGCCGCGGTAGGCGGCCGGCAGTCGGCGCGTCTTCAGAGCCTCAGCCATCTCAGCACGCCCGGGCCGTCGTTGCCACTTCCGCAAGTAGCTCGCGGTAGAACCGGTAGTGTTCGAACGGCACGTTCTTGCGCACGCGCCCATCGGCAAGCGGGAGGTAGCCGCCGTCCGCCAAGAGCGGCGGCGCTTTGGTGCGGATCTCCTGCTCCACTTCCTCCTTCGACCGCAGGAGCACATCCAGATCGATGCCGCCGATTAGCCGGAGGTCCCTGCCGAACTCCGCGCGGATCGATCGGTAGTCCATGGCGCGGGTCTCCGCCTCGCAGGCCCAGAGCACGTTGAAGCCAGCGGCCACCACGCCCGGCAGCAACGGGCGCCCGTTGGCGTAGGTCGTCCAGCAGAACCACTGGACCCCTCGCTGTCGAGCCGCGTCGATGATCGCGCGGTACCCGGGCAGAAGAAACGCCTCATACTGCGCCGGCGACAGCAGCGGCCGGTCGTTGCCGCCGATAGGCTCACTGAAGGAGACGTAATCGACTTCGACCTCCGAGAGCACGCGGTCCAGGATTCCCAAGGAGCACCGGGCCGCCAGGTCAAAGACCTCGCGAACCAAGTCCGGCGTGTCCATCAGCGGGAACAAGGCGTTGAGGAACTGGTCCCAGGCGTGCACCTGCATCGTCAGAAAGAACCCCCGGTGCAGGGGCAACTCCAGCACGTGCTCCCGGTCACGCCACCGTTTCACGCACTCGTCCCAGTCGTCGGGCCAGCGGCGGGGATCGTGGGGGTCGAGGCAGCGCGCGAGTTGCTTCACGCCCTCAGCATCCGGCTGCCAGTCCTTCAGCCCGGGGATCGGATCGAGGCTGACGGGGATCCGCTCTCGCCGGTCTGTCTCGAACAGCTCGCAGGGATCGACTCCCACGGGCAGCCCTTGCCGGCGCCACTCCTCCAACACCTCGTCTCGCAGACCCTCCTCGAAGTAGGGAACACGGTCGGGCGCGCCGTAGGAGAGGGTCTCGTGAAAGCGCTGGCGGGAAGTCATGCGTGCCTCCGGCAAGTTGGGTGGGTGACGGCTACATCCCGAGGTTGTACGTCGCCGTGTGCCCTTCCCGGGAGTGCAGTGCAGCGCTGCACACGGGGTGCTCCAGCTCGCCGAAGAAGCCGCCCTCGACCACGAACCTGGCGCAAGCCTCAGCGTCGGGCGCGTCGATGTCGTACTCCCGATCCGTGAGATGGTCCAGTTCGTAGGTGGCAACCACGCGGCACTTGCCGGCCACCAGCGGGAAGCTCTGCACCTCAATGCCGTCGTGACGGACGAGTGCGAGGTAGCCCGTCTCCTGCTGGATCACGCCAGCGATGCGGGGCGTGTTGTAGTCGTCCTTCTCGTAGTCCATCGTGAGAAGTGTGAGCGCCAGCGCGTCGCGCGGAGACATGCCGGAGTCGATCTTCTCCGCGATGGGGTCGGTGTGCGACCCGTTGGTAACGACCACGGTGCCCTTGACGACCCGCAGGCAGTTGTAGGCGATGTAGGGGTTCTTGAAGACATCGTTCTCGTGCCCCGGGCGCGGGACGATGGCGATGCCCTTGCTCGTCTCAACGGCCTGGCGGTTCGGGAACGAGCGGGAACTCACGCGATACGCGGCAAACGGTTGGTCCGTCTTGCCGACGGTGACGATTCTTCCAACGTACATGGGCCGACCTCCGTGTCTCCGCTTCAGGCGGAGCTGTCATCGTCCACAGTATTCGGGCAGGGCGGGGAATCCCCTTCCCGTCCGGCCACCCAACGCCGCTACCTTGGCCAATAGCCCCGCGCCGAGTCACGTATCCAGCCGCATGATCGGCTGCGTGTCCTGCGCTCGGGCTTTCAGCCGATCGACCTCGGCTGGCTGAATGGGCCGGAACCGGCTGGCGACCTCCACGACGCGCCAGAACAGCGTCTCATCGCCTGGCGGCACCGTGGCGGTGATGGGCTGAGACAGCGTGAACCGCGCCGCCAGTTCCTGCCAGTCCGGCTCTGTCTCCGGCACGTACCAGCACTTCGCGAAGGGCTTGTTGTCCTTGGTGGTCGGCGTGCGCGCGATTGCTTTCAGGGCGAGGATGCCCAGGCCCTTCTCACGCGCGCGCTCGATCACCTGCGGGCCGAAGTTCTCCTTGAGGCAGAGCACGTAGTTGATTGGGAAGAGGATCGTGTCGAAGGCGTACTGGTCCATCGCCCAGAGCGCCGCCGCGACGGAGTGAGCGGAGAACCCGAGGAACCGCGTCTTCCCCTGCTCCTTTGCCTTGATGAAGGTCTCCAGGGCACCGCCAGGCGCGAACGCCTGCTTCGCGTCGTCGAGGTTCTGCAGCCCGTGGAGTTGGTACGTGTCGAAGTGGTCGGTACGCAGAACCTTGAGTGAGTTCTCCAGCTCCCGCGCCGCGCCGGCGGCGTCGCGCTGACCGGTCTTGCAGGCGAGGAACACCTTGTTCCGGTACGGCTCCAGGGCCGGTCCCAGCCGGGCTTCGGCGTCGCCGTAGCTGGGCGCCACGTCGAAGTAGTTGACGCCACAGTCGATCGCGCGGGCGACGTGGTCGTTGGCCTCCTGCTGCGGACGCTCCTCCAGCGACCGAACGACGATGCCACCAAGACCGATGATTGAGAGCTGCTCACCGGTCTTGCCCAGCGCGCGCTTCGGCAAGGGGCCGGCGGGCTTCTCTTCTGCCCGCGCGTGAGGTGTCGCACTTCCCGCTGCCAGGCTACCGGCCAGGGTCGATTTTAGAAAGTCACGTCGCTGCATGTCTGGTCAACTCCTTCCGAGTGCCGGGAGGCGGAGCGAGTGCGTTCGCACGGGGTCGCACCCTCGGGCCTGCCGGCATGCCTCCTGACCCACCGTTTTCTCGCGGCAGGCAGGAAACCTACTTCTTTCCTCAGAATGACACACCCCTCACGCCGTGTGCAAGGAGCCCCTCATGACCGTCGGAACCGTCACCCCACCCGAATGGCGCGAACTCACCGACCCCGTGTCGGGTGTCCGCCTGCGCCAGCTCACCAGCTACAAGACGAACAGCCACCACCTCTACTTCACCAATCCCGGTTGGTACGCGGGCGGCCGGAAGCTGCTGTTCGGCTCGGAGCGATACAACCGGTCGAACCTCTACGGCATCGATCTCGAGTCCGGCGAGATCACGCAGCTCACCGACCTGGAACCGCCGCCGAAGCGCGAGGTGACGTTCCTGGGCGTCAGCGTCAACCCGACCCGCGACGAGGCGTACTTCACCTACGGGCAGGAGTTGCGCGCCGTCGCTCTCGACACGTTCGAACAGCGGACGCTCTGGACCATGCCCGCTGGCTTCCGGCCGTCGATGTTCAACTGCACGGCCGACGGAAAGTGGGTATGCATCGGCATCGCCGAGGACCTGTCCCGCGAGATCCGCACCG
>PEVN01000435.1 GCA_002779825.1 Armatimonadetes bacterium CG06_land_8_20_14_3_00_66_21 | reverse complement strand
GCCCATGGCGCTCAAGAAAGCGCACTGCCAGGAGATGATCGCCGCTGCCGAGTCTGCAGGCGTCAAGCTGATGGTTGGCCAGGTGCTCCGCTACATTTCGCCGTATGTGTGGATTGACGAGCTCTTCAAGTCCGGCGAGCTGGGCGAGCCCTTCGGCATCCAAGTGACCCGGATCGGCGGCGGCTGGGGCGGCAGCACCTTCGCTGCAGGTTGGCGGCTGAAGGACGAGACATGCGGCGGGCCGCTGTTCGAGATCAACCAGCATGAGATCGACCTGATCCGCTGCATTATGGGCGAAGTCACCTCCGTGGCCGCGATGATGGGCAACTTCGTCAGCCAGGACGACTTCGACTATGAGGACTTCGCCCAGGTGCTCATGAAGTTCGAGAACGGCGGCAACGGCGGCATGATCGCCGGGCACTCGGCGCTACTGGGACGCTACGACGGCCGAGTCTACGCCTCCAAGGGCACGCTCTACTTCGGCGGCGCCGCCAACGAGATCGAGTACAAAGTGGCTGGCAAGGACACGGTCAAGCGCCCCTACAGCGAGATCACCGGCTACGAAAACGGCGTCCACCGCGAGGTCCGCGAGTGGGTGGAGTGCTGCCTGAACGACACCGATCCCCCCATCCCCGGTGAAGAAGGAATGCGCAACGTGGAAATCGCCGAAGCGGCGCGGCTGTCGGCGCGCGAGGGGCGGGTGGTGGAGCTGCCGTTGTAGGGGTGGGACGAGGGCTCCGTCCCCGCCCGCTCGCTGTTCCGCCGACAGACTTCTGTCCCGACACGGCCTTGAAGCCCGAAAGCGCGCTTCCTCAACGGGCTGACAGCGCGCGGCGGAACGCCTCGCTCGTCATGACCTCGCGAGCGAGGTTGAGCGTTGTGTACGCCCGGTCATCCGGACCCGTTCGGTCGGGAAAGGGCTGCCAGGTTTGCACGACGAGCTGGTCTGCCGTGCCGCCGGCCGCGACGTATGCATTGAAGAACTGCAGCGTCCGGTCGTAGGCTTGCCTGCTGGCGACGGCGGGGTCGGGGTTCTCGACGCTGCGGTCGTGGAATGCGTTGACGATCGAGCCGACGTGTACGCCCTTTGACTGCACGTATGACTCCACGCCGAGGATGCGGCCGAAGTCGGGACCGCCCTTCTTCAGCCGTCGGCCGTCGTAGTCGACTCCCTCGAAGCCGAAGTCGATATGGAAATGGTCCAGTGCCAGGTGGTGGCGCGCCAGGGCGGCCAGCAGTGCGTCGAAGTAGTCCTCGAAGTGCCAGATCGGCAGCTTGGGCACCGTGCGCGGGTACTCCGTCCCGTCGGGTGCCTTCACGTGGAAGAAGCCCAACGACTCGATGCAGCCGAAGCGGACGCCGGGGATTCTGCGCGCCATCTCTTCGAAGTAGACGGCCAGCTCGTCCAGTGTCTCGTCCAGCGTCAACCCACAGTCCGTGCCCTCATAGCACCGATGACCCAAGTTCATCATGACGGCGTGGTCTGTCGTCAAGTAGTCGATGGTCCCTCCGGCGTCGAGCCAGCGCTTGAGAGGGGTGAACTCATTGGCGGCGACCTGCTTGCCCCACTCGCCCTTCTGCGGTTTGTCGTTGCCCATGCGGAGGCCGCCGACCTCGAATGCCACCTTGATCCCACGCTCCCGGAAGAGCGTCGCCAGTTGCCGGAGCTGCGCCTCCGACAGCTCCGGCGTCGGCTTGCCGGGAACTGGCGCATTCGGCAGGATCATGAGGTGGCTCTTGAACACGTCGGTGTTCGCTAGGACAGTTAACCACTTGCCGGGGTCGGAGAGGATCGGGAAGAAGTCGTCCCGGAGTGTTCGCGGACCGGCGAAGGGCATCGGCCCGACCCAGAGGCGGGCTGCCGGCAGTGCGGGCGCCTCTGCCTCGGGTGCGACCTGCGCGCGCGAAGTCGCACCGGCGGCTGTCACTGTCGCCACGGCCATGAGTCCTGCGAGTGTGTTGCGCATGTTCTACTGCACCTACCTCGAAAATAGGGCCCGACGCGCCAGCGGAGGGACCCTCGGCTTGGCGCCTTGGGCTACGGTTTCCCACTTCGGCGTGCAGCCGAAGCTGCATGGACAATTCCCGCGATAACAGCAGCTTGGCGGCGCCTTGACTCGCGCCGGGACCTCGCTCAGGGCGACGGCCAACGGGTCTTCCGCTGTCGGGGTGAGGGTCCGAACGACCGCCATGGGTGATTCCTGTGCAAGTCCACTGGAGCATGTTGAGGGGCGGCAGGCCGCCCGTGGGACCGACCTGCTGCCGGGGATTTCTCACTCACTGGCGTTCATCGCCGCCATGGAGACCTGCCTCGAGAGTGGAACGGGGAGTGGCGCGCCAGTCCATGTGGCGGCAACGGACGTCGGGATCGTGGCGACGCTCTACTACCTGCCCCATGCACACGATCACTCGCGCCTAGCGCAGGACCCTCTGCGCCAAGCGCACGACCCTCTGCGCCAAGCGCAGGACCGTCTGCGCTGTGCGCAGGACCGTCTGCGCTGTGCGCAGGACCGTCTGCGCTGTGCGCAGGACCGTCTGCGCTGTGCGCATTCGCGATCGAGGAACGGGGCGCGAGCTGCGTTGGGGGTTGGCTGTTGAGCGTTGGGCGGTGAGCTCTCAACAGCCAACTCTCAACAGTCAACTCCCAGCCGACAGCTTCCGACTTGCCCTGGCCAAGGCGCTGGGCTTTGCGGCAGCCCGAGGTTCCTGTGCGACACGGCGAAGTCTGCGCCTTACTCGCCCTTGGCGTACGCCCGGATGTACTCGTCGTCCGCGCCCTGTCCCTCCATGAAAGCAACGAGGTCTGCGCGCAGGGAGGCGACGAGGTCATAGCGGTCGGCGGCGAGGTTGTTGAGTTGATCCGGGTCTGCGCCGCGATCGTACAGCTCGGGTTCGTGGGGCCGGCGACCGAACAGGGCTGTGTGGGTGGGGGTGGTCACCGTGATCTGGGAGGGCATCCCCCCTTGGTGACCGTGGAAGGTGGTGTAGACACGGTCGTGGCCGGCGAACGGTTCGCCGCGGAGTGCCGGTGCCCACGACTTGCCGGTGGTTGGCGGGAGATCGACGCCGCAGAGGTCCAGCACTGTGGGCATGAGGTCCGCTGCCTGGCACAGCGCTCCGAGCGTCTGCGGCTGGTTCTCGAAGGGCGTCCACGCGAGGATCGGCAGGCGGCCGACAGTGTCGTAGATCGGCCACGGGTCGGCTGCGTTGACGGTGTGTTTGCCGCAGCGGTTGTGTTCGCCTAAGTACATGCCGTGGTCGGACGTCAGGATGACGCACGTATCCTCGAACAACCCCATCAGTTCGACCTGACGCAGCAGGTGACCGACCCACCGGTCGGTGAGGGTCACCTCCCCGGCGTAGCAGGACCGCAGGTGGTGCAGTGTCTCGGGCGTGTAGATGTCGGTGTAGCCGTAGTTGGGGAAGGTGTAGTCGGGGCCGGTGTAGCCGGGATCGTAGAGGGCGACATAGTACTTGGGAGGCATGTAGTCTTCGTGGATCTCGAAGGTGTCCACCCACAGGAACCACTTGTCGCGGTGGGCATTGTCTTCGAGCCACTGGCTGGCGCGGAGCATGGTCCGCGCGACGAACCAGTCGGTCTCATGCTTGAAGTGCGCCCACTCGGCCCGCTGGCTCTTGTACTGACGCGCCTGCTGGCGGACATGCTCGAGGGGCACCGGCACCACGATCTCCTCGGCCTTGAGGCCGTCGTCAACTTCCTTTGTGATGAGGTAGTGCTCGTCGTAGAACTTGTGCAGGCCGGCGCCCACGTTGTTCCCAGTATCAAGCACGAGCCCCGTGTGGTATCCCGCTTCACGCAGCACTTGAGGCAGTTTGGGCTGATCGTCGTCCGGGCCGCGCCAACCGTACCGGGGCCAGTTGACTGCGCCGGTGTACGCATCCACGCGCATCGGCACCGTGGGGAATGAGGCGCAGTAAGCGGCGTCGAGGCGGGTGGCCTTCTGGGCGTAGTGGTCGATGTTGGGGGTCTGCACCCAGTCGTCTCGGTAGCAGCCGAGGGCGTCCCAGCGGAGGGTGTCGAGGCAGAGGACGATGGCGTTCATGGTGGTTTCCTTTGGGTGGCGGGTTTGTGGTTCCGCCGTTCAGGCGTGTGGGGCGTCGGGACAGTCAGACCGATCAGACGGATCAGACAGATCGGACAGAGGGGGCACACCGGTACCCGTCACAGCCCGACCTGCGCCAGATGGAACGGGACGCCATATTCCTTGAGCTTGGCTTGGATCAGGCTGGGCTCCACGGCGTCGGGTGTTGTGTTGTGGTGAACGGCGAGGGCGGCGGCGATTCCGGCGATCTGGCCGGTGAGCGCGCAGGGGGGGATCACGCGCATGACTTCCCAGGCATCGGCTTCCGAGTCGACACAGCGACCGGCGGCAAGCAAGCCCTTCACCTTGCGCGGCACCAAGGCGCCGTAGGGCACTTCCCAAACGGGGCCGGCGCGGCGCCAGTCGGGGACCAGCCCCACGGACTCGTCCACGTGGCGGCCGTCTTGCCCCTCAGTCATGGTCGTCTGGCCCACGAGGCGGCGAGTGGTGCGGAACTGCGCCATGCCAGGCAGCGTGAGGCAGAACTTGTCGTGACGATCTTGGTCGGTCTGCGTGTAGACTTCGCGCACCAGGTCGCGACTGCGCAACACGAATTCCGTCACCTCCGCGCCCGACGTGCCGCGGAACTTGCGCACACCGCCTGGGTGGTTCTGCCCGTTGTTCCAGCCGCCTAACGTGAGCCGGGACAGGAGCGGCTCCCCGCTGTCCGCCGCCACGGCCTCGCGGGCGACGTCCAGCGAAGTCTCCAGTGCCCAGATCGACAACCAGTTGTCGGTTTCCGTGCACGGGGCGCCGGCGAGGTAGGCCACGTCGGCATCACCGGTGGCGTCGATCAGGCACTTGGCGCGAAGCACGCCGCGGCCGCTCTTGTTCTCAACTTCCACGCCCGTTACGCGGTCGTCCTCCATGATCGGCGTGCTTACCAGTGTGTCCAGCCAAACGTCTACGCCCGCCTGCACCAGTACCTCGTCGAGCGCCAGGATGAACGCCGCCGGTGAGAAGGTGACGCGGAACCGCGAAGGCGCCCTGCCGTCCGCGACCTCGCGCCAATCAGTTGGCACATCGCCGGGCCCGTACCGGTAGCTGAGGTGCAGCAGTTCCTCCGCAATGCCGAAGGTCACCTGGGTGCCCCTGCCGTCGCAGATCGGCAGGTAGATGTTCACGATGCCGCTGGTGGCCAGCCCGCCGGTCAGGACAGTCTTTTCGACCAGGCACGTGCGAAGACCGGCGCGCGACGCCTCCAACGCCGCAGCGATGCCGGCAATCCCGGCGCCGGCGACGATCACGTCGTAGGGCTTGTCGAATTGGGGCAATGGTTGACTCCCTCGAATATGTGCCGTCAATCCGAGCCGCGACGGGGCGCCCCCTGGGCCTGGGAGCGCCCCGTCGCGGCTCGGATTGGCTACGCGCTCTCCTCCCGTGAGGGGAGAGCAGCCAGAGCTGCACGGGTGAGCCCTTCTGACGTCAAGTAACGGTCAGATCAGCGCAGCGTCAAGGGCCCTCAGTTGCTCGTCGGTGAAGGCAACCCGTTCCGCCGCCTTCACGTTTTCCACGATCTGGGCTGGGCGGCTGGCGCCGATGAGGGCGGAGGTCACTCGCTGGTCACGCAAGGTCCACGACAGCGCCATCTGCGCCAGCGTCTGCCCGCGGTCGGCGGCGACTTGGTTGAGCTTGCGGAGCTTGGCGACGACTTCGGGGGTGATTCCGTCTTCCTTCAGGAAGCCCGACGGCTGCTTCGCTCGTGAGTCCTCCGGGATGCCTTCCAGGTACTTGGAGGTCAGCAACCCCTGCGCCAGCGGGCAGAAGGCGATGACGCCCATGCCGATTTCGCCGGTCACGGGCAACAGGTCCTTCTCGACCCACCGGTTCAGCATGGAGTAGCTTGGCTGGTGGATGACCGGCACAGCCAGTCCGTCGCGCTTGCAGACGTCGTGGACCTGCTGCGTCAGCGCGCCGCTGTAGCTGCTGATGCCGCCGTACAGCGCTTTGCCGCTGCGTACGGCCTGATCCAACGCGCCCAGTGTTTCCTCCAGCGGCGTGTTCGGGTCGGGGCGGTGGGAGTAGAAGATATCCACGTAGTCGAGTTGCAGCCGTCTCAGCGACTGATCCAGCGACGCCAGCAAGTACTTGCGCGAGCCCCAGTCGCCGTACGGACCGGGCCACATCAGGTAGCCGGCTTTGGTGGCGATGATCAACTCGTCGCGGTGACCGGCGAAGTCTTCCTTGAGAATCCGCCCGACGCGGGTTTCCGCGGCTCCCGGCCCCGGCCCGTAGTTGTTCGCCAGGTCGAAGTGTGTGACGCCGAGGTCGAAGGCGGTGAACAACATCGCCTTGGCGTTCTCATGCATTGCCGTCTCGTCGTCGTGCTTGGCGGCGTCCGTCCCCGTGTCGCCGAAGTTGTGCCAGCAGCCCAGCGAGATGGCGGGCAGCAACAGCCCTGAGTTCCCACAACGGCGGAACCAGCCATCGGGGGTGCGTTCATAGCGATCGTGTGCGAACTGGTGAGTGCTCATGTTCGGTCTCCTGTCACTTGGGCGCAGCTATTCGCCGGTGGGCGGGTGCTGCCCTGCCCGCCCAGAGAGTTGGGGGCGGTTAACGTTTGGTGGTCAGCGAGGTCGTGGGCACAATGGCTGAGACCAAGAGGAGGGATCCATCGTGCCGACCACCGTCACCGTCAATGAGGAACTGGTCCGGGAAGCGAGGCGAGTGGGCGGGCACGAGAGCGAATCGCAGACGCTGGACGCTGCACTGGCTGAGTACATACAGCGGCACCGACGCCTGGGCATTCTGGAGCTGCAGGGGAAGGTTGAGTACGAGCCTGACTACAACTACAAGGCGCTTCGAGAGAGGCCGGCGTTGTGAACACTCTGGTTGACGCCTCGGTGTGGTCCCTGGCGCTGCGCAGACGCCCCGACAACCTCGCCGCGGAGGAAAGAGAAATCGTCGAGGTGTGGGCAGGGCTGGTGCGAGAGGACAGTGTCGCGATCATCGGGGTCATCCGGCAGGAGGTCCTATCAGGCGTGCGTAGGAGGGCGGACTTCGACCAACTGCGGGAGCGACTCGCTGGGTTCAGGGATGTGAGGTTGGATACAGGGGACTACGTCCGGGCCGCGGAGTTCCTCAACGAGCGCCGCACGCACGGCATCTCCGGGACGGCGATTGACATGCTGATCTGCGCGGCTGCCCACCGCCATAGTCTATCCATCTTCACAACGGAGGGCGACTTCGCAAACTATGCAACCTGGCTCTGCACTTGTCTCCAGTAGACGCTATCTGTAGGATCGTGCGTCATGGAGGACTAACCGAAGACGCTGCTGGATTTCGAGGCGCGGTTCTCGACGGACGCCGCTTGTCGTGAGTGCCTCTCTCGGTTGCGGTGGCCTGAGGGCTTCCGCTGTCCGCGGTGTGAAGGCGCCCGCTCGGGGTCAACGAACCGCGGG
>PEVN01000386.1 GCA_002779825.1 Armatimonadetes bacterium CG06_land_8_20_14_3_00_66_21 | reverse complement strand
GCTCCAGCGGGGCGTTGCCGGCCTCGTCGGTCGCGAACGCGCCAATGGCGAAGCGGTAGGGGATGACGGTGCCGGCTTTGATCTCCTGCCCGTCGCGCCCCAGGCCGATGTACAACCGGCCTGGCAGTCGGTAGGTGTAGCAGAAGTCACTTCCCGGCGGGGCGAAGAAGCCGAGCGTGCCGACCAGCGAGGGCACTTGCGCGGCGTAGCCGCCGGGGCGCAACCGACCGGCGCCACGAATTGGTTTGTCGGCTTCGCGGAGCATCGCAACGCGGGTCGTGCCCTCGGCGTCGGTGGTGATCACGCTGTGCCCCCAGCCCTGGGCCAAGTCGGTTGGGATCTCGAAGAAGACCAGGGAGATCGGCACGGCGCCGGTGAGCGTCACGTCCCGCTTGAAGCGGATCTCCCCTTCGTGCCAGATCAGGCCGCCCTGGTAGTTCTGCTCGCCTTCATGTCGGCGGCGGTAGTTCCAGACGACGTACATGTCGCGGCGATCTTCGGGGGCGTAGATCGTGTGGCGCCGCTCGAAGTACTCGTTCTCGCCCAAGTCCTTGGCGACGGTGGCCAAAGCGGGCGTCGGCCGCTCCTGGGTGTCGAAGCGTTGGGACAGGTACTTCATGTCCATCGAGGCCACTTGCAGGTTGTAGCTGGAGACCGCCACGTCCATCTGCCGACCCTGGATCACGTTGTGGGTCTCGGGGTGCGGGTAGGGGCCGACGCCCTTGAAGTAGGCGAGGTCTTCGTAGCGCACGCTGGGAAGCGGGCACTGCGCGCCGCCGCGGTCCCAGCCCTGGATGCTGTAGTCCTCGCCGTTATGGAATTGCTTCGCCATGGAGAGCATCTCCATGCGGTCGGGGTGCCACAACATGCCCGTGGCGCCGAGGATGTTCAGGTTGTCGCCGCAGCGGAACAAGCCCTGCTTGTAGCAGAACACCCAGACGTAGTGGGAGAACGCGCGCTTGCCGGCGGTGTCGAGGACCTCCAGTGTCAGGTAGTGCTGCTGATCGTGGACCAACTCGAACTCGCGTTCCAGCACCTTCGCCCCGTTGCCGAGGTAGCGCCGAATCGGCCCCAGGTCGGCGTCGTGCACCTTCACCTCCTGGATGCCGGCCTCGCTCTGCACGACGAACTTGAGTCGCACCCGGTGGGCCCCGCGCGTGTAGTGCCAGTTACTCTCCATCTGCGTGTTGAAGCCGCCCCAGTAGAGCACCCGCGGTCCCTGGCTCACGAACTGGTGGGCCTTCCACGCGGCGAAGTAGGCGGTGCAGCGAGTGTTCAGGGCTTCCCGGGCGGAGGGGACATCGAGGAACCCGGTGAACAGCGTGTCCGCCGCCTGCTTGACCTCCGCCGGGTCGGTGATCCGCGTGAACGACGCCAACGCCGCCCAGCGCAGGTCGCGGAGGCCGAAGAGGAAGTCGTTGTAGTTGTTGGCAATCGGCTTGCCGTGGTCGTACACCAACGGCAGGTAGTGGAAGAACCACCACAGGTTCTCCGGGTGCGCGCCGTTGGCGCGGAGCTGCTTGTAGTCCAGCAAAGCGCTGGGCGGGTAGCTGCACAGCTCAGCGAACTTGCCGTACTGGTGGATTTGCTTGCCGTCCCACAGTGTGTACGGGTTGTTCGGCGGGTACGGGTTGGGGAAGGTCGCCTCGGGGTAGACGATCTTCTCCCCCCAGAACGCCCAGCGATTGCCGATGCCGTCGGTGAACTCGATGCCCGGGCAGGCGTAGAAGTCGGGCTGCTGGCTGGCGGCGAGGCAGTCCGTCTTGAGCTTCTCGAGCTCCGCCGCAGTGAGCAGCTCCAGCGGCTCGGCGAACACGATCACCGACAAACCCGCTGCCTTCGCCGCCGTGACGTAGTCGGCAACCGCGCCCTTCCCGTCGGTCAACGAGGTGTGCGCGCCGACGATGCCGCGGATGCCGGGGGCGGCCGATTGCAGGACCGGTTCCTGACCGTCGGCGTAGGTCAGCCCGGCGACCTTCTCGAAGTTCCACGAATCCCACTCGACGCTCTTCGGGAACTCGACGGGCTTGTACGGCTCCGGCGTGTACGTCCCAAACCCCGGAGTCTGCTGCACCGGTTCCGCAAGCCAGCGGCAGGCGTTCATCTGCAGCTCCATGGTGTCGCTGGGCTGCCCCAGCGCCGGATCGCCCCTGGTCTCCACCGTCTGCGGCCAGAGCGGGTTGCCATAGTTCATCCCGGTGTGCAACGGCGACACGGGGAAGCAGACGATTCGCCCCCTGCCGAACCCGCGGACCGCCACTACCGGGGGCGCCGACGCATAGGTCCCGGGAGTCTCCAGGTTGAGCGTGTTCGGGTCGCCGGACACCCCCGTCCGGTAGCTCTTCGCCTCCTTCTCGCCCGACACCACGACCTGCCAGTCCGCCGAGTACTGCATCGCCGGCGTGCCTGCGCCGGGGTAGTAGTCGTGGAGCGGCAGGTAGAGGCACGACGCGCCCTCGGTCACGCCGTGCGGCTTGACGCCGCGGGTGAACCAATACGTCCGCTTGCCGAGGACGCCCGGCGCCGGTTTCTCCTCGTACCGCCGCGTCGCGTCGAAGCAACCCTCGTGGAGGATCTGGCAACCGAACGGCTGAAACACGAGGTTCCAGTAGCGCTCGTCGTCGTCGCCGGGGTAGCGCACCGACCGGGGCTGCAGCAACAGCCCGCCGCCTTCCTGCACGTACCGAGCCAGCGCCGCCCCTGCCAGCTTCGCCCGCGCCTCGACCTCGGGCGTGAGCTTCTGCACGCCCTCGCAGGTGGTAGCAAGCTGAACGACGTGGTAGACCTTGAGGAGCTGATAAAGCCGCGCCTCGGTCCACGTCTGCCGGCACAGCCCGTCCTCCTCAACCAGCGAGGCCTGGATGCCATTCTGCTGGAACAGCGGCATCGTGCGGTCGTACTTCTGGAACTCGACGTTGTGCTTGTCAGCTTCGTGGGTAGCGATGCCGAGGACGACGACCGGGGCCTGGCACCAGGCCGCAGTTGCGACGAGAAACAGGGATAGGAGCATGGGGCGCATGACGTAGCCTCCTGCAGAGCGCCATCGGGAGGTCGTCCCAGCGAGAGTGTGGGTAGTCCTTCCTGACCGCGTAGCCGCCACGGTACCACGTTCCCGGAGTCGCCGCAACACCCCCCCCCGCCCGTCCCCCGGCAATCGCTGGATCGAGGACCCCTCCGGCACTGCTGCGTGGGGCCGAAGGTGAGTGCCCGCAGCCAACGGCGGATACCGAAGCAATGCGTGTGACGAATCAGAAAGCGTGGAGGAGTGCCGCCTCGGCCACGTTGTCGGTGACTTGCACACCGGCTACGGAGCCAGCGTTCTGAATGAAGGTGCGGCGGTAGCGCAGTGACGCGCTCAGGTTGTGGGAAAGATCGTAGGCGGCGCGCAGTCGAAGGCTGGTCTGCTTTGACCGCACGGGCTGCTCGAAGCCGAGGTTCGTCCACTCGTACCCGAAGCCCAGCGTCAGCTTCTCCATCGGCTTGTACTGCGCTTCGAGGCGGTAGTCCTCGAGTTCCGTCCCCGGGTTCGCGAAGGGGCTGAGCGGGTAGCCCAGCGAGTTGCCCAGGTCGAAGTACGCCTCGTTGGGGTCTGTCGGTCCGTACACCCCGGGGTCGAGCCGGCTGTATTCGACACGGAGGTTGAGCCGGTCCGGTCGCTCCGAGTCGTGCCAGTAGCTGCCAAACAGGAACCCGGTGCGGTTCCTGCTGGTCTCCCGCGACCGCGTCACGAAATCGTCGATCAGGAACTCCACGTAGGTCTGGTAGCCTTTGGCCAGGTCGGTCTCCACGTAGACGCTTGCCGCCGGGTTGTCGCCCTTCTTCCCGATATGGTCCACGACCTGGAACGGGAGCACCGGGACCAGCGCAGCCGCGGCGTAGTCGAGCGGCAGCCTGCCGCCGGAGGCGACGAGCGTTTCGGCCACTCCGAAGCGCACCGTCGGGCTGTGGGCCACCTCGACCTTGTGCGCCATGAATGCCGTGCCGGGCCGCCGCAGCCCCGTAGTGACCAGCCCTTCATACGTCCACAGCCCTCGGTGGAGCTTCGTCTTCAGGTAGTCGTAGGGGCGGGCGTAGTCGGTGATCAGCATCGACCCGAAGCGCCCGGGGCCGTACCAGAGCCGGTCCCTGCCCACCTCCAGGTTGAGCCGCTTCCCGTAGTCGGCGGTGACGGCCGCACGGTCGAGTCGAGTGTGGAGGCCGTCGCCATCGGCCCCCGTCAGGAGCGTGGCGCGGAACCGGTACTTGTCGCCGAAGTCGGCCCACAGGTTCCCTCTCATGTCGAGCCCCAGACCGTCTGGTGTGTGCGACTCACCGGCGACATCGAGGTTCGCCCCGGTGTCGCGGAGCCGGAGGTACCCGCCGACGCCCCAAGGCGTTCCGCCGGTAAGCCGCGTGTCCAGTGCGCCGACTGCGGCCGGTACGCCGACGCCGAGCCGCGTGAGTTCCTCTGCGTACAGACCGGTCAGGCGTTTGAGCGCCAGTGCCGTCCCGGGCTTCAGCGCGTCGCCGGCGCCGGCATTGCCCAGGGCCTCCTGAACCAGTTCCGCGATCTGCCGCCGCGTGAGCACGAGATCGTCGTCGGAGCGGTGCCGGAACAGCCCCTCGTCGTAGAACACCCGGGCGGGGTACTTGGTGACCAGTCCGGCTGCCGCCAAGGCGCCAAGGAGGTCATAGGACTGGTCGCTGCGGGGCACGCTGTAGGTCTTCGGCGGCGACAGTGGCGCGCCAGCCGTGTTGCCCCCGTCGGCTCGCAGCACCAGTGGGCGCTGAACTGCCTCGCCGGCGGCGACCTCAACGACCTGCCCAACGCCCCTCACTGCGTCGCCGACGCGCACGGCTGCCTGGGCGTCGCGCAGCACGCCCGCAGCCGTCTTCCTCTGGACCGACTCGAGGGTGAGCTGTGTCAGCGGCTGCCCCTTCCGGAACACCTCGAGCACTGCCCCCGCCTGCGCGCCTTGGTCGGCGCCGACGCTGACGCACACCTTGGGTCCGTCGAGCGAGGCGACATACCCGGCCAACGGCCGCGTTCCCTGGGTACTCCCGGGCTGTGTTGCGGTGGGGGGCGTCTGGGGCGGCGTGCTGGTCGGCTCGTCGGTGGCAACGGAGGCGGGGGGCAGGACGACGGTGTCGCCGACGCGGAGGGGGGTTGCCTCGGCCTTCGCCGTGCCCTTTGCCGCCGTGAGGCTGACCCACTCGACGGTGACGGTGCCGACGGGCTTCCCGTCGCGCTGCACGGACAAAATCTGCCCCGGCAGGACGCCGTCTCTCGACCCAGCGCCGACGGTTACGGACTGGGCCTCGACGACGGTGAGATAGGCGACGCGCGCTGACGCCGGTGTCAGCGACAGCGCCGTCAGCAGAAGCAAGAGGCGTGGCAGCAAGTGGATACCTCCAACCGGACTGGGCACGGGTCCCGCAGGAAGCGGCTGTTGTGAGGGCCCGGTGCGTGTGATATGATACCCCAATCCATGACGACCGATTCGGCGAGCAACGCCCAGCCCCCTTGCGCCTCCCTCCCTCCCTCCGTAGTCCGGCAGCTTGCCGCCATCCGGCTGCTGGCAACCGATGTGGACGGCACCCTCACCGACGGCGGCGTCTACCTGGGCGAGGGCGGCGAGGTGGTCAAACGCTACGACTGCCACGACGGCTACGGCATCGCCTTGGCGCGGCAGAACGGGCTGCGGGTCGCGTTCGTGACGGGACGCGATTCTCCCGTGGTCGCGCGCAGGGCCGCTGAGCTGAAAGTGACCGACCTGTACCTGGGGTGTCACGACAAGCTCGCGGCGCTCCGCCAGCTTGCCGCGAAGCACGAACTGGACCTTGAGCAGATCGCCTTCGTGGGGGACGACCTGCCGGACGCGGCGGTGTTCGCTCACGTCGGCGCCGGGATCGCGGTGGCAAACGCCACTGCGGAGACCAAGTCGCGGGCTGACGTCGTTACGCGCCGACGAGGCGGCGAGGGGGCGCTCAGGGAGGTCGTCGAGCTGCTCTTCCGCTGCCAGGGGAAGTGGGACCTGGTCGTCGCTGACGCGCTGGAGGGGCGTGGCCCATGAAGGAGATCGCGAGCCGAATCGGCGAATGGCTGCTGGTCGGGTGGATTCTGCTGGTGTGCGGCTACTACCTCGCCGCCGCCTTCGTGGCGTCACCGGGGTAGCGCATGAACGGCCCCATTCAGCCGGTAGCGGACCTCCTCTTCTTCCTGCTTGTCAGCCTGGTCTCTGTCGGGCTGGGCGGGCAACTGCTGCGTTGGCTGCGGACCGAGCCAGCGGGGCTGTGTGAAGCGGTCGCCCTCGGCGGCGCGCTCGGGCTCGCGGTGCTCGCGTACACCGTGTGGGGCGTCGCGGCGCTCGGGTTCCTGTATCCGGCGGTCGGCTGGGGCGTGCTGGCCCTTGCCGCGCTTGTGGGCGGAAGACGAGCGGCCCGAGTCGTAGTGGGCGCGCTGGCGCGGGTGCACCCAGGGTGGCGGCACGTGCGGGTGCCGGAGGCTTTCCTGTGGGTCTGCCTGCTCAGCGTGCTTGCAGCCGGCCTGGTCAAGTCATTGGCGCCCCCGGTCGCCAACGACTGGGACGCCCTGCAGTACCACCTGGCGTTCCCGAAGATCTACGTTGCTCACCACCGGCTCCTCCAGCTCCCCTTCAGCACCCACTCATACTTCCCGTTCACGATGGAGATGCTCTACACGCTGGGCTTGCTTGTCCGGAGCGTGGCCGCGGCCAAGCTGTTCCACTTCCTCACCGCCTGCTTGCTCGCCGCGACGATGCTCGCGTGGGGGCAACGGCTGGGCGGGCGACTGGTCGGTCTGATCGCGGCCAGCGTGTTCCTGAGCACGCCGGTCGTCTTCTCGGAGCTTGGCTCTGGCTATGTCGACCTGGGGCTCTCCTGCTACGCCGTGGCTGCCCTCTACGCGCTAAGCCGCTGGCAGGAGGGGGGGAAGGGCAGGTGGCATCTCGTCGCCGGCGTCTTCGCCGGGGTCTGCCTGGGGATCAAATACACCGGCGCCGTGACCCTGGCGTTTGTGCTGTTTGCCGGCGCGCTCCACGTCGTTCGCTCCAGGCGTTCGCTCTGGACCCAGTGGGCGCTGTTGGGGATCGTCGCGATCCTGGTCGGCGGGCCGTGGTACCTGGAGAACCAGCTCCAGACTGGCAACCCGGTGTACCCGTTCCTGTACGAACGGTTTGGCGGCGTTCGCTGGGACCAGACGCGCGCCGACGCCTACTCGGCGGAACAGCACACCTACGGGACGGGCCGCGGTCTGGTGGACTTGGTGAAGCTGCCGTGGAACGTGACTATGTGGCCGTGGAATCACGACCCGTCCCGCGGCCTGCGCTACGAGGTGCAGCCCGTCAGCAGCAGCACGCCGGGACCGCTGTACCTGGCGCTGCTGCTGCCGTTTCTCTTCCTGCGCCCGAAGCCCGGAGGAGTGCGGCTGTGCGCGGCGGCGGCGGCGTTCCACCTGCTCGCCTGGTTCGCGCTGATGCACTACCTTCGCTACCTGCTGCCGTGCCTCGCGATGACGGCAGTGTGTCTGGGGTGGACCGTCCGCGAACTGTGGCTGCGCACGGCGTCCGCCAAGCTGGGGTTCGCCGCAGCGGCAGCCGTCGCCCTCTTCGTTCCCCTGGGGGGTTGGTTCGCGCTCGGGCTGACCGGTCCCGCATGGCAGGTGGTGTCGGGGAGCGTGTCGGCAGACGAGTACCGCACCCGCTATCTGGACACATACGCCGCGGCACAGTTCGCCAACCAGTTCCTGCCGGCGGACGCGAAGCTCATCACCTACGGCGAACCGCGGGGCCTCTATCTAGACCGGGACTACCTCTGGGGCGAGCCGGATCACTCCGCGCTTCTCGACTACTCGAAGGTGAAGACCCGCGCCGACCTGTGGCGGCTCTTCGCCGGACGCGGAATCACCCACGTGCTGGTCAACACGACGTACTTCAACCTGAACGACCCGGGCTTGCTGCAGACCTGCATTCGCGAGGGGATCGACTCCGGCGACCTGCAAGTGCTCTACGAGGACCGGCGGGCGCTCGTGCTCTCCGGCCCCCGGGCGCCGGACTGAGCGGACTTCGCCGGGACCGCAGGGCCAGGGCGGCGACGCCGTCTTCGGCCGCCTCGCGGCTCGAGTCAGTCGCCGCTCGCTTCGACTATCGCGCCACTGCCTGCGCCACCGCTTCCCGCAGCGCTTGCAGGTTCACCGGTTTCCCCACGACTAAGTCCACTCCCGACGGGCGTTCACTGGCGTCCTGCATCATCGCGCCAAATCCGGTCAGCATGACGACTGGTAGGTCGGGCTGCAGGACCTTGAGAGTGCGGGCCAGCTCGTCTCCGTTCATCTGCGGCATGGCGCGGTCGGTGAGCACCAAGTCGAACGCACCGACACGGAACTTCCCCAACGCCTCCACGCCGTTGACCGCCGTCTCCACGGCGTGCCCTTCGCCGGTGAGGTAGTCAGTCAGCAGTTCGCGGTTCACTACCTCGTCTTCCACCACCAACACCCGCAATGGGCGCGTTGTCCCGACTGTCGCCTGGGCTGCAGTCTGCTGCGCCTCCTCTCTGTAGGCGGGAAGTCGCAGGGCGAACGTCGTGCCCTTGCCCACTTCGCTCTCGATCTCGAGGGTGCCGTTGTGCCGCTGGACAATGCCGAAGACCATCGCGAGCCCGAGCCCCGTACCGTGCTCGCCCTTGGTCGAGTAGAACGGCTCCAGGCACTTCAGCCGCACCTCCTCCGTCATCCCCGTCCCCGTATCGCAAACCTCCAACACCACCCGCCCCAAGTCCCCCGGTCCCCGAGTTTCAGCCCGCGTCCGCAGCGTCAGCGTGCCCGACTTCACCTCTTCCGAGTCGGGGTGGTCCTTGGCTTTCTGCCGCATGGCATCGACTGCGTTGAAGATGAGATTGGTCAGCATCTCGCGCAGGTTCGCCTCATTGCCGAAGACCGGGGAAACGTCCTCCAGCTCGAGGTTGAGCTTCACCTGAAGCCCGTCTGCCTGCGCCTGATCCTTCCACTTGGGCTGCGTCAGGTCGGCCGCTTGCTCGGCCACCACGAACAAGTCCACCGGCTGGAAGACCTCGTTTTCTTCGCGATGCCGGTAGAACTCCCGCAGGCGCTCCACCACCGCGCCGGCGTCCGTGGCAGCCGTGCGGATGGTCTGGAGGTACTTTGTTGTCTTCTCCGTGTCAGCGAGGTCCTCCGGCCGCATGAGCAGCATGTCCGCGAACCCCATGATGGGCATGAGCGCATTGTTGAAGTCGTGCGCCACCCCGCTGGCCATGGTGCCCAGGGCGCGCAGGCGCTCCTGCTGGATGATCTGCTGCTGGGTGTTCCGCAACTCTTGGTAGGCGGTCTGGAGATTTGCGTGGAGCTGGGCGTTGTGCGCTGCCAGGGCGACGTGTTCGGCGAGATCCTGCAGGAACTCGCGCTCATCCGCGGAGAAGGCGTCCACCGGCCGGCGCACGGCATGGAGTAGCCCCATGAGCTTACCCTCCACCATGAGCGGCACCGAGATCGAACTCCGCACGCCCGCCTGCGCCAGTGCCTGCGCGGTTGGCCCGTCCGACGCGGTGGTGTCCGGCAGGTAGAATGTGTGTCCCTCCAGGCAGTCGCGCATCCCACCAAGGGGGATCTTCGCGCCAACGGCCAAGCCCAACTCCCCTGTCAACTGCGCTCTCGCCGACCCGACCGCGGCGATAGTCAGCAGGTCCGTCTCGGCGTCGTACAGGCACACGTCCGCGGCGGCGACCGCCAACTGCGTCTCCAGCGCAGTTAGCGCCACGTCGAAGATGCTGTTCGGGTCCAGACGGTCGGCAATCAGGCGGGTGATCCGGTTGAGCAGCTCCGTGCGCGCGGCCTGACTGCGGAGGGACTCCTCCGCGCGTTTCCGGGTGCAGAGGTGCCCTAGGGCGGAGGCATAGAGCGTCAGCAGTTCGGCGCGGCGCTCCGTGATCGCCTCCCCGCGCAGCAGGTTGTCCGTAGTGAGGCAACCAATCACCTCAGCGCCATCCCAAAGGGCCGCCACGGCTTGGGTTCCCCGCCCGATGGCCTTCGCTTTCTGGTTGCGCAGGGGAGTGTCGTGGTCCACCTGACACACGAGCTTCCGAGCCAGGACCTGGCCCATGGCTGATTCCCCGGTGATCGCCACTCTGTCGCCTCGTTCATCCCGCAGGCGCCCCTCTTCGTCCACGCTGAAGGATCCCGACATCATCAGTGGGTCGTCGGTGGCGAACCACAGTCCTGCGCGGTCGAACCCCAGCTTCTCCCGTGCCAGCTCCACGGCACGGCGACACAACTCGTCGAAGGTGTCTGCCGGGGACAGCTCGTTGGTGACGGTGTGCAGGACTGTGAGGTCCTGCCGGCGCTGCCGCTCGGCTTCCTCGCTCTTGCGCAGTGCCGCCTCCGCCCGTCGCCGCTCGGTGATGTCTGTCAGCGTGCCCTCGTAGAAGCGCAAGTTGCCGGCGTCGTCATTCACCGAATGCGCGTTGACGGACACCCAGACGAGGCTCCCATCTTTGCGATACGCCTGGTGCTCGAAGTCGGCCACGGCGCCTTGCTCCTGCATGATCCGGAGGAAGTCCGCGCGCCGCTGGGGATCGACGTAGACTTGGTGCGCAAGGTCGGTGACGCCCGCCGTGAGTTCCTCGGAGGAGTCGTACCCCAGGAGGCGGGCCAGGGCGGGGTTGGCCGTGAGGAGGCGTCCCTCGGGCGTGCTCTGGAAGATGCCCTCGGTGGCGTGATTGAAGATCGACCGGTAGTTCGTCTCCGCCCGCTCCGCCCGCTCCGCCAACTGGTCCTGCAGTGCCACCACCCGCTCGCCCACGCGGACGCGGGCCTCCAGCTCCGCCCGGTCGAAGGGTTTGGTGACGTAGTCATCGGCGCCGGCGTCGAACGCCGCCAGCATGTCCGTGCGCCGGTCGTTGGCCGTAAGCACGATCACGTACACCGACCGGAGCCGCGGAGTCTCGCGCAGGAGGCGACACAGCGCCAACCCGTCTTTCCCGGGCATCCGCCAGTCGAGCACGGCGAGCTGTGGGTGCCCTTCCTGCTGAAGCAGTTGCCACGCCGCGTCGCCGCTGCAAGCGACGACGACTTCGTGCCCGGCCTTTTCCAGCACCCCCTCCAACGCGATTCGCGACCCCAGATCGTCTTCGGCGATTAGGATTCTCATCGGTGTCTCCTTTGCAGCATGACGGTCCAACACTTTGCCCCCCCCGTGGCACAGGTCTCTGACCTGTGTAGCCTGTCGGTCACCGCGGTTGCAGTTCACAGGTCAGAGGCCTGTGCCACGGGTTCACTGCCACCCCTCCAATTCGGTGCTCAGCCGTGCCACCTCGCGTTGTACGCCGATCAGCGCTGCCGCGGCGGCGGTCAAGTCCCCGCTTCGGGCGAGCTGTTCAAGCTGCAATGCCGCTTCATAGGCGGCGTGAGCCGACAGGTTGCCGAGCGCGCCTTTGAGCGTGTGCGCGGCTGTTGTGAGCGCTTCCGCCTCGCCTCGCGTCACGGCGTCTTGGGCCGCGGACAGCAACGCGGGAGACGAGTCGAAGAACGCGCGCACCACCCGCCGCAGCAGGTCTTCGTCGCCGGCGAACCGGTCCAGCGCGGCGGCCCGGTCGAACACGACTGCGTCGCCGATCTCCGCTTCCTCGGCCGCCGGCGGCGGGAGCGCCACGCGGTCGAGGCCCACCACCCGGCCGATCTCCTCGAAGAGCGTCCGCCGGTCCAGCGGCTTCGACACGTAGCCATCCATCCCGGCGTCCAGACAGCGCTCCCGGTCGCCCGTCAGCGCATGGGCGGTCATGGCGAGGATCGGCACTTCATGGTTTCGGATCTGCGATTCCGGATTTCGGATTTGTCGGGTGGCGGTGAGACCGTCCAGCTCGGGCATCTGGACGTCCATGAGCACGAGGTCAAAGTCCTGGTCGGCCAATGCCTGCAGGGCTTCGTTGCCGTTGTTGGCGACGACGACGGTGTGACCTTCCTGCTCCAGCACTCCCACTGCCACCACTTGGTTGACCGGGTTGTCCTCCGCCAGCAGGATTCGCAGCGGGCGCAGGGCGACAGGCGCGGGGCCCCGTTTCGTTGCTTCCGGTGCCGCCGGCTGCTCGCCGGCCCCCAACACCCGCTGAATGGTTTCCAGCAGGTGAGACTGCCGGACTGGTTTCGTCAGCCAGGCGTCTGCCCCGGTTCCCGCCGCGCGGTCGGGATCGCCGGCCGCGCCGGCAGAAGAGAGCAGCACGACCCTTGTCGCCTCCAACGCCGGAGTCTGCCGGACCCGCTCCACCAGTTCCAGCCCGTCCATGCCCGGCATGTGGTAGTCGGACACCACGAGTGCGAACGGCTTGGCAGCGGCGGCGGCTTGTTGCAGCGCGGCCAACGCACTGTGCCCGTCTTCCGCCACGGTAACGGCCAGCCCCCAGTTCGTCAGCATCTCCCGAAGGATGCGCCGGTTGGTTTCGTTGTCGTCCACCGCCAACACTCGCACGCCCCGCAGCTCTGCCGGCTGGAGCCGGCTCAATCGCTCCTCGTTCGGGCGCACGCCAAAGAGGGCGGTGAAGTGGAAGGTGCTTCCCTGGCCCACTTCGCTCTCGGCCCAGAGGCGCCCGCCCATCAGCGCCGCCAGTTGGGAGGCGATGGTCAGCCCCAACCCCGTGCCGCCGAACCGCCGGGTCGTGGACGCATCCGCTTGGCTGAAGGAGTCGAAGATCTTCTCCAGCTTGTCCGGCGGAATCCCGATCCCGGTGTCGCGCACGGAGAAGTGCAGGCAAACGTCCTCCGGCAGCGCACCGGGAGGGCGAAGCTCCGGCTGAGCCCCGGGTCCCGGGGACGCCGCGGGTTCGGCGGGAGCCTCCGGTTCGGCAGGAGCCTCCGGTTCGGCAGGAGCCTCCGGTTCGGCGGGAGTCTCCGGTTCGGCAGGAGCCTCCGGTTCGGCAGGAGCCTCCGGTTCGGCAGGAGCCGCCGGTTCGGCAGGAGCCTCCGGTTCGGCGGGAGTCTCCGGTTCGGCAGGAGCCTCACCCTCCCCCAGCCGCACGTCCACGACCACCTCGCCCGCCTCCGTGAACTTGAGGGCGTTCCCCACCAGGTTGAGCACGACCTGTCGCAACCGTTGCGCATCGCCGACCAGGGCATCGGGCACGGCGGGGTCGAGGTGGCAGGCCAGCTCCAGGTCCTTCTGGTGCGCCCGCAGGGCCAGCGTCGCCACCGTCGCTTCCAGGCTGTCGCGCAAATGGAACGGCTCCTCGTCCAGCTCCAACCGGCCCGCCTCGATCTTGGAGAAGTCCAGGATGTCGTTGATGACGGACAGCAGCGCCTCAGCCGAGTCATGCGCCATCCGCAGGAACTCCTGCTGTCGCTGCGTCAGCGACGTATCCTGGAGCAGCCCGATCATGCCCACCACGCCGTTCAGCGGCGTCCGAATCTCGTGGCTCATGTTGGCCAAGAACTCGGACTTGGCGAGGCTGGCAGCTTCGGCGACCTGGCGGGCTTCGTCGAGTTCCGCGAGCGTGTTCTTCAGCGAGGAGATATTCTGCGTCGAACTGGCGACCCCGCTGGGCTCGCCCTGCGGATCCCGGAGCAGGGACAGGGTGACGAGAACGGGGAGGCGCGCGCCTGCCTTCGTCAGCCGCACCGCCTCTTCGTTGCGCACGAAGCCCTCGCGTTGGCAGCGCGCAGAGACTTCGTCGGCGTGCGCATGGTAGTCGGGGGGCACGATCCGCTTGAGCGGCTGACCGACCAACTCCTCCCGGGTCCACCCGTAGGTGTGCACCGCCGTCTCATTCACCTCCCGGATGACGCCGGAGAGGTCCTCAATGATGACCGGGTTGGCCGCCTCCATGAACACCGTGGAGAGTTCCTTGAGCCGCTTCTCGCTCCGCACGCGCTCGGTGATGTCCCGAGCCGCGGCGTAGACGAGGCTTCCTTCGCTGTAGGAACTCCACTGAAGCCAACGGTAGCCGCCGTCTTTGCAGCGGCAGCGGTTGACGAACTCGAACACCTCCTGCCCGGGAGCGAGGTTCGCTACCTGTGAAACCGTGGACGCCACGTCATCGGGATGGACGTAGTCCAGGAATCGGTGACCCTCCAACTCGCGCAGTGGGTAACCCAACACCTCCTCCCACTTGGGGTTCAACCGCCGGAAGAAGCCGTCCGCGTCGGCGATGAGTAGAAGCTCCAGGCTGTGGCTGAAGAAGCGGTCGAGTTCGCGGGTTCTCTCCAGCAGTGCCGCCTCCGCCTCCCGGCGCTCCGAATCCGTCCGTTCCAGGGAGTCCGCGCTCCACCAGATCAGGGCCGCGAAGATCACGACATGCGCGACGATTCCCAACGCCAGACCGATCATGCTGTCGAGAAGCTGCCGCTCCTGGGCCAGCGCGCGCAGCCAGCCGATCGCGAGGGGGACGCCGAACGCCGCGGGCACAAGCTGGCGCGCGAGGCGGCCCCCGGGGCCCTCGGCGGTGAGCGTGGCCGGCAGCCCCCGATCCGGGTACAGAAAGAGGAACCCAACGGTAGCGGCGAGGAACGCCAGCGCGGTGTGCAGCGCCATCCTCGTGCAGCCGGCCAGTCCCGCCACGCCCGGCGCGTGGTACAGGTAGCCGAGAACGCCAAGCAGGCCGATCAGCCCGGCGAGCAACGCCGGCATCTGCCCGCCGCACTTGCCAAGGCGCGTCGCCCCCCGAGACCCCAGCAGCGCCAGCCCGACCAAGAGGAAGCAGAGCGCGGTGTTGGGCGCCATCCGGCCCGGGATGAAGGTGCCAACGGCGCCTGGCGGCTCCTTGAAGAGGAGTTGGTCAATGCCCAGGTCCCAGCCGGACGCAAACTCGACCAGCGTGAGACCGCCGAGCAGAGCGACAACGAAGGCCAGCAACAGGGCGAGCCGGAGTCGGCGCGGGGCGGGAGGGGACAGGTCCGGTCCGGGTTGGGACAGCCACAGCGCACAGCCGGCGAGGAGGAAGCCCAGCGCGGTGTTGGCCTTCATCGTTACCCAGTCCGGGTGCAGGCTCTTCAGGACCTGCACGTCGAACAGCCAGCCAACCAACACCACTACACCGGCGCCGATCACTGCGGAGGAAGCGCCCTGCGAGACGATCCGGAAGGCGCGGACAAGCTGAGGGTTTGATTGGGTGGTCATGAGTCCCTGTCGCTTCTCTACATCCGGCCCGCTGTCGGCGTAGGTGTAGGTCTTGGCGGTGGGCATGGCGGGGGCTCCTGTGGGATTGCGGACTTGGGATTGCGGATTTCAGGGCCGGGAAAGGGCGTTCAACGCGGAGACGCGAAGGCGCAGAGAAGGGCTACTGTGGGAACACGCTCGGGACGCCCGAACTGGTTCGGGTACTGCCCGCGCTCAGCCCCCGAACGAGTTCGGGCGTCCTGTGGCAGCGTTTGCCTCCGTTGGGGTTCCCAACCGGAAGGCAGGCGTCAGCCGGTCCCGTTCGCGCCTCGCCGGGAAAGGCCGACTGGCTTCCGCCTGCCTTCCTGTAGGCGGGGCGTTGCGGTCACGGGTCTTCTGGGCCTTTGGGTCCGCTGCTCTTGGAGGACGCCTTGGCGGAGAGGCGCGGCAGCGCCTTTGTGGCTTCGGAATCCCGGCCTGTCTCGGCCGGGACACTCAGCCGGTAGCGGATGAGTTTTTGTCGGTCCGCCTCCATCATCGTGTCCAATTCCAGCCCGGCGACGTTGGCAGCGCGGTCGGCGTCAATCTTGGCGCGCCATTTCTATTGGAATTCCGTGTCCATGGCCTCGATATCGGCCGTTGTTAGACCACCAAACGTCGTTGTGCCCGTGGCGTACTTGGTGGCGTGAGCGACGAACTCTTGGAGTGTTCCCGCGAACTTGTTTGGCGAGATATGGGGCATCGTGGTTTCACCTCCCTGCTATTGGTGGACTGATACGGAATGCGCCAGCCAAGTGACAGTCTACTGAGTCCCGACGCCGGCAGAGCATGTCGAAACGACGGCAGAGCGTGCCGCAACCTCGGCAGAGCGTGCTGCGATGACGGCGGAGCATGCCAAGACACCTCCTCGCTCTGCCGCGATGACGGCAGAGCGTGCCGAGATACCTCCTCGCTCTGCCGCAGTGATAGCACGGTGTGTCGGGAAGAGGCAAAGGCAGATCGAGGCAGCAGCAGCCACTGAGACAACGAGAGGACTCCACGCCACGACCGCGGCAGCGAGTTCCGCCGGGTGCCCGGACGCAGAGAGGACCCGGGCAGCGGGAGGGAAGGTCCGGGAAGCCTGTGAGCGCACCCCGCCGCTAAAAGCCTGACCCCGCTCAGCCCCTTCCCCAACCTGTTAGCACCCGCACAGGCACGCGCACCGGTCTGCCGGACTGAGTAAACAGATTGCCCAAGCCGGAAGCCCATCTGGATGCCTCACCTGGATGCCTCACCTGACGGTCAAGGCAAAGCGCACGTCATGCAGTACGCGCCACACCAGAAAGTATGGCGGGATTGCAGGATGTGGGTGTCCGTAAAATTACGGTTCTTTCGCGAAACTTGTGTTTTGTTTCGTGCGGGCGCGCGCCTCGTGCCCCCTCGTCACCTCGCGGGTCGCCCGCGTCGCTGCGCAGACAACCAGTCGTACAGTCGCCTACTGGCGTACGTTCGCGTCCAGGCGTCGTGGTCGGCGTCGGGGTAGATCGTGCAGAGCGGCTCTGCTCCCGCGTTGCGGAGCGCGACGACCATCTCCCGGGCGCGGTCTACCGGCACGAGTTCGTCGTGGGCGCCGTGGAACACCCAGACCGGAATGTGCTTGATCCGCTGGAC
>PEVN01000394.1 GCA_002779825.1 Armatimonadetes bacterium CG06_land_8_20_14_3_00_66_21 | reverse complement strand
CTGCTGGCCGACTTCGCCCTCGACCCGGAGCTGGCGGAAGTCGTGATGGACAAGGTGCTCGAAGCCAACATGGGCGTCGTCCGCAACGCCATCCGCGCCGGGGCCGAGGTCATCGTGTTGGGCGACGACTATGCCCACAACTTCGGCCCATTGATGAGCCCGGCGATGTTCGAGCGGTTCATCGCCCCGCGCGACAAGCGGATGATCGACCTGATCCACGCCGAGGGTGCCTTCTGCCTCAAGCACACCGATGGCAACCTCTACTCGATCCTGGACATGATCGTCGCCACCGGTCCGGACGCGATCAACCCTCTCGAGCCCGTGGCGGGCATGGAGCTGAAGAAGGTGAAGGCGCTGGTCGGCGACAAGGTGTGCCTCGCCGGCAACATCGACTGCGGCCGGCTGCTCTCCCACGGCGCCGTCGAGGAAGTGCGCGAAGCGGTGCGGCAGGCGATCGCAGACGCGGCTGGCGGCGGCGGCTTCATCCTGACTTCGTCCAACAGCATCCACTCGTCGTGCAAGCCGGAGAACTACGTGGCGATGATCGAGGCGTGCAGGGAGTTCGGAGCATACGGGTGAGGGGTGGCGCATGAGTCTGACCAATCCCCATGATCGTTTCTTCAAGCAAGCCTTTGGGCAGCCGGAGGCCGTTCGCGACTTCCTGCAGCACTACCTGCCGGCGGCGGTGGTGGCGGTACTGGACGTGGAGCACCCCGAGGCCCTCCCGGCGACGTTCGTCGATGTTGTTACAGCGGGAGACCGGGCTACAATACGTGGAAGCCCTGCTCCGGTACCTGTGCACCGGCACCGACCGGCTTGAGCCGACGGAGCTGCAACAGGCGGTGCAGCAGGCGCTGACCGACGAAGGAGACCAACTCATGCCGACGATTGCTGAACGCTGGATTGAGGAAGGTGAGCGGCGGGGCTTGGAGCGTGGTCTGCTGAACGGGGTCGCCTTGGCGTTGGAGTTGCGGTTCGGCGAAGGGGGCCTGCGCCTGCTTCCCGAGATTGAGCAGCGTGCCGACACCAGCACACTGCAAGCCCTGATGGAAGCGATCAAGCGGGTTGCCTCGCCCGAGGAACTTCGGCAGGTCTACGCGTCGAGACCGCCGGGGACCTGCGGTGGGCACGGGTCAGTGCCGCCGCAAGCCTGACGCGCCCCGGCCGCAATCAGTGCCTCCGCGGGTTCCTCGGAGACGTCCCGCCACCCACTGGAAGATGGGCGTCAGCCGGTTCTTCCCACGCGCCGCTGGCGGGAGGCGACCGGCTTACGCCTACCTTCCCGAAAGCCGGACGGTTCCGTATGTCGGGGTGTTGAGGCGGCCTCTCAGCGACCTCACGGCCGCCCGTAGACCCCGTACCCCACCTCGCGGCACGCCTCGATTGTCTCCGGGTACGGCGTGTCGCACGTGTCGACGAAGCCGATCTGGTAGTTCTCGCCGTCCAGCCCGCGGCCGGTGGTGGGCTCGTCCTGGTATTTGAACCAGTGGCAGCCGACGAACTGCGGGTGGCGGAGGCAGCCCTCCACGTACTCCTTGTGGACCTGCGCACGTTCCGCCTGGTCCTTGACCTTGACCAGCCCGGTGTGGAACATGCCGCGGTCCAGCGCGCCGAAGTGGAACTCGCCGATGATCAGCGGCAGGTCGGCCTCGAAAGGCGGCTTGAAGTTGGCGACGGTGCGGCGGTACAGGTTGAAGCTCACCACGTCACAGTATTTGGCGGCGGCTTCGGCGGCGGTCTTGTTGACCCAGGCGAACCGGCAACCGAGGTAGAGCTGGTTCGGCGCGACTTCCTTCACGGCTTTGCGGATGGTGCTGAAGTACGAGTCGGCTGTGCGCGCGTAGAAAGCCAGCAGGTCCGGCAGGGCCTTCTGCTCGCTGGGTGCCTTGCGGTGCTGAAGCAGCGCGTCCCACGACGGGTGCTGCTCGCCCCAGGCTTCGTTCAGCTTGTCAATGGCGCCGTACTTGGCTTTCAGGTCGTCGACGAAAGCCCGCTTCGCCGCCTGCTCCGGCGGCGACACGAGCGCGGCGACGGCCAGGGAGATCTCGTTGCCCCACGAGAGTTCGTTGTCCACGAAGTAGCCAATGCACCACGGGTCGCCCGCGCTCTTGCCGACCTCCTGCTGCAGGCGGCTGCGGAGCTGCCGCTCGAAGTCAGGATCGAACACGTCGCGGAACTGGCCCCAGTAGCCGGTGCTCCCTTCCAGCACCTTCCCGCCGAAGTGGACGGAGACGACGTAGGGCGTCCGCCTACTCCGCGAGTCTGAGCGGAGGTACACGGCTTCGTCAGACCAGTTGGCGATGGTGTTGAGCCCCCAGCTTCGCAGACGCTGGTGCGCCAGTTCGGCGTAGCGCTGCTTCCAGTCGTCGCCCAGCTTGCGCTTCAGATTGGCGCCGAGGAAGTTGAACGTCTTCGGTTGCTTGCCCTGGTAGTAGTCGCGGACGACGTTGCCCTGCTTGCCGAGGAACTCCGCAAAGCCAGGCTGGTCGCCGGGGAAGTCCTGGAACCAGTTCTGGCGGTCGTCAATGGGGGTCGAGTCTCCCGAGCGGACGCAATCGATCCCGTGAGAGAAGAACAGCTTCCCTTCGGGGTCGACAAGCCACCATTTCCCCTCGTGCTTGGCGGTGCGGAAGAAGCCGGTGGCGTCGAGGGTCGGTCCGTTCTTCCAGCCGCCGTACTGGTCCCAGTCAGCGGGTCCGGGGTGTGCCGCCAAGTCCGTCTGCTCCCCGGCCAGGTTCCGCTGCAGCTCCTCGACCGAGTGAGTCTTGCCCGGCCAGTCCCGGTGAATGTACTGACCGAAAGTATCGATGAACGGGAAGAACTCCCCGGGTGTCGAAGTATCCGCCGGCGGCGGCACATCCGAGCCGCCAGCGCGGAGGTTGTCGATCTCGAAGGCGCAGTCTTCCTTCGGCTGGGGGGCGAAGACGACAAGCTGGTTCACTTTGGCCGGGTCGATAGTGCGTTCGGTCTGCTGGCTGAACGGATACCCCCGCATCCCGAACAGCTTGATGCCCGGGTCGCTGGCCGGCTTGCGGCTGAAGTCGACCCGCAGCGTGCCGGTCTCGCCGGGCTTGAGCGCGATCCGGCCGGTGTTGCAGTTCTGCACGCCGTCGGCGCCCTGGTTGTCGACGCGGCAGCAAAGCGTAGCTTCAGTGTCGCCGACGTTCTTCACGTTCAGCTCAAGGTACGCGAACTTGGCGAGGTCCCAGTTCCCCTTGGGCGCCGCCAAGTCGAGGCCCGGCCACGCTTGCTTGTGGCCGAAGGCGAGGCGCAGTGCGGAGCCCTTCTCCTGCTTGACCAACGAAAGTTGCACATCACGCGCGGGGATCTTCGTCAGGTCGAGTTCCTGGTCGAAGTCGAACAGCACCGGTTGCGCCGCCGCTGGCGACGGCAGCGCGAAAAGCAGAGGCGCCAGCCAGGCGCCTGCCCAGAGCGGGGAATGGGTGCGGATGGACGCGGGTGTGTTGCTGAACATAGTGTTCTCTCCTGTAGAAGCGTAGCCGCGAGCGCCAAGCGAGTGGAGTCCCTCGGCTTGGCGCCTCGGGCTACGTTCTTCCGTGAACGTGTAGCCACGAGCGCCAAGCGAGTGGAGTCCTTCGGCTTGGCGCCTCGGGCTACGTTCTTCCGTGAACGTGTAGCCGCGAGCGCCAAGCGAGTGGAGTCCTTCGGCTTGGCGCCTCGGGCTACGCTCATCCCTCCGGCAGCACGTCGAACGTGACTCCGCCTTCGTGCCGCTCGCCGGCGAGGACGCCCTTCTTCAGCTTAGCCGTCTTCTCGGTGTGCCGCACCGCGGTGAGGTCCTTGAGTTGGGCGCGGTCCTTGAGCCAGGAGTCGCCGCCGGCATCGCCGGAGCCCAGCTCGAGGCGCAGGTCGTCGGTGTCGATCTGCACGCGAACCTGCAAGCGGCAGTGGCGCCATTCCGGGGTGAGCGGCAGGACGAGGCGCTGCTCCGGCAGCTCGATGCCGTGGTGGTACACCTTGAGCGAGAGCGCGCTGGGGGCTTTGCCGGCGGACTTGGCGAGGAACGACAGGTCGACCAGGTTGCCGGCATCGATCGCGTCGAACGGACCGTACGAGAGCGGCTCTGCGGACAGCCCTGCTACAGGTTGCTCCGCAAGGGGCTGGATGCCGACATGTGCGTGGAACGGCACGACGTAGACCGAGCCCTCCCAGCTTCCGTCGGCATTGACGCTCTTGAGCAGGCCGGTGTTCTCGCGGTTCATGCCGAGGCTGACGAGGTCGTACTGCCGGCCGTCGGCGTTGACCGCCCGCACCTGCCCGGTGCCGCCGGTCAGCCCGAGCCGCGGTTTGTCCTCGTGGACCAGCTTGTTCAGCGCCTGCTTCAGCGATGCATTGAATCCCCGGTCGTGCGACGCCGGCCACGCCATGCAGTGGATGAACTGGACGCCGTGGTCGCGCAGGTACTGCAACTGCTGGAAGGCCACGTCGGCGTCGGGGTGGAGCGACTGGTACTCGCCGATGACCATGGCGTCAAACCCGGAACTGTTCGGCCCCTGCACGCAGTTGTGCGGCTGGTTGAACCAGACACCGTACTTGGTGCACCCGAACCCGACGCCGGCGTTCAGATTCCAGTCGATGGGCGTGGTCCGGCGAGCGGGCTTGCTGAAGGCGGCGAGGCTGGCGATGGCGTAGTGGTCGGGGATCTGGTGACACTTGATCGCCTCCGGTGGGAAACCGGCCAACAGCGCCTCGCGGTACGTCCCGGCGACCACCCGGTAGATGGTGTAGTTCATGAACCGCATCCAGACCAGGTAGTACGGGTTCTTCTCCGAGTAGGCATCCCACGGGCCGCGCCGCAGGTCGCGCGGGGCATCGAAGCGGGCCGGCGTGAACGCAGCCCCGAAGAGGCGGTTGACGTTCTCAAGCGTGCCGTACAGGTCAAGGAGATACCGGTAGAACCCGCGGATCATGGCCGGGTTGTAGTCGCCATGCGTGGTCTCGCTCTCAGCGTTGATCTCCATTTCGTGGTTCGGCTCAACGGCGACGAAGTGTTCTGGGTTGGCGCGGAAGCGCTTGACCAGTTCGTGCAGGAACAGCCGCTGCGGGTGCAGGTACAGGCAGTCGATGGCCTCCAGCCCGGGCGCGTAGGTGCCGGTGACGAACGCGTCCGTGTTGCCGAACTCGCCGTAGGTCCCGGCCTTGTTGTCGCGATCGACCAGCGTGTACTTGGGCAGGCCCGTTTCCTCATCAAGGGCGCTCGCCCACTTCTTCGCTTGTCCGGCAAACCAGCGGTGGGTGAAGCAGGGCTCCCAGCAGCCGGGCGGATCGGTGTCGTAGCTCTTGAGTCGACTGGTGACTTGCTCCAGGTAGGGCTTGCCGGCCCAATAGTCGGCGTCGGTTCGCGAGAAGTCTGGATTGCCGGCGACCGGGCTGCCGAAGTCGGTGCGGAGGTGGGCGAACAGGGAGTGGCGGGTGTACTTGGCTTCGGGCACGTCCTTGAACGGGCCGCCGGTGGTGAACCAGAAGAGGTTCTCTCGCTCGCCGACGTTGCGCTGCTCGGCGCGTCCGTCCGCCGACAACCGCTGGAGCGTCGAGAACGACGGCTCGCGAACGGTGGCGGCGAAGGGCCTGTCGGCGAATGCTGACCGATAGACGCCCGTGCAGTTGGCGCCCAGTTCGGCGGAGAGCGACCCGACCGTCTCGCTCTCCGGATCGACCAGGTAGAAGCTGGGCCGGCCGACCGGGTAGACAATGAGCGAGGCGCCTTCCTTACCCGAGCGCGTGGATAGAGTGAGCCGCGCCTTGGCGGCAACCGGCAGTCGGACTTCGAGCGTCTTCAACTGCTTGCCCGAGCCGCTGAGGAGAAGGACCGGGAGCGAGTCGCCTTCAGCAGTTGCGGACGCTACCGCGATCTCGTCGCCGACGTTCGACCGCAGGAAATCGCCGACGGCGACGACGTACGGAGGCGCCAGTCGCGGCGGAACCTTGAGGGTGCTGAGCCAGTTCCCGTGACGGCTGAAGACGCGGAGACTGCGGACACCGGCGTCACTCAGGGGGGCGGTCACAATGCACGGCTGCCCGTCGATCACCTTGCCGGCTGCCACTTGCACGCCGCCACGCACCGCCGCCGGATACGCGAGGAACTGCACTTCGCAGATTCCGTAGCGGTTCAGGATCCGTACCACCGTGTGGTTCTTCGGGCTGTCGCCCTCACCTACAACGAGTGCCGGCGGCAGGCTGACCGAGGGCGACACTTGCAGGGCATACTCGCGAACCAGCGTCGCCAGGTCCAACTCCTTCCCCACCACCGACACCTTCGTCACGTTGCCCGCGTCGGCGAAGCTGTGCACGGCCGAAAGCATGTTGCCCGGGTCTTTGATCTTTGCCGGCGCGATCAGGGTCTGCTCGATTCGCCTTTGGAGCTGCTCCAACTGCCGCTTCTCCTCTTCCTTGCGTCGCTGCTCGGTCTCGACCTCCTCGGCCGTCATCGCGCGCAGCCGCAGGTTGCGCAGCTTGAGGACGTGCTGCCCGCCGCTACCGAAGTCGAGACGGAAGTCAACGACTGTGGGACCCCAGTCGCCCCGCGGCGCCGTCTTCAGGTTGACGGCAAACGGCCGCCAGTCGGTCGCAGCCGGCACGGCGTCGGTTACGACGCGGTTGTCTCCGTGGAACGGCGACCCGTAGAACACCTCGACGAAATCCAGGCCGTCCGGGCACTGGTAGTCGAACGCGAGCACGAACAGCCGGTCGTGCTCGAAGGGCTGCGTCACCTGCTCGCAGACGACGTACGGATCCTCACCGGTGGTGCGCACCTCGTAGACGCCGTCGCCGAGGTCCGCCGCCTGGAGGCTGTGTGTGGTGTTGGAGAGGCGGAGCCGCACTGCCGCCGTCTCGCAAGCGCCCCAACGGGCGCAGAGAAGAGCCACCGTCGAGAGAGGGATCAGCATCGCGAGTCTCACCGGAACGCCTCCGTCCACCAGCTTGGGATTGGGCCCCGAGATTGTAGCAGACGGGGCGTCGGTGTAGTTATTCCTGACAAGTGTTGCCCCGGCGTCTGTGGGCGGTCTCGTGCCTGGCGGTCAGTACACCCCGTCGGCACGCAGCACGTCCACCAGCCGCCGCGTGTCGGCAAAGGGCAGCCGGACCTTCTCGTGGCCGCGTCGCTCCGATTCGTAGAGCGCCATGATGATCTCGAGGGCGGCGCGGCCGTCCTCGCCGGTACAGCGGCACTCAGTGTCGCTTTCAATGGCGCGGACGAGGTCCTTGGCGGCGTTCAGAATGCCCGTGCCTTCCCAGGAGGGCGCCGGCACTTCGTCGTCTGTCAACCGATACCACCAGGTCTCCTCCGTGTCGGCCCGGACGGACCGTTTCGCCTCCAACCCCACTCCGACGGAGACCAGCCCGCGTTCGAAGTGCAGCTCCAGCTCGAACCGGAAATGCTCGGTCAGCTCGTCGACCACGACGACACCGTCGATCCCCGAGGCAAATTGGAGGATCGACAGGCTCGTGTCTTCCACGCGGAACTCCGGTCGCCTTCGCCGCGAGGCCGTGCCGAGGACCCACTCCACGTCGCCGGCGTAGAACCGCATGAGATCGAACAGGTGAACCGCGTCGTGCAGCAGGGGTCCCTCGAACTCCGCCTCCCACTCCGGAAGCGGCTTGCAGCCCTGGCAAAAGCCGACCAAGTGCAGCAACTCCCCCCACCGGCCTACGCCGGCGGCGCGCTTCACTGCCTCGTACTGCCCGATCCACCGCCTCGTGCAGTTGACGAGCAGCTTCGCCCCATTCTGCCGACACGCGGCGAGCATGTCGTCACACTCGGCCAGGCTCAGCGCCATGGGCTTCTCGCAGAAGATCCCCTTCGCGCCGGCTTCCGCGGCGGCGACCACTTGGTCTCGATGCGCGCCCGGAGGCGTCGCGACGGCCACGAGGTCGAGTTGCTCGTTGCGCAGCATCTCGGCGTGATCGCGGTAGAGGGAGGTCACTCCCCAGCGCCGTCCGAACTTCCGCAGTCGTTCTTCCCCGCGGTTGCAGCCGGCGACGAGCTGGCAATTCGGCAGCGCGTTGAACGCCCCCGCGATGCTGCAGGGGTGCTCGCCCCTCAGGTCCTCGAACTCACTGCCAATCCGGCCGCAGCCGATCAGGCCCACGCGGTAGAGTGCCATGGTCTCCCTCGTGAATGTGGCGCGAGAGGGCCTCTCGCACACGAACTCGCCGAGTTCGACGCGACTTGCCAAGTCGCGCTACGTTCTCCTTCGGCGTGGTGTGCAGACGAACAGGGGCGATTCCTCCGGTCAAGCGCACTGGCGCAACGCCGCCAGCGACGCCTCGACAATGATCCCCGCTGCTCCGGGACCGACGCGGCAGGCGTGGCTGACTTCGTAGCCGCCTTCCGGGTACGACTCGGGCGTGGGGACGTAGCCGATGGAACCGTTGCTGTACGCCAGGAACAGCGTGTTGGGCAGCGGCGACCGCTCGCGCACTTCCATGCCGATCTCGCAGAACACCTCGCCGGGCGTGAGGCAGAACGTCGCCTCGCCGGCGCGAAGCACCTGCACCTCCGACGCAACGGTCGGCAGCGGCTCGCCGCCAGTGAGGCTTTCGAGGGCTTTGGTCGAGCGCTCCAGGCGTCGCTCCAGCCAGTGAATGCTGCCCTTGCCGGCGTTGTTCTTCCGGGCGTTCTCGAGCTGGGTGGTCAGGTCCGCCACGGCGGCTTGGCCTTCCTCAACCGAGGCGAAGGTGAGCGCCGGTAGCTCGAGGGACTGCCTGGCCGACCGGATGCCGGCCGTCTCGACGGGCGCCACCGTCTCCCAGACGCGAAGCACCTCGCAGCCGAACCGTGTGCCTAACGTCCGCGCCGGTTCGTAGCTGTGCTCCATGCGGATCGGGTTCGTGTTGGCGCCGGCGCCTTGCGCGAACAGGAAGGTGGCGCCCGTCGAGCCGGTCGCGCTCGTCGCGCCCTCGACCAACGCCCGCGCCGGGCCGGGGTAGTCCGCCGACAGCAGCCGCATCCGGCCCGACTGGGACACGCAGTGGCAGGCGAAGTTGGCGATTACGGCCAGCGGCCCGCC
>PEVN01000492.1 GCA_002779825.1 Armatimonadetes bacterium CG06_land_8_20_14_3_00_66_21 | reverse complement strand
AAGACCTCGTTGAACCTGTGCAGGGCCAATGGGTCGCCGTACAGGAGGGTGTTGCGGCCCAGCCACCAGCCCGAGACGGCAAGCGCGGCTGCCCCGGCGGCAAGCGTGTGAGCCGACCACTGACGGAACGTCGCCCGGCGGCCGGCTTCGAGCCACAGGAACCGGGCGGCGACCAACGGCGCGAGGAACAGGCACGTGGTCTTGCTGAGCAGACCCAAGCCGACCAGCGCACCTAATAGCAGAGCCGTTCGTGGCGCGGGCGGAGTCCGCAGTGAGCGGACCAGCAGCGCCAGCGTCGCCGTGGCGATCATCCCCGCGAGCGCGTCGTTGCCGAGGGAAGACGCGACGTACAGGTGCATGGGCAGCAGCCCGACGAAGGCAACGGCGCTCAGCGACAGCACCGGCCGGCGAGGAAACAGCGTGGACGCCAGCCACCAGAGAAACCCGAGCGTGCCCGCGCCGAACAGACACGTCCACACCCGCAGTGCGTACATTGCCCGAACCTCTCCGCCCGACCGGGACAGGAGATAGACCGGCACGGCCAGCACGTAATACGCCGGCGGCTGGTGCGCTTCGTAGAGCGACGACTCCGCCTTGCTCTTCAGGACCGGGAAACTCCGGTGGGTCGCCAGATGCTCCACGTACTGGAAGTGCGCTCGCTCGTCCGGCTGTTTCCACGGTTGGACCCGGAGCGCGAACAGCAGTGACAGCAGCACACTCGCAGCGCAGATTGCTGCGAGCGCCGCCGCGGTGCGCGGCGATGGCGCGGTCTTCTTTCTCTTCACACCTCACCTCGGGTAGGAGCGCAGTAGGGCCCCACAACCGCCGTGGCAGTCGTGACGGCGGCTCCTCGCAGTCCGCCTATCGTACCTCCCCTGCGCGCGCCAGTCCAATCAGGCGGCTCCCTCCCTTGCACGAGCGCTCCTGCAATGCTATACTTCCGGCTGTACTTGTCCGTATTATTGCGGACAGATAGACCTGTCGGCGGAATCGCGGCACCCATGGCTGAACCACCCGCCCACGTCTTTTGAATGTCCGATTCGGGCGCCTGTGAGGCGCTTAGCGCTCTGCCTCCGACGCCGGAGGCGGATCGCTTGCGCCTGCGGGATTGGTGCGCCAAACTGGGCCACCTTGTCCTCGATTCCCTCCCGCTCTTCCCGCTCGCACGCGACGTGGCGCTCTCTCCGGATCAACAGGTGGACTTCCTCCTGCTGACCGATGCGGGGGTCTTGGTCGCAGTGCTGATCGACTCCGACCCGCCGCCTTCCCTGGCGCCAGTTGTGGGTTCGGCAGTAGCGGCGTGCCACTGGTGCTCGACGCTGAAGTACCACGATCTCGAGGAGCTGTACAACTCGGACCAGTCCGAACCGGTCTCCCTGCACGAGGCGTACCGGCAGCACTTCGGCCAGTCGCCCGCCATTCCCTCCGACCTGGGTCGAACCTTTGTTGTGCTCCTGGTGCTGCCGCAGGGGCATGGTCCGAACGTGCCGCCGCTGACGGACTTCCTCTGTGGGCGCGCGCTGCCGGTGCTCTGTCTGAAGTACGCCTGCTTCCGAGCCGCGGAGAGAGAGGGCGACACGCTCTTGCTCCTCTCCCGGTCCGGGGAGGTACCGCTCGCCGCCCGTCCCCGGTCCTTTGCGCCGGCCGTCAATGCCACCGTTTTCGGCGACCTCGCCGCCGCAGTTACCACGCCGGAGCCGTCGGCAGAGGACGCCGGGGCGAGCGCCCTGCCGCTGGCGTCACTGGCGCGACGCCAGCCTGGGGGGACGCAGACATGAGGGACTCGTCGTCGCTGTCGGAGTCGATCCTGCACCATGCGCTGCGGCAGGCAAGAGCCGAGCGGGGGTCGCTGATGTTTGTGGACGCCGGCCGCGGGGAGCTGCGCATCCGGGCGGCCCGCGGACTGAGCCCGCAAGTCATGGCGCACGCCCGCGTGCCCCTGGGAGAAGGGCTGGCCGGCTCGGTGGCCAGCACGGGCCGGCCGCTGGCCGTGGGGGCTGGGACCACCTGCAACTCCCGCCGGAACCTCCCTCGGCGGGACCTGCACCAGTCCTTCCTGGCGCCAGTGCGCGTGGAAGACCAAGTAGTCGGGGTGCTCTGCGCCAGCCGCCTCACGGGGACCACCGCCGAAAGCCCGGCTGACACTCTCCGGAATCTGGTCGCGCTGACCGGCCAACTCGCGCCCAGTCTCGCCTACGAATGGCTTTCCGTCGGCGGCCGCACCGCCCTGCCGCCGCACGCGCTGAAGGCGTTGGGGACCGACGCGGCGCTGACGCAGGCACTCCGTTCCGTCGCCGAGCTGGCCGTAGGGCTGGTTCGGGCCGACGTAGTCGTGCTCCTGCTGCTTGACCCACACACCGGCAAGGCGGCCAGCGCTGTAGTCGCCGGGAGACCCACTGCGCCCGCCCGCCCCCTTGAGGCCGACCTCCGGCGCCGTCTCGGGGCACTGCTGGCCAAGGAAGACCGTTCCGCAGGGCGGCCGCTCGACGAGGCCGCGGAGGGAATCCCGCCGGCTCTGCAGACGACCGACCTGACGCAGGGCTGTCCCGTCGAGGACAGGGGCGTGCGTCTCGGTTGGCTGTGTTGCTATTCCGCTATGGCGCCCCTCGCCGCGGGGGGAAACGGGGGAACCACCAAGTCGTTGGCCTCGCTCTTCTCGGACATCCTGCACCAGAGCGACACCTGTCGGCGTCTAACTGCCGCTCCCGCCCCAACCGACGAAGCAGCCTCCGAAGACTCGATGGTCAGCCGCGCAGCCTTCGACGCCCTGATCGTCACTGTCCGGCACGAGATCAACAACGCTTCGGGCATCATTCTCGGAAACGCGGAACTCCTGCAAATGCAGGAGGGACTCAGCGGAAGTACGCTCGATCGCCTGCGACAAATCGAGGAAGGGGTCTGTCGAATCAGCGCCTTCACCAAGAAACTGACCTGTCTGCACCGAGTCCGCGAGCCCCGGCTCGTGGACGTGTCGGGCGCCCGCATGATCTCGTTCGCAGATTGTGAACCGTGAGTCGTGCGGTCACCTCAATCGCTCCACCCACCACCCCTCAAGACCCCCATCGCAGCAAGGAGCCCCACTCACATGGCAGCAACCTCGGCAGACACAGGGCGCCCGCAAGCTCAAGAGTGGCAGCGCGCGCCCGCTGGCGATCGAGGCGCGATTCCAGAGGACCTACGGGTGGGCGCGCTGGAAGGGATCCTCGAAGTCGCCCTCGATCTGTGCGCTGCCGACTCCGGTTCGCTCATGGTCGTCGACCACGAGGGCCGCGAGTTGCGCGTTATCGTGTCGCGCGGTCTGAAGATGACGCCCGCGGAGACCCCCCGAATCAAACTCGGCGACCGCATCGCGGGCCGCGTCGCCGAGACGGGCACGCCGCTCTTGCTGCGCAGCGAAGGCGGCGATCCACAGCTTGCCTCCCTGCTGACGAGGCGGGACGAGATCCGCACTGCCGCGTGTGTCCCCGGACAAGCAGCGGGCGCCGTGGAGGCAGTGCTGACGGTCAATCAACGCTGGAACGGCGCAGAGCCACCGTCCGCCCAACGGCCGCAGATGGATGAGAACGCCCTTCGGCACCTGCAGGTTCTGGCCGACTACACCGCGCGCGACCTCGCCCGGCCCGTCCCCCCGGCGCCGTCGCTGGTTGCCGACCCTCAGACGCAGGTGCGCCTCGACCGGCTCGCCAATCTCGGTCTGGTCGCTGGCGGCATCGCCCACGAGATCAACAACCCGCTTCAAGGCGCGCTCGGGTTGGCTGAGCTGCTGCTCCTGCAGCACGAGACTCTGTCCCCCGCCCAGCGCACCAGCCAGTTGACCTCGCTTGAGACGGAGTTGTACCGGCTGGCAGACATCGTTGCCAGCCTGCTGTCCTTTGTCCGTGAAGGAGCGAACGACCCACGGGCTGTGGCGGATCCAATCGCGTGCCTCGAGTTCGCCGTCCGTTCAGCGCTGGCCCAGAACCCCGCGGCGGATATCCAGTGCCGACGGTCCTACTGCCCCGGCCTGCCCCCCGTTCGCCTCTCGCCGGCACACTTGCGCCAAGTCCTCCTGAATCTCGTCATTAACGCCATGCAGGCCATGGGCGACCGCGGCGAGCTTCACCTGGGGCTGACCAAGAGCCCCGATGGCCCGTTCCTCCTGGTGGTCGTCGGCGACACCGGGCCGGGGATCGCCCCACAGGACCTGAACCGCATTTTCGAGCCGGGGTTTACCACCAAGCCGGAAGGGCACGGTACCGGGCTGGGTCTGGCTGTATCGCGGAATCTGGTCCGAGAGAACGGCGGTGACCTCACCGTCGCCAGCCGGCCCGGCGCCGGAGCCACGTTCACCGTGGAGTTGCCCTTGGCAGATCTTGAACGCTCAGCGGCGCGGTGAGAGGGATTCACTATTGGCACGCATCCTGATTGTCGACGATGAGAAGAACATCGCGGAAACTACAGCCGCCATGCTAACGCAGTGCGGACACGAAACGGCAGTCTGCCTGTCGCTCGCGGAGGCGCATGAGTACTTGCGCGCAACGGAGGTTGATTGCGTCGTCGTAGACGTAGTGCTTCCCGACGGGAACGGCGTGGACTTCCTCGGCGCGGTCCGCGGGCAGCGGCCAGGTCTCGCGGCTGTGGTGGTCACCGGCCACCTGATGGCGGCAACCGCTGAGAAAGTGGCGCTCTTGCCCGGCGTCCAAGTCTTGGACAAGCCCTTCCGCCTGAGGGAGCTCGTGGAGCGGGTGGAGGGAGCGCTGAACGCCGCGTCGTGACAGGAACAGTGCGGCAGCGGGTTGGCGGGCGAGAGGCGGAGGCGACGTCGCGGGGTCTGGCGGGCAGCCGGGCGTGAGGAAGTCGTTGTCGCCCAAGACCTGTTCGGTCTGCCCGTTTCGGCGGTTGCTCCAGGTGGCGGAATGTGCTATAGTCGCGAAGGTTAGGAATACACCGAAGTGGAAGTTCGCAGAACTTCACCCGGGGGCGTGTGGTGAGCACCCAACACACTGCTGTGCACGCAGAGGCGTCGAACTTGTGCAATAGCTTCGGTGTATTCCTAACCTTCGCGAGTATACATTGGCCAGGCGGTCATGCCCCCGGAACCTGCAGTTGTCAACCGATTGCGCGGGCCACTGCGCGCAGAACTCAAGGACGGCTGTCAGGACCGCCTAGTCATCGGCGGGGTGGCTGCGCTTGTTCTCCGAGTGCTTGCGGAGTGCGGTGCTGCTGTTGTCGGCGAACGGCTGTCAGCATGGTTCCGGGACTACCCGCGGCTGCCGCTCCCGGAACGGGAAGCGCGGGTGCGAGCGGCGCTGGGTTGGTTCGACGGTGAACTCACGGAGCCTGGTGGCGAAGCGATCGAGGCTCCCGACCCGTCGGCGAGGAAGCCCGCCGCTGCCCCCCCTCAGAGCGGGAGCGAACTCGACTCGTCCGTACAATACCTCAAAGGAATCGGCCCGCAGCGGGCCGCCCGCCTCGCCGAGTTGGGCATCCGCACAATGTGGGACCTGCTGCGCCACTACCCGGCTCGTCATGAAGACCGGAGTGCGATCAAGTCTCTCGGCCGGGTGATCGTCGGCGCCAAAGAGAGCGTGTGCGTCAGAGTCGTCGCGCGCGGTGAGACCGAGCGACGCCGGGGGATGCAGATCACGCGGGTGCCTGTTCGCGACGACACGGGCAGTGCCTGGTTGGTGTGGTTCAACCAGCCTTACCGGGCCGACCAGTTTGAGCAGGGGGCGCGGGCGTACGTCTTCGGGCGGGTCACGCAGTTCCAGAGCGCCTTGCAGTTCCAGCAGCCGGAGTTCGAGTTCGCCGACGAAGACGAGGCGGAAGCGCAACGACCGGGGCTGACCCCAATCTACCCGGCGACCCAGGGCGTGTATCAATCGCACCTTCGGCGCGCAGTGCAAGGGGCACTGGAGCTGCTGCCGGCGTCGCTGCCGGACCCCCTCCCCGTGGAGGTCCGCGCCCGCCTCGACCTCGCTCCGCTGGGGGAGGCGCTGCGGCAGATCCACTTCCCGGTGGACGCGCAGGCGCTGGAGCGCGCGCGTCGGCGTCTCGTGTTCGAGGAGCTGCTCCTGCTCCAGACAGTCATTGTCCAGCGCCGCCAGCGAGTGCGGGCCGAACCGGGAGGGGTCTCGTTCAACGCGACCGTGAAGCGCGTGCTGCCCTTTGTCCGGTCGCTATCGTTCTCACTGACGGGCGCGCAGAAGCGAGTGGTCGAAGAGATCTTCGCCGACATGCGGTCGGAGCGACCGATGAACCGGTTGCTCCACGGAGACGTCGGCTCGGGGAAGACGGTGGTGGCGGCCTGCGCCCTGTACCTGGCGGCGCAGGAGGGCTGCCAGACTGCCCTCATGGCACCCACAGAAGTACTGGCGGAGCAGCATTCTCGCGTGTTCTCCGACATGCTGACGGCCCACGGCATCCAGGTCCGACTGCTCACCGGCGGCCTCGCCGCCGCCGAGAGGCGGCAGGTCTGCGAGGAGATCGGCGACGGCCGGACGCAGGTCATCGTCGGCACGCACGCCCTGATCCAGGAGAGCGTTTCCTACCACCGGCTGGGGCTGGTGGTCATCGACGAGCAGCACCGCTTTGGCGTCCGACAGCGGGCGCAGCTTCGCGACAAAGGCCGCCGGCCCGACGTGCTGATCATGTCGGCCACGCCCATTCCGCGGACCCTCGCCTTGACGGTGTACGGCGACCTGGATGTCTCGGTGATCGACGAGTTGCCGCCGGGCCGCCGCCCAGTGTTGACACGGCGCTTCGGCCGCAAGCGGCAGTGGGATCGCGCCTACGAGTTCGTCAAGCAGCAGTTGCGCAACGGCCGGCAGGCGTTCATCATCTGTCCGTTGGTGGAGGAGTCAGAGAAGCTGGACAACGTCAAGGCCGCCACCGCTGAGGCGGAGCGACTGCAGCGCAGCGTGTTCTCGGACTGGCGCGTGGGGCTGCTCCATGGGCGCCTGACGGCGGCTGAGAAGGAGGAGACCATGGGGCGCTTCCGGGCGGGCGAACTCCACGTCTTGGTCGCCACCACCGTGGTGGAAGTGGGGGTGGATGTGCCCAACGCGTCCGTCATCCTGATTCAGGACGCGGACCGGTTCGGTCTGGCGCAACTCCACCAGTTGCGTGGCCGCGTGCAACGAAGCTCGCACCAGTCGTACTGCATCCTGTTGGGGCACCCGAAGACTGACGAGAGCGCGGGCCGCCTGCAGGCGATGGTGGAGACGAACGACGGCTTCCGCATCGCCGAGACGGACCTCCAACTGCGCGGCCCCGGTGAGTTCTACGGAACGCGACAGCACGGCATGCCCGACCTCCGGTTGGCGGACCTGATCCGAGACGTCGAACTCCTGTTGCTCGCCCGCGAAGAAGCGTCCCGGCTCCTCCACCGGGACCCCGAGTTGGCAGCTCCCGCGCACCAGCCGCTTGCCGCGGCCGTGAAGGCGTTCTGGGGCGCCAAGCTGCCGCTGGCGGAAGTGAGCTGAGCACACCACCATGAGTATGCTGCGCGTCATCGGCGGAACGGCGGCCCGGCGCAAACTGAAGGCGCCCCGGTCAGCAGCCGTGCGCCCCACGACGGATCGGGTGAAGGAAACGCTGTTCAACATTCTCGGGCCGCAGGTGATCGGCGCGACGTTCCTTGACTTGTTTGCCGGCTCTGGCAGCGTGGGTATCGAAGCGGCCAGCCGCGGGGCGTCGCAGGTGACTTTGGTAGACCAGGCCGCTGCGGCCCTCGGGTGCCTGCGAGAGAACCTGGCGGCGCTGGAGATCGAGAACGCCGAGGTGCTGCGGCTGCGTTTGCCGCAGGGACTGCGGGGGAGTTGGCTTAGCGGCGCGCCCTTCGACCTCCTCTTCATTGACCCGCCATACGACAGCCCGCTGGCGGAGGCGACCCTCGCCACCCTCGCCGAGGAGCCGGGACTGACCGCCGTCGGCTGCACGGTGGTCGTTCAGCACGAAAGCCGGCGGCAGCTCCCGGAGACGATTGGCGCCTTCCAGCAGTTCCGTCGGTGCGTGGTCGGCTCTACCTCTCTCACGTTCTTCCGCCGAGCTGATTCCCTGGCAAATGCGTTGAAATAATCGCCGCTGCAGTCGGCCAACGCGTGGTCCTACCGCCCGCTGGCTGTGCTGGTCAGGAGGGCGTCCCGAGTGTCCAAGGCGATCTGTCCCGGTAGCTTTGACCCCATCACCCTCGGTCACGTTGACATCATCGAGAGAGCCGCGAAGACCTTCGATGAGGTAGTCGTCGCGGTAGCAATCAACGAAACCAAACAGCCGCTCTTCGACCGAGAGGCGCGGGTCCGAATGATCCGAGAAGCCTGCGCGCACCTCAAGAACGTCAGTGCCGACAGCTTCTGCGGGTTGATGGTGGACTACGCGGAAGCCCAGGGCGCGCGCGTGATCGTCAAGGGGCTGCGCGCCGTTTCGGACTTCGAGAGCGAACTGCAGATGGCGCTCATGAACCGGAACCTCAATGCGAACGTGGAGACCCTGTTCGTGATGACCAGCGCGGAACACTCCTTCCTCAGCAGCCGCATCGTCAAGGAGATCGCCGGGTTTGGCGGCGACGTGTCCAAGCTCGTGCCGCCCAACGTGGTGCCGGTCCTCTTGAAGAAGCTGGGCCGCGGGAAGGGAGGCTGCCCCGCTGACGCGAATGAGTAGTCCGATTCGGAGGATCGCCCGGCACCGCTGGCTTTCCGAGAATATAGCCCCGAGCGCCAAGCGAGTGGATTCCCTCGGCTCCGCGCGCAACCGCCCGGCGTTTGATCGGGCTACGCCCCGAAGGTAACCACGAGCACCCGGCGAGTGGCCCCGTATTCAGGGGAGTCGCGGTTCTTCCGTCCGTCCTTGTGCGGACGGCAAAGGGAGGACTCTGCCATCGACATCTACAAGCTGCTCGATCAACTTGAGGCGCTAGTCGACAAATCAAAGCGCATCCCGGTGACCGACAATCGGTTGGTCAACGACCGGACGTTCTTCGACCTGACAAACCAGATTCGGTCCTCGCTGCCGGTAGAGATCGAGAGCGCCCGGGAAACCATGCGCCGCGCCGAGACCATCGCGGAGAACGCGGCGCGAGAGGCTGCGCGGAAGATCGAGGAAGCCCGCGAGCAGACCGAGCGCATTCTGACGGAGGCGCGCGCCGCCGCCGAGGAGATGGTGTCCGAGCACGAGATCACGCTGCAGGCGCAGAGCCGGGCCAACGACCTCGTCGAGGCAGCCCGAAGTGAAGGCCAGGAGATTCGCAGTGGAGCCGATGCATACGCTCTGGAAGTGCTCAACCGAATCGAGACCATGACGGCAAAGATCATGTCCGCAGTGGAAGCCGGTCGAGGGCAACTCAGACCGGGCGGTTAGCGTGGAACCGCACAAGCGAAGGGTACCGAGGCTCGTCCCCTGCCCGTTGAGGCAGTCCTCCCCCAGAGGGAGCGGAACCCCGGGGCGCGTGGCTCCACAATCCCGGGAGTCCGTTCCGCTCGCCCTTGCGGGGATCCTTGCCGCTCGCGACCCATCCCCAGTATCCCGCCGCCACCCCACTGCATTGCGCCGCCGAAGCCGGCGGCGGCCTGACTTGGAGGAGAAGGAATTGCA
>PEVN01000563.1:19227-25931 GCA_002779825.1 Armatimonadetes bacterium CG06_land_8_20_14_3_00_66_21 | reverse complement strand
AGGTCTCAAAGGGCTCTGGAGACCTGTCGGTCCGGGGAGCGGCGGGGTCAGGAGACCCTCGCCGAGCACATTCGCGCTAAGTACGGTTGTAGTACGAACCGGCAGGTCGATCACCATGCGGCGGGGGCCGGCCGTCCACTGCGCTTCGTGGGCTTCAGCCTGAAGAGTGAGAATGAACTTGGCGTCCACCAGAGCCCCTGTCCGTCCCGCAAGCGGGTAACCGCCGGTTCCGCCGCCCAGGTTCAGCGACGCCGCCAAGTCCCGGGCTGCCTCGCCATAGGGCCTGCCGTCCTCAAGGAAGCCGTTCAGGACACGGAACGGCACTTCGGTTCCGGCGACTACGCTCTGCTTGGGCTCAGCCAGTCCGACACTGAAGCCACCCAGGCGCCCGGAGCCTTCCTGCGGTGAGACCTCAACCTGAAGCGGCGCGTCGCCCAGGTTGGCCAGGAACGGAGCGCCGAGCAGCGGACCTGCGGCCAGCACGCCACCGGGAGCCAGCTTGTCAGCCTTCCAGGTGATGGGTTGCGACACGGAGAGGCCGCCGGCTGGCTCGTACTTGCTGAGCGGGTGGATGTCGGTGGACCAGGTGGCGGCCACGGCCACCGGAACCGGTTGCACCGCTTCGGAGAGTTTCAGGTCGGCCTTGAACCGCACCCGCCCTTCGAGCAAGGCGAGCGAGCCCCGGTAGTTCGCGAAGGACCTGGCCGCCGACGCGGGCCGATGCCAGAAGTACTCCAAGCCCGCCCGGCAAGAGGGGATGATACTCAGCAGCTCTTGGTCGGCGAAGCGCGTCTCGCCCACGGGTACCGCAGTAGCCGACTCGCTGAGGTTCTCCGGCAGGGAGAAGCGGACGGAGCGGCGCGTCTTGCTGCGGAACGCGTTGCAGAAGTAGCTTGCCAGCACCAGCTCCATGGGCCGCTCGTGCTTGTCACCTGCGGCGAGCTCGCCGCCTTCTGAGAAACCCACGTAGAGGTAGGGCGCCTGGACGTAGGCCTGCCGAACCATGTTCTGCAGTCCGTCCCAACCCCGCCAGCCGTAGAAGTAGGGCGGCCAGTTCGGTGAGCTTCCGGGGAATTCGTGTCGCGGGGAGTGATAGAACGACGTGTTGGCGTTCTGCAGCGTGTTCATGGTGTCGCCGCAGTAGTAGATCCCGGCGGTGTTGGTGTAGGCGAGATGGGGGCTGCTGTAGGCTATACCCGCGAAGGTTAAGAACACACCGAAGTCCCGGTGGGACTTCGGCTCCGTCTGGGAGGATACCCTCTGTCCCACGTCTGCTGCACGCCTGCCGGGGAAGTTCCGCGAACTTCCACTTCGGTGTGTTCTTAACCTTCGCGGGTATAGCTTCCCCCGGGCATCCCTGACGCGCAGGACGAACGAGTTCTGCCGGTCCATCACCCCCACGAAGCCAGCGGTGAAGTGCTTCGCCCCCTGCGGCAGGAAGCGGTGGTGGACCTGCTTGTTGTTTGTGAGAAGGGCTACCTCTGCCAGCCCAACCTCGCTGGAGGCGCTTACTCGCACGGCGAAGTACTGCGCGCCCGCGGTCAGCGGGTGACGCGTGATTCGGCGCGTCCACCAGTGGGAGCCAAAGTCGGTATGGGGGGCCTGGATCCCGGGCGCGTGGGGCACAATGCCCAGCCACCCAAGGGCGTCCGGCGTCTTCTCCGCCAGCTCGAGCCGTTCCTGAAGGCCGCTGTACGGAGTCACCACCAGCACACCGCCCCCGGCGGCAAGGTACTTCTCGAAGAGCTCGCGGTGCTTGTCCGCCAGCTCCCAGTCGGGACTCACCAGCACCTCGAAGCGGCTGATCTGGTCCCGCTTCATCGTTCGTCCTACGCTTCTCCGAAAACTGCCCATATCAAGTGGATGTTGTTCCTCCGTGGGCCGACTGGTCCTTGCCGGGGTACCCGCATTCACTCCACCGGCACGAGGCGCAGCGACGCGATGCGCACGCCTTTGCCTTCCGCGCCGGTGGGGCCAAACCTGAGCTGCTGGACGCCGCCGTTCGCGAAGTCGATCACCCCAACGCGGTCGGTGCGGAACCGCGGCAGCGCGCCGCCGAACGCCGCGCGCGCCGGTCGTTCGCCGGAGTCAATCAGCGGGAACGTCAGGTCGGTATCGCCGCAGTGCACGCGCCACTCGGAGTAGTCGTCCTCGGCCGGACAGGTGTACTCGATGTCGAGGTAGAACGCCCCCGACTCAACCGTGCGGAATGTCCACGTCGCAGCACTTCCCGCACCCTCCCAGCCGGCGACGCACTCGGCGTGCTTCCAGTCGCCGAACTTCTCCATCCACTGGACGCCGGTCTGCTTGCAGCCAGTCAGCGCCGCAACGCCGCTCTCCAGCGTATTGCGGCAGCGGTTGAGGACGAAGGCCTCGCGGCGCGCCTCGACAGCCGCTGCCAGCTTCAGCGTGATTACCGGAATCAGGCTGTCGGGGCGGCTGGCTGGGAGTGCGATCGACAGCCCGTCATCTGCCGCGGTCACGGCAAGCTCTGCTCCGGTGTCGGTCTGCGCGCTGCTCACCTGCGTTCTGAGACCGGGCACAACGAGTCACCCGTCGGCCGGCCACTGGAACACATGCAGAAACAGCGTGTTGCCTCGGGCCGTGCACTCACCCCACGCCAGCGGGCCAAACGGCGCCGGCCCGGCGCCGTGGATGGCTTCCTCATGCGCGTGCACCCAGCGGCCCACTTCGCGGAGAATGCGGGCCGACTGCTCGGGAATGCGGCCGCTGCCGTCCGGGCCGACGTTCAGCATGTACGTACCGCCGCGGCTGACCACGCGCACCAGGCGTTCCGCGAGTTCACGCGGGCTCTTCCAGTTGTGGTCATGCCAGGCGTACGCCCAGGTGTCGTCGTGGGTGTCGGGGGTCTCCCAGAGGCCGGGGCGCGGAAGGCGCGGAATCTCCTGGTCGCCGAGGGTGTCGTAGTCGCCCAGGTTGTTGCCGATGCGGCTGTTGACCAGGCACTGCGGTTGGAGTTCGTGGACGAGGTCCACGAGCTTCTTCGACTCGTCGGGCGTGATCGGTCCCGGCGTATCGAACCAGATGCCGGCCAGCGGACCGTAGCCGCGAAGCAGCTCCTCAATCTGCGGGAGGGCCTTGGTCTTCAGGTAGCGCTGGAAGTCGCGACCCTCGTTGGGTCAATCCCAAGTGTTGCCAACCGCGTCGCGCTCGTGCCAGTCCTGCGTCTGCGAGTAGTAGAATCCGAGCCGGAGCCCTTCGTCGCGGCACGCCTCGGCGAGTTCCGTGAGCGGGTCGCGCTTGAACGGCGTCGCGTCGACGATGTTGTACGGGCTGGCGGCCGACTTGAACATCGCGAACCCGTCGTGATGCTTCGACGTAATCATCAGGTGGCGCATCCCGGCTGCCTTCGCCAATGCCACCCACTCACGCGCATTGAAGCCGGTCGGGTTGAAGCGCGCAGCGACCTCCTCCTACTCCGCCACCGGGATCTTGGCGCGATTCATGATCCACTCGCTGATCCCGTAGTAGGTCTTCCCGTTCCACTTGCCACCCAGGTCGGAATACGGCCCCCAGTGGATGAACATCGCGAACCGCGAGTCCTTCAATCACTCACCACGGTCCTCGTCGGTCCCTGCTGCCTTGCCGCTACCCCACATATCGGCCGAAGTGCCATCCATCTCAGTCGTCTTCTCGGCCGCGTGCGCGACTCCCAAGGCCGAACTCAACAGTCCTGCCATCGTGTTCCTCCTCGCCGATCTTCCCATGGTTCTCTAGTCGTCGCTGCCGCAAATCGGGACTGTCCACTTGCCCAGCTCCAGTGTCTCGCCTTCCTTGAGTGCCTTCTGGAACACGGTCACTGCGTTTGCCGAGACCGCGTGTCCCTGCTGATTGAGGAACAACACGAACTCCGGGACGGCGGCTCTGAGGAAGCCCTGCCGGGTCAGCGCCTCCGCCTGGCTGTCGCGGTTGCGCGCGGGTGCCGGCGTCAGCACATACACCGCGCCGGGCTTCCGGCAACGGGCGCTCGCCCGGTCCATGCTACTGAACAGGAACCGCTTGTCGCGAAAACACTCGGGGAGCTGATGGCTGAAGGTGTATGACCGGTCGGAGAAGATCGGTTGGCCGACTGCGACCGGCCGCAATTCGCCCGCGATCGCCTCCAGTTCGGCCGGCGGGTCACCCAATAGGGGAGCCGCGTCAGCGCTATTCTTGAGGTTGAGGAAGCGACCGTCTTTGAGCCACGGCTTGGGGTTGATGCCGGTTGCCTGGTTGATCAGGACGCGCGTACGCACCGCCGCGCTCACCGCCTCGCCTGCAAGCACATCCTGTTCGGTGAACGTCGCCATCAGGAGGTGCTTGTCGTCCGCGCGGTTCCAGTCGTAGATTATGCGGATCACGCCGTCGGGCGATTGGGTGCCGTCCGGGTAGGAGACTCCGTTGCGCTCGTCCAGCATCAGACCGCCCTGCCAGGTCGCTCCGTCGTCCGGCGACACGAACGCCATGAGGTGTGACCGGCCGGTTTGCTGGTCGAGGGAACCGTGTTTGACGAGGAGCAGATTCCCGGAGAGCAGCCGCCGGATGAAGAAACGTGAGGCAGTGTGAGGGATGCCTGACGGGGTGACCGGCGTCCAGGTGCGCCCCTTATCGCGGGAAACCGTTTCGCCGATGCCATACGTCGTGCGGACCAGCATCCACAGGCTGCCGTCTTTGCGCTCGACCATCATGGGTTCGTCGCAGTTCCGGTCTTTGGGGTCGGGTATCGTTGCCGTCCCGCGCAGTTCCCATGTCTGGCCGCTGTCGGCGGAGGCGACGACCCGGCAACTGCCGTCCTGGTGCCAGATGGCGGTGGCCAGCAACCAAGAGCCGTCGGACGTCACAATGGGCTTGCACATCATCACCCCCGGGCAGACGACGCGGGGTTCGGTCCAGGTTGGGTTCTCTGAATCGGGATCGGCCGTGGTCATGGCCCACAGTTGCGTGTCACCCGCGCCGTTCATCCACCAGAACAGCCAAAGGCGACCGGCGGGGTCCAGCCACGGACACGGATCGGAAGTGCGGAGCGGGCCGTCGCCGTCGGGGTCGATGACGAACTTCAGGTCCGACCACGTCTTGCCATCGTCGTTGCTGGTGACGCCGACGACGTAGTTGTACCGGTCTTCGTTCTCTTTGCCGGCATACCACACAGCCCAGAGCCGCCCTCCCGGCGCTCGCTCGAGACCGGGGATGCCCTGGTACTTGCGCGCCTCCGGCCCGTATTCGGCGCCGGGGCTGAAGTTCACGTGCAGGGAAGTCATATCACGCTGTCCCTTCGCGTCTTGTGGGTGCACTGGGGTCGTCCAGGAGCACTGGCTCAGGAGTGCCAGCACAAGAGTCAGCTTGGAGCGGTGCGCTCCCCTCATTGGTGCCTCCGGTGTTCAGAAATGCGCCCACGACATCATAGCGCCTCCGCCGCGACAGCGCCAAGGCGGTTGAGGACAACAGCACCAACGTGTCGTAGCACGCAAGGAACCGAGCGTCGCGGAGGTGGCGGCTGAGCACCTGCTCGAAGGGAAAGCCGTTCCGCGCGAACACGCCGGCATGGCGTGGAGCCCAGTCACCGCCGACACCTCGCAAGGCCTGTCGCAGCGGCAGCGAGGGTTTCGGGGGCGTCGCGGAGAACCAGATAGAACTGCCGAACGGCCCGTCGTCCTGAAGGAGACTCGAATGAGGTTCCGTGTAGCCCCCCTGCTGATTCTGACCGCCCACGCGTGTTGCCTTGGGGCACCCGCAGAAGACGCCGCCAGCCTGGTGCAGAACCCGAGCTTCGAGGACGGCGGCGCGACCATCCAGGGCGTGGGCTACGTACGACAGGGCAACCCGATTCCCGGCTGGGAGGCGGGAGCTGACGGAGAGTGCGCCCGGAACCCGCTGGGCGCGGCATTCTTCGACAATGGCGCTACGCCGGACGGCGCCATGATCGCCGTGCTACAGAACCGAAGCACCTTGCGCCAGGAGATCGGGCCGTTCGAGCGCGACCGAGTCTACCGACTGCGGTTGCGAGCGAACGGCCGCGCGGCCGACGAGACGGTGTCCGGCAAGCACGGCCTGCTGGAAGTTCGGCTGAACGACACGCAGCTCATCGGGCCGGTGGAAGTGAAGCCCGTGGAGCCTGCCGGCCGGCACGAGACGGAGTTCCGCGAGTTCGAGGCTGTCTTCTACACCGGTGGCGGCAAGTTCTCACTCGAGCTGGCGCAGACGCACCCGACAGACGGGATCTCGGTACTCGTGGACGATATCCGCATCGAGACCGATCCGGCTCCGCTGACTGCGGCAGTCCGCGTGAACCGGGCTCGCGTTCGGCCTGCGTCACTTCCCCTCCCGGGGGTGGACTTTCGCCAGACGCAGTGGATTTGGTCGCCCGAGGACGCCAGCCCACTCGAGAAGGCCCCACCCGGTGTGCGGTACTTCCGCCGCACATTCGACGTCGAGGACCCCGCGAAGGTGAAGCGAGCATTCCTGGTGGCGTCCGCGGACAACCGGGCGGAGGTGTTCGTCAACGGCGCCGACTGCGGAACGGCGGCTGGATTTGGCCAGTGGTACGAAATGGACTTCGGGGAGTGCCTGCGCCCCGGTCACAACGTCGTCGCCGTGGAGGCGTGGAACGCGGGGGAGACCCCGAACCCCGCCGGGTTCGCCTGCCTGGCTCTGCTTCTCGACCAGGGCGACAAGCCGCTGCTCATCCTGCCGACGAACTCGGAGTG
>PEVN01000563.1:16889-19204 GCA_002779825.1 Armatimonadetes bacterium CG06_land_8_20_14_3_00_66_21 | reverse complement strand
CCCCGCCACGCCCGACGCCTCCTGGCAGGCGGCCGCCGCCCTGGGCGCAGTCGGGTGCATGCCGTGGGGGAACTTCGGCTTCCTGACGTGGCTCGTGCCGGCCGACTTCCCGGAGTTCCAGGTGCCTGGTCAGGAGAAGTACATGGAGCTGGTTCGACAGCTCTTCTGGCTCCATTACCCCGGGGCCGGCCCCAAGGGAACGCTCTGGGATGGCTGGCTGCCCATGTCCTCCTTGTGGCCGGCGGCGGGTGAAGAGCCAGGGATCGAGACGCACCGCGCCTCGTGGCGCGGTGCGTTGCTGCACCGGCGGATCGACCACGAGGGCTACGTGAGCACCCACCAACACCACGGGTTCGGTCACGGCGAAGGCTGGCCTTTCCCGACGTGCTTCCAGGCGGAGGGCGTTGGCTGGCAGTTCGCGACGGCGCACAACGCGTACCGTGTGGGCGCCACCCGCGATGTGTCCCAGTGGGGGCTGACAGGCTTGCAGTCCGCCGGTTTGGACGAGGTGGCAGGCTGGTCCCTGCGCGTGACTGCTGACACCGCCCAACTGGTGACGCCGAGCTTGGACATCGACAGCTTCGTGGCGCCGTTCGTTCGGCTTGAATGGCAGCCGGAGTTCCCCAAGGCAGCCGAGGCGACACTCGAATGGGCGACCGCAAAGGCGCCGCAGTTCAGCGCCGACCGCAGCCTGCCCCTGGGTCTGGAGCCGGACGTGCAAGGCGGCGGCTACACCCACGTGCCCCTCTACCGACACCCCGAGTGGACGGGCCGACTGACGCGGCTCCGCTTCACCTTCCACAACGCCCGGGGGGGGACCTTCCGGCTGTTAGGGCTCCTCACCGCGGTGGACACGCGCCACCCGGTGAACAACACTTGCTACCTGCAGGGCTGCACGGAGTACTTCGACTGGACCGGTGACCTGAGCTTCCTGCGCGAGAACCTCAGCCGGATGAGGGCGGCCTTGGCATTCGCCCTCCGCGAGTTTGCGGTCGAGGAGAACGGCTGTGTGCGCGTGCCCTGGGTTGGGCACGAAGGCACCGCCGGGTGGAGCCGCGACGCCGACGGCGGCAAGGTGCTCCATTACGGCCGCGGCGTGGGCGCCAACTACTGGGACCTGCTCCCTTTCAGCGGGAAGGACTGCCTGGCGACGATCTACCTGTACGATGCGCTCCGTCGCATGAGTAGGCTGGAACAGAACATTGCCGCCCACCCCGACTGGGCGCTGGCGGCGCCCGACGCCGGGCTGTCCTCGCACCGGCTGCAGCAGCTTGCCGACAGCGTTCGCGAGCGTGCAAGTCGGCTGTTCTGGAATGCCGACACCGGCCGCTTCGTCGCCTGCGTCGACGCCGACGGCGCCGCCCACGACTACGGCTACACCTTCGTCAATGCCGAGGCGGTGTACTACGGCTTCGCCTCCAGCGCCCAAGCCAAGTCCATCGTCGACTGGCTGGACGGCCGCCGGTTGGTGGAGGGCGACACCTCTGTCGGCGACGATCTATACCACTTCCGCTTCGGCCCACGAGCCAGTACCCGCCGCAACACGGAGTGGTACTCATTCGTCTGGCAGAACCCGGAGGACATTGCTTGGGGCGGACAGGTGCAAGACGGCGGAGCCGTGCTGGGGTTCGCATTCCACGACCAGATGGCCAGGCTGAGGGCTGCCGGTCCCGACAACGCCTGGAAGGCTTTGCGACGCACGCTGGACTGGTTTGATGACGTGCGCGCCGCAGGTGGCTACCGCGCGTACTACGCAGTCCCGGGCAGAGGCACGCTGCAAGGCGGCGGCCCGCCCGGCGGGTTGGGGATGGACTGCGAGTTCTTCGAGAGCGTGCTCGTACCGCAGGTCATGCTGTACGGGTTCCTCGGCTTCCAGACCGACCCCGCCGGATTCGGGCTCGCCCCGCAACTGCCTACCGAGTGGCCGGAGTTGCGCGTCAACCAGATCCACTTCCGAGACGTGGTGCTGGAGATCACGGTGACAAACGCCAGTGCGCAGTTGGTGAGCCACGGCGACCACGACCTGCGCGTGCGGCTGACGGTGCCGGCCGGCTGGACGGTGAAGGGGCGCACCACGCGCAAAGGGACCGCCTCTGCCGGGGCGGACGTGTCGGCTGAGGTTCTGCTAGGGCGCGACAGAACGTTGGCCCTGGTCAAGCAGGGATGAGTGGTATCGCCGCGCGCTCGGCGAGGGTGTCCCGACTGCACTCGGCGAGGCTCCCCTGACCGCGCTCGGCGAGGCTCCCCTGACCGCGCTCGGCGAGGCTCCCCTGACCGCGCTCGGCGAGGGTCTCCTGACCCCGCCGCGCTCCCGA
>PEVN01000563.1:0-16820 GCA_002779825.1 Armatimonadetes bacterium CG06_land_8_20_14_3_00_66_21 | reverse complement strand
GACCCCGCCGCGCTCCCGACCGAAGGTCTCCAGGTCCCCTTCAGACCTTCGGCCGGGACGGGTGCCAGGTCATGAGACCTTGGCACAGCAGTTAGCCCGGCGCGGTCACCGTGAAGCCATTCGCCAGCGTTCCGCCCTGTGTATCCGGGTTCGTCAGCACCACATTCCATGGACCTGCCGCCGCACCGGACAGGTCGAACCTGCAGGTGATCTTCGTCGAACTCACCACGGTCACACTGATCCCCTCGATGTCGCCCTGCCCCGCCTTGGTCAGCTTCACCGTCGCGCCTGTCACGAAGCCGGTACCTGCCAGGTTAGTGATGTCCACGGGGCCGGTGTTCGCGCCGTTGTTAGGGGTGATGCTGGTCAACGTCGGCGGTGCAGTGGAGCAGGACTCGTACGCGCCGATGTCATCGCCGACTCCTTGCGGGCGCGTGACGCCGCGCTGGTCGGTTGTCGGTGCGTAGGCGGGATTGGCGCCGTCAATGGCCGAACTGCCCGCAAGCAGCGGAATCGTCTGGGTGTAGCCGCCGTAGTACCCCAACGTGCCGAGCTTAGGGTCGGCAGTGATGATGTTCGTGCCGGCCGCATATCCGCCCTGAACAACGCTGTCGGTGACGACGGGTGCGCTGCCACCCAGGTTGCCTATCTGGTTAGGTGTGTTGCCCCACAAGACCGCGTTGCGCACCCTCGGGTTGCTGCCGTCGTTGTAGACCCCGCCGCCGTGCTTACCAGCCGAGTTGCCGCTGAAGGTGACGTTTGTCAGGCTCGAGTAGTTGTCCTTGTTGTACATCCCGCCGCCGGAGGAGCTGGCCGAGTTGCCGCTGAAGGTGACATTCGTCAGCGTCCCGCCGCTGCCGAGCACCGCGCAGCCGTCGTACATCCCGCCGCCGTTGGTAGCCGAGTTGCTGGTGAAGGTGACGTTCGTCAGCCTCGGGTCACCGCCGTACATCCCGCCGCCGTCATTGGTAGCCGAGTTGCCGGTGAAGATGACGTTCTGCACAGTGGGGCTACCGGCTTTGCTGTACATCCCACCGCCGCGATCATCCGGGTCTCCTCCACTGGCGTTGCCACCCGTGATGGTAAACCCGTCCAGCACGGCAGTGTTGTCTGTCTCTCTGCCGGTGACGACATGATAGGAGTTGTCACTGTTGTCTCCCACCGTGCCGATGTCGCCGCTCAGGGTGGTGACGTTGGCCGCAGGATTGCGCGTGCCTCCGCCGGTGGGATAGCCACCGTAGAGCGTCACGCGGTTCTTGAGCTGGAAGGTTGGGGCGCGGCTGTAGCCGGCCGTCGGCTTGTAGACACCTTGCGCGACACGGAGGGTGTCGCCGCTAACGGCTGCGATGAGGGCCGGCTGGAGGTCCTTGTAGGCATTGGCCCAACTCGTCCCGTTGTTGGCGCCCGTGGCGTTCTGGTTCACATAGATGTCGCCGGCGCTGCCGCGCGCAACCGGCAACACAACCAACAGCGCGGCGAGCACGACCTTCGCTGGTACAGAAGACCAAGTGGATCTGACTTGCCTGTTCATGAGAGACTCTTTTGCGTAGATGGTCTGCCCGCGTGGGGTAACAGGTTCCGGCTCCACGATCTCCGGCGGCCGCAACGCCAGCCACCCGCCGGCGCTCAGCGCCACGGCTGTTGACCCTGAGGAAGCCTTCGACAGGAGTTCGGTGCCCAGCAGTCGCTTCCTTCCTGCCGCAAGAGACTGGGCGCTGCGCGAGGCGCCCATCGCGCGGCTACTGGCTGCTCCGGCGGCTCTCGACGAGCGGGATGCTGCCGCGGGGATCTTGGAGGGGTGAAGGGCTGGCACCACGGAGGAACTCCAGGGTTCCAGGAGTCAACGGAGCGCACGGAGAAGGGCGGGGCGGGTGGGACCCGGGACTGTGGACCGCCGGCCTGCACTGTGGCACAGGTTGCCGAACCTGTGGACAGACCTGCTGGCGCCACAGGTCAGGCGACCTGTGCCACGGGATGGGGCGGCGGGCCAAGTCGGTTCGTCGGCCGGTCTCCGCGGTCAGAGGGGTCCGTGTGCGGCTGCCGCCGGAAGATGCGGTCAATCACGCGTCATCGCCGATGAGGTATCGCACGATCTCCTTGGCTTCGCCCAATCGGGGCGGTGGGAGTTCGCCAATCTTCCTCTCGATCCGCGTTGCCTCCACGGACCGAAGCTGCAGACCGAGGAACACTGTATCCTTGGGCAGACCCGACTCAGCGGCCGTGACCCACAGATCAGTCGGATAGCGACTCCCGGAGCCAAGATGCTCGGCTCCTGTACCGGGCATCACGAGGACCGTCAGCGGTAGCCGATTGATCTCATCCCGACTCAGGATGAGCGCGGGTCTGCGACCGCGCTGCTCGTGTCCTCTCGTCGGGTTCAGATCGACCCAGTGGATGGCTCCCTGCTTGACTCGCATCAGTAGTCGTCTCCAAGACCCTCGCTGTCAGCGCTGGCGAAATCGTGACCGACCTTCAGCAGCTCCCGTCGATAGCCCTCGTCCTGTGCCGCCTGACTCATCAGCGCGTGCTTGGCGCGGAGGTCGCGCGAAGCCAGGAAATCTCGCAGAACCGTCTCGACGAGGTCACTGACCGCGCCCAAACCCATTGCGCGTGACGCTTCCTCAGCCTGCCGGTGCAGATGAGGCTTCAGACGAATCGTGGTGTCGATAGTCGATGGCATGCCAACGTCTTCCCTTACATCGATGGTTCTGAATGCAATTGTTGCGCAGACAGCCGTCTTACACAAGCTGACGGCTGGCAGCCGGGGGCTGCCCCCTACCTCCTCGCCATCGCCCACCCATCCCCCGTCATCGGCTGGAACAGGCTGTACGACTGCCGCCTGGTTCGGGACCACTGTCCCCCCGTCACTTGACACCGCAGGGCTGAAGACCCACAATCCCGAGCCTTGATCCAAGCAACAGGTCCTTCCCGCTATTGGCCCAGGGCGCCATCGCTCACCCCTGAGGTGGTTGTAGACATGGCTGGTGCAGACAAACCCGTCAGCCGGTTCGTCGTCACCGTGGACGACCCCGGTGGTCTCATCCGAGACCTGGAGCAGTTCCACAGGACTGAGGCGTTCTTCGAGGCGGAAGGAGCGCCCGTTAGCTTCTTCGTTGTCCCTCGGGCCGGCGACACTTGGCGGCTCGACGAGTCGGCTGAGTGGCTTGAGGCGCTGCACGACTCCGAGGCCCGCGGCAACGACTGCCAGCTTCACGGGCTGGATCACGCCACCTGCGAGTTCGGCCCGTACCCCGACTTCGTGCGCGCGTTGGGTGGGTCGGACGCCGAGGGCTCGCTCAGAGCCGCCCAGCAGCAGTTCGGTCATCTATGGCGTCGAGACCTATTCGTCGAGAAGCTGGAGACCGCTCTGGGGATCTTCGAGGGCGCCTTCGGACGCAGACCACAGGCGTTCCGTGGTGGTGCGCTCTCCGAATCTCCCGAGCTGTACCAAGCACTGGCCGAGGTGGGCATGCGCTACGTGTCCAACAAGGTGGTTGATCCCCGCGGCTGGAAGTACATCGTCGGCGAGTACGACGATCCCGGCGACTGGGACCCCGACGTTCCACCGGCGCCGTATAAGCTGACTGACAGCATCGTCTGCTTGCCCATGATCAGCGAGTATGCTTGGCGGCTCACCCCGGACATGATCGAGCCGCACTTGGCGCTTGCCGTGGACGACCTGCGCCGCGTATACGAGAATTGCGGGGTGTTCGTGCTGATCTGCCACGTGCAGGAAGTCGGCTCCGATTCACCGCTGGCGCGCGAGTTGCTGAGCAGGCTGCTGCGGGCGGCCCGCGAGGAATACCAGGTGCGGTTCATGACCCTACGTGAACTCATCGCCGACGTGGAGAGCGGCGTGGTTTCTGTGATCGCGCCCTGAGCGACAGACAAACCAAGGAGAGGAACACCGTGGGAATAGACCGATTCGAAGGCAAGGAGCTGGAATACCTCCAGGACGTGCTGGACTCGAGGCATCTTTCCGGGCAGCAAGCGGGCTACCTCGGCAAGCTGGAGACGGCGTTCGCCGAGGCGTTCGGCGCCAAGCACGCCGTCGCTGCCAACTCCGCCATGTCGCTCCTGATCTCGGCGTGCTATGCCGCCGGTGCTGGGGCGGGCGATGAGGTGATCTGCGATCCGCTGGTGCAGTTCCACGCGATTGCTTCTCTCTGGCAGAACGCACACCCCACCTGGGCCGACGTGTGCGAAGACACCTGGCTGATGGACCCGGAGTCGGCACGCCAGAATCTCACCCCCCACACGAAAGCGGTTTTCGCCACCCATTTGTGGGGGCTGCCGGCGGAAGTCGATGCCCTGCGGACGCTCGCCGACGAGCACGGCGTCGTCCTGATTGAGGACTGTGCCCACGCCATGTTCCTGCCGTACAAAGAGAAGTACGTTGGGACTTGGGGACACATTGGCGTGTTCAGCTTCTGCTCGGGCAAGCACATGACCTGCGGGGATGGCGGCATGGCGCTGACAGATGACGACAACCTGGCCAACAGGTTGCGCAGCGTCACCTGCTTCGGCGAGTCGCCCCCCGAGTTGGCCACGGTCTTCCGGATGACCGAGATGCAGGCCGCGATTGCCCTGGCGCAGTTGGCGCGAGTCAACGGCTACCTGGAGGAGTACCGGCGGTCCTACGCCGTGCTCTCGGAAGCAATCGCCGACTGCGACTGGCTTCAGCCGCGGGCAGTCAAGCCGGGCTGCGGCAACTCGCCGTATATCTTCTCATTCCTGTTCCAGGGCGAGCGGAAAGGCATTGAGTTGGAGCCCTTCAAGCAGGCTCTGTTCGGCACAGGCGAGAACTTCACCCTCGGCTTCACTCAGGTCCCGGCCTACAAGTACAAGCTCTTCAAGCAACCCATGGCCTACCAGAACAAGGGCTGCCCCCTGCATGACTGCCCCTACTACAAGGGCAGCTATGAGTACCGCGACGGTCTTTGCCCGAATGCCGAGGCGCTGCTGCCGCGGTTGGTCAACACTCCGTGCATGATCAGCGAGGACGCGGCCAAGCGTGTTGCCGACGCCCTACGGAGCGCCATCGAGCAGACCGAGGGCCACTGACCTCCGCGGGAACCGGGGCACCCGGCCCCCGCACTTCATTCCGCCAACAGCCCGCAGATGACTGACCTGACCAAGCTCACCGAAGAGAACAGCAACCTGATCCTGGACGTCGTTGCGGCCCTGCAGCCGGTGACGGCGCAACGGGTGCTGGAGGAGTTGACCCGCCACCCCGGCGTGGCGGCGGAACTTGCCCAACTGGTTCGGTACATGGAGTGGCTCCGCGGCGGCTTCCCCCGGAAGCTCGCGCACGCGGGCCCGGACCTGTGGCTGATGGTCGACCTCTCCTGAGGGCTACTCGTAGAACCACGCTGCGGGGACGCTTCTGAGCTTCAGCGAAAGCCCGCCCTTGTAGTTGAAGTACGTGAGGAGCGCGCGATCGCCGACCCACGTGGCCGCCGGGTACGCCCAGGCGTCATCCGGCGCCTCTTCCAGGTTCCGGAAGTGCTCCCACGTCTCGCCTTCGTCGCTGGACACGGCGGCCGTCAGAGGGTTGCGTTTCCCGGCTCCGGGGTTGTGGTTCCAGATCGCGAGGAGATCGCCTGTCGTCGGGATCCGGCTCACCGCCACCGGCGCTGCTGTGCCGACGAGGGGGGTGGGCACCGGCGCACTCCACGTCTCCCCGCCATCCGCTGAGAGACTCTTGTACTGCCCGCCAAGCCCTGTTCGCATGAGCATCATGACCCGACCGTCTTTCAGCTCGACGCACGCGGGCTCGTAGCCTGGTCCGTCCGCCGGCCGGACTCGTTGGCTGTCGCGCCAGGTCTCTCCCTCGTCGTCGGAGAGGCAGCAGTAGCCGTCGCCTCCTTCCCACGCCTCCAGCAGCAGCCGGCCGGTGCGCAGCCGAATGCACCTGCCGTTGGTCAGCCCCGTGTACTTGCCGCCGGGGCTGAGCTGCACGGCGTCGCCCCACGTCCGACCCTCGTCGCTGGAGGTGCGCTTCATGATCCGGCAGTCAGTCGCTTCGGTGTTCTTCTGACAGTAGAACAGCGCGAGCGCTCCCGTCTTCAGCCGCGCGAAGTTGACCTCCATCACGTTGCAGCCGCCATCGTTCTCGACCAGCGTGTACTGCTCCCTCCAGGTCCGCCCGCCATCGGTCGAGATCTTCCCCGACAGGCGGGCCGGTCCGTGGTCGGCCCCGCTCCCGGCGTAGAACTCGGTCCACCCCAGCAACAACGAACCGTCGTTGAGGGCGATGATCGCTGCTTCGCTGTTGCGCGGGTTCTGCGGTCCGACCGGGGCGACAAACAGCTCAAACGCTTCGTGTTCGTTCATCTGCGCGACTCCTTCTGCAACTGTGTGCGGCAACCTCAGAGCGAGGACACCGAGGAGAATCAGGCTGGCAGTGACTGGGCGGATCATAAGGTCAGCTCCGAGCTGGTGTGCTCTGTGCCGAACAGCATTGAGCGGGGACGCCATGGGTCCCGTAACACAATAGCCCGCCCCCCGAAGCGAGCGCGGGCTATTGTGGCGAAGTGGACCTGTAAGCCGGCTCCTGTCTGGCGCCCTTGCGGGCGGAAGCGGCCATTTATCTTCGACGTGCGTTACCGCACGCCTGTAGCGGTCAACCCGAGGGGTCGGCGGGCAGCGTCATCCCCCTCCTATTTGACCTTGCTCCGAACGGGGTTTACCCAGCTTCCGGCGTCACCGCCGGAACTGGTGCGCTCTTACCGCACCATTTCACCCTTACCCACGGTGATCTCAGATTGCAGGTTTCAGATTGGACCGGATCGCGGCGCTCGTGCCGGAGGCACAATCTGAGACCTGAAATCCGCAATCTGAAATCACCGTGGGCGGTATGTTTCTGTGGCACTTTCCATCGCCTTGCGGCGCCTGGGGGTTACCCAGCGTCCTGCCCTGCGGAGGCCGGACTTTCCTCGCCGGCCTCGACTGAGCCGAGGCCGCCGCGGCCGCTCGGTCCACTTCGCCGGACCTTAGTGTAACTGACCTGAGCACGAAGTGTAACGGACCCGGGCAGAGGACCTATGCTCCTCGCCGCTGCCGCACTTTCGCCCGGATGTCCAGAAGCGCGTCTCGCGGGTCCTCCGCCGACTCGAGCGCGTCTTTAACGCGGGCTTCCATCCGCGCAGAGGCTTCGCCGCCGTAGCGCTTGGGCGCGGCGGGGTCGTGCTCGTTTGCCCGCGTGCTCAACTCGAAGGGAAGCTTCACGCCCTTCTGCTCGACCTCCCGCACGAACTGCTGGCGCTGGGTGAAGATCGCCACGTCGATGGAGGAGAACTCGTACTCGCTCTTGGTGAAGACGACCTTGGGGCGGAGGGCGAAGTGTTCGCCGTTGCTCTGCACAACATACGGCGCGTTCAGGGACTTGCCGAACACTCCCACGACGGTGATGGAGTGCGCGCCGCCAGCGTACTTGACGGTCACGAGGTCGCCGGGCTGCGGATCCAACTCCGTCAACTGCGCGCGCATGTTGTCATCAATAATCGTGTGCAATGCAGTTCACCTCAAGTCCGTCGGTGTCGCCCCGTTGCCCGAGCCTCCCCTGCAGGGGCGGGTCCGTGAGGAGACCGGGAACCTCAAGAACATGACCGCTCTCAGTTTAGCACACGCACGCCCGCAGGTGAACCCAAGCGCGCGAGCCCACCTCGCCAAGCGACGATCCCTTCGTCTACAGCACCTTCACGTATGGCACGTCGGCCCGGCGCTGCGGCCGGAACTCTCGCCGCCCCTCGATCCGCTCCGGCGGACACTGGATCTCGCCGAGAAACTCCAGGTACTGCCGGTGCAAGTCGCGGGCGAGGTCTACGTTGTCACCGAGGACATTGCGAGTCTCTTCGGGATCAGCACGCAGGTCGTACAGTTCGCTCTGCCACTCGTCGCCACCGTACACGTAGAGATGGTCGCGCGTCCGGAACGAACTGGGTGAGCGGACCTCGTCATCTTGGAGGAAGTTGCAGCTACTGACCGCAGCCTCCCGCAGCTTCTCCTCCTGCCCCTCGATGATCGGCTTGACGGACTTCCCCTGCACGGTTGCGGGGAGGGGCGCCCCGACGTACTCCAGCATGGAGGGCATCAGGTCCGCCGGCTGGACGAAGCAGTCACGCCGCTCCCCCGCCGGGATTCCGGGCCCAGCGATAACCAGCGGCCCCGAAGCGATGGTGTCGTACAGCGGCCAACGCCCGCAGATCTTGTTCTCCCGGTCCAGTCGCAGCTTGCCGATGAGGTTGTGCTCACCGTGGTAGAAGCCGTGGTCGGTGGTCAGCAGGACGAGCGTGTCGTCCCGGCGACCGAGGTCGTCCAACGCCGACAGCAGGTAGCCGATCCACCTGTCCACCAGCGACACTTCCGCCGCGTACATTTTCCGCATGTGCTCAATCTCAGCCGGAGTCGCGTAGTCTGCCGGCTCGTAGGCCGGCTCCAGCAGCTCGTCGCCCATGTAGTCGGGATCATACCGATCGAGGTAGTACTGCGGCGGGTCCCACGGCTCGTGCGGATCAAACGTATCCACAAACAGGAAGAACGGCTCAGAGCGTTTGTACTGCTGCTCCAGCCAAACCCGAGCGCGCCTCATGCTGCGCGCGACCAATGTGTCTTCCTCGCCCTGCCGGTGCGCGACTTTGCGGAGCAGTCGCTGAACTCGCGAAACAGGAATCCGCAGCTTGCGTGGGTCTGCCGGCAGCGGATATGTGTCTTCCCCGTCGAGACCATTCTGGCCGGGGATGACCTCGAAGTGATCGAAGCCCTCCTCAAACCCGCCGTTGGAGGGCGTGTCACCGATGAGCGCCGTGTTGCAGCCCTGCGCTCTGAGGACAGCCGCCAGCGGAACTTCGCCCTGATCCCAGTTGCCGCCCCAGGCCGTATACGGAAAGGTGAACCGCCCGGAGTGCAGGTCCTTGCGCATCGGCCGCGTCGGGAAGTTGCCGCAGTAGTAGTTGGTGAACAGCGTTCCGCGCTCGGCAAGGGCGTCGATGTAGGGAGTCTGCACCCAGTCGTTGTAGCCGTAGCAACGGCAGTAGTGCTTGCGCAGTGTGTCGGAGAGGATGAGGAGGACGTTCATGTTGCTGTGCCTTTCGTGGCGAGGATCAGGAAGTATGGAAGATGCACCAACTGGTTGGGGGTCGCCTCCGCGCGAGCACGGATCCGGCCGAGCTGCTCTCGCTGGTCGAGGCTGAATGGAAGCCCGGCAAGGAGCTCAAAGCGCTCCGGCTGGGGAGGCTGCACGCCGGGAACCAACTCAACGCTGACGGAGAAGCCCCATTTCTTGAGCCACGGAGGAAGGTGGCGACCGATGAACGGGTCTGCCCGAGCCCTGAAGAGGGCAGCGATCCACAGCTCGCGAGCTGCAATAGCCCTGGGGTACTCCATCATTCCGCCGAAATCCGGCTCAAGGGCAGCCAGGACACCGCCGGGCGCCAACACCTTCGCAACCTCATGTACTGTCCAGGTTGCAGGTCGCCCCATCCATAGCAGGGCGTTCTGGGAGAACACGAGGTCGAACGACCCAGAACGGAAGGGAAGCCTACGGCCATCAGCGCACACCGGAGAGGCGTCGGAGACGCGGTTGCTCGTTGTGGTCAGAGCCGCCATCTCCCAGTCCAGCGAGACCACTCCCCCGCCGCACCGCCGTTGAAGCTCTTCGGTCACCTGACCCCAACCGCAACCCAAGTCCAGCACGCGCTCGCGCCGGGCGATGTCGGCCCTTCGCAGCAGCCGAGCCCGGGGCCCCGCCAACCATGCCGCCTGTTTCGCGGTCAGTTCCGGCGCAGGCAGGTGAGGCCTGGGGGCATGAGTAAGGTCGTGTTCCGCCAGCACGGTCGGCCGGATCGCCAACACCTCACCGCCCTCCGCCGGCGCACGCACAGGCACACGCGCAGCCGGCACACGCGCAGGCACACCCACCGCCTCCGCCTCCCCCTCCGCCGCTCGACTGCGACAGTGCCGTAAAGAAGTCGCCGGCGACCTTGTCGAACCCGGAGAGGTCCACCACGCCCCCCGCCGGTTGGCCGGTTCCCAGCGAGACCGGGTCCAGGTGCACCGCGGTACTCCCCATCAGATTCTCAGCCGAACCGACGAACGAGGTCGCCACGTCGCCGAAGGAGGTTCGGCCGCCCACCGATGGAGCCGGAGACGGCATCCCAGCCGGGACCGACACCGGCGCCGAACTGGGGCCGTAGGTAGACACAACCACCGGCCGCGACCACGGCGGGTAGTAGTCGTACCCGCTCCGCGACCAGCGCCGGAAGCGGCCGTCGAAGTCGTCTTCCAGCACCAACCACTCCAGGTGCTTGTCGATCTTCTTCTCCCGTTCCGGGATCTCTCCGATGGCCTCCGTCTCCTTCCAGGCTTTGGCGATGAGGCTCCGGTAGTACTCCCTTGTCTGCTCCAGGTTGAAGCCCTTCATCCTCTGCGCGGTGCCTCTGATGAACTCGCGCATGGGCGCCTCAACGTCGATCTCCGAGACCGGCCGGTCACTCTCGCGGGCCAGGGCGTCCAGGAATGCGTGTTCGTAGTTGTGGGTAACAATGCCGTCTTCCTGGGCGTTGTCCAGCCGAGCCTGCTTTTCCGCTTTGTACCGGTCCTTCACGCGGAGGCGTAGCGGGTTCTCGGCGACTTGCTCTACAAGCCCCTTCTTGAGCAGCCCGGTGACCACCAGCGTCAGCACTTTGTTCAGCGGAAGCTCCAGGATCACCGCCGCCTCGGGCGCAGTCAGCCCCCGTTTGATCCCGCCGCCCTCCACTGAGATGATGGGCGGCAAGTACTTGCGTTTGCGGCAACGGAGCGAGCGCTCCACCGCCACAACCACCAGGATCAGCACCGGCCAGCTCAGCAAGTGCACGGCAGGCAGCGTAGCGGCCACGCCGAGCGATCCCAGGAGCAGAACCAGCAGCAAGCAACCACCCGTGCCGCCGGCAAACCGCACCCAGGTCACCGCGAGCACGACGAGGAACAGCAGTCCGGAGACGATCTGCGCGGACTCGCTGTTCGTGAAGGGCAGGACAATGCTCTCGGTGAACCACTTCGCCAGCATCTGCCACGGCGACATCGCGACGACCCGGGTCATTCCGCGCTTGGGGAACGAAAGCCCCACCATGTGCGGACCGTCGAGCCGAACATTCGCGAATGCCCAATGCGCCACCACGTGGCCCTGGTAGAGCGCCTTGCCGGCGAACGGCTGGTTGAGTTGATATACGACCTCCTCCGCGCCCACGCCTGCCGGCAGGTGCGCAGCAATCTGCAGCGTCGTCGTCCCGGTGACGTACTTGCTCCCGAACCAGGTTGGCGTGATCCGCAGCGAAGCGTTGTCCTTCTTGGTCGTGTCCTGATACACCAAGTCGGGCATCGTGCACTGAAAGGACACCGTGCCGGATCCGCCCGGGGGGACCTCCTGGCCGCCCAGGTGCACCTCGACGCCCGGGTTCACGTACTGCGAGCGGCGGATGTCCGTCAGCGCTACGCCTTGGGACGAAGCGCTCATGTTCGTGAAGTCGTAGTTGCCGTGGGGCAGCCCGATGTCGACCACGTCGATGGCGTGGGACCCGGGGCCGTTCTGGAAGAAGAACCCGTACTTCAGTACCACCGAGGCGTCCGGCTGGATCGCCACCTCAAACTGGACGTTGGGAACCGAGAACGAGTAGTCCTGCGACCACGCGGGGGCCGCCAGAACAGCGCAGATCAACCGGAGGGGTGAGAGTCGCTTCATTGTCTACACCTCCCTCCCAGAGTCGTCCGCCCAGCTCTCCGCCTCTGCCGGGCAAGCCGCCGCACAGATCGCCAGACCCGGACAGCGGTCGCAGCGTTCCGGCGACTCGACCTTCCCCCGGAACGTTCGGAACGCCGGGTGGTTCCAGATCTCCTCCCAGGAGTTCGTCAGCAGGTTGCCGGCCGGCTCGGCTTTGCCGCGTGGCGGGATCACCGAACCGTCGGGCTGCACGCGAATCGACACATCACCGGCAGCCCGCGGACCGGCACGCACCTGTCGGGCGAGAGGCACCTCGGGGCGCCGCAGGACCGGCACCTCCCACAGGAACCGCACGGCGCCCGCAGTCGCAGCTTCCTCGATCCGCGTGGCCACGGGCGGCAACTCCCAGGCGGAGAGCACCGCCGCCTCCTCGTCTTCGCGCTCGGCGATGGCGAAGAACGACTGGTTGCGGATGCCGCGCCCGGCGAGCAGGGAGATCGTCTCTTCCAGAGCCGGGGTGGACGTCGCCAACAACGGCACTTGAGCCACCGGGCACACGTCCTCTGCGAGCGCCCGATCCAGCGCCTGGAGGCCGGTCGCGGGGGATTCGCCCAGCAACTCCGCATGCATCTCGGCCGGCAGGCAGAGCGTGTAGGTCAGGTGGTCCACCCCGGCCTGCGCCAACGCGTGGACCGTCTCCGCATCGCCGAAACCCGTCGCAGTGCCTCGAACGCCGCAGATCATCCCCAAGTCTCCCGCGCGCTCGACAAGGCGGACCAACCACTCTTTCCGCACGTCAGGGAGCGCAACGAAACACACATGGGGGATGCCGACCTCCCACAGCCTCGACAGCAGGGGCAGCACCCGCTCCGGATCGGCCACCGGCAGGTCGGCGCGGAAAGGCGCCCCCAACTGCCGCGCATGGGGCGACAACTCGGAGTCGTCGAAGTTGGTGATGGGGTAGTTGTCGTGGGGGGTGGCAAGGGCGTCGATGGCGGCTCGAAGCTCGCGCAGGTGCTCGCCCGTAGCCGCTTGGTCCACGCCGCGGAATCGACCCGCCAACTCGGCGAGGATGCCATCGTCGTCTGCTCCGTTCAGGACGCCCGCTGCCATCACGGTGCCCGACGCAGACAGGCGGCACGCATTGGCCGCGTTCGCCAGCAGCAGCCCGCCGCCGTCAGGGTCAACGCGCAGGTGGAAGCGCGTCACAGCGCCATCCGTCTCGCGAGCGAAGTGCCGCAGAGTGACGGACTGAACCGGCTCCTGGACCCGGAAGCCAAACAGCCGCTCCTTCCAGGTCAGGCTCTTCTCTGTGCTCATAGCAGTGCTCCCCCCGGGTGGCAGAAATCTGCGACGGCTGCCCCGCTTGCGAGTGGGCGCGCGGCCAACGACAGGACTCCGCGTTCCCGGCAGTCAAGGGTTCCCTGTCGCGACACTCATTCCTTCCGGTCTCGTTTGGCCAGCCGTTGCCCCGGCATGTCAACCTGAGTAGAATTGCCACTTCTTCCAGAGGAGTCGTTCGCATGCAGCCCATTCGCGCAGGAATCGTCGGCGCCGGATTCGCCGCCAACTACCACGTGGAGTGCCTTGAGCGCGTCCACGGCGTCCACGTCGAGATCGCCGGCGTCACCTCCCTCCGCAAGGAGAGTCGCGAGGCGTTCGCTGCGCAGCGCGGGCTGAAGGCCTTTGACTCGGTGGAGGACATGCTGGACTCCATCGACCTGCTCGACATCTGCTCCCCGCCCTACGCGCACCAGCCGCAGGCGCTGGCGGCTCTGCGGGCCGGGAAGCATGTCCTCATCGAGAAACCGCTGACCGGCTGCTTCGGCCCGGCCGACGACGCTGCCCAGGCGAGCTTCTACGGGAACCAGGCGCCCAAGCAGCCGATGCTGGATGCCGTCATGCAGAGCATGGGCGAGCTGCGCGACGCCGCAGACAAGGCCGGCGTCGTCTGTGGATACGCCGAGAACTTCGTCTACGCCCCCTCCGTTCAGAAGGAGCGTGACGTGCTGGAGAAGACCGGCGCGCAGATTCTCCGCATGCTCGGCGAAGAGTCCCACAACGGTTCGGCATCGCCCGTCTACGGCATCTGGAAGTTCGCCGGCGGCGGCTCGCTGGTTGGCAAAGGTTGCCATCCGTACGGGGCGATTCTCTACCTGAAGCGGGTAGAGGGTCTCACCCGCACCGGGCAGCCCCTCCGCCCGGCCACTGTGTCCGCCCGCATCCACGAGATCACCCGCCTGCCCAACTACGACGACAAGGGCTTCATCCGCACCGACTACCGCGACATCGAGGACTACGGCTTCATGCACATCACCTTCGATGATGGCACCGTCGCCGACGTGCTGACGTGCGAGATGGTGCTCGGCGGCATCTACGACTACCTCGAAGTCTTCGCCAACAATCACCGCGTCCGCTGTCGCCTCAACCCCAACGACCTGATGGACCTCTACACGCCCGACCAACCGGCCTTCCAGGACGTCTACACTGTGGAGAAGATCAGCACCAAGATCGGCTGGTCGCCCTGCGCGCCCGACGAGAACTTCACCATGGGGTACTACTGGGAAATGCAGGACTTCCTCGAGTGCGCCGCGAACGGTGGAACACCGCAGTGCGACCTGGATCTGGGGATCGACTGCATGGCAACCATCTACGCCGCGTACGTCTCCGCCGAGAAGAAGGGCGCCGAAGTGGAGATCCCCAGGATCGCGTAGCTACTAGCTGTCCGATCCGTCTGATCCGTCCGATCGGTCCGACTGCCCTTCGCAGGAGAATCCCATGACCAACGACCTCCGAATCGGCATCCTCGGCCTCCGTCACCTTCACCCCGCCAGCTACCTGCCGCTCTTCGCCCAGGTGGAGGGCACGACCGTCGTCGCGGCCGCCGACACCGACGACGCGGTTCGGGCAGCCTTCCAACAGGAACACGGCATCCGCACCTGCGCGTCGTGGCAAACCATGCTGGAGCGAGTGGAGCTCGATGTTGCTGTCATCTTCCTGCCCCACGTGGAAATGCCGGACGCCGCTATCGCCTGCGCGGAGAGGGGCATCCACGTCCTCGTTGAGAAACCGATGGCCTCCACGGTGGAGGGAGCCGAATGGCTCGTCGGTGCGGCAAATCAGGCGAACGTCAAGCTGACGACGCCCTATCTGTGGCGGTACCACCCCGTCGCCCGGGAGATGAAGCGCCTCTTCGAGTCCGGTCTGCTGGGCCAGCCAGTGGGCGGCGAAGGACGGTGCGCCGCCGGCCGGCTGAACCGGTATATCGACGGCAAGGCAGAGTGGATGCTCAAGCGCGAACTGAGCGGCGGCGGCCCCATGTACAACCTTGGCGTCCACTGGATCGACCTGTACCGATGGATCCTCAATGACGAGGTGGTTGAGGTCGTCGGCAAGAACGTCAAGATCAACCAGGAGTACGACACCGAGGACAACTCCTTCGCGATCCTCTCGTTCAGCAAGGGCGCTTGCATCGCTCTGGACATCAGCTACACCGTTCCCGACGCTTACCCGCACGGTCGCGACCTGCAATTGTCGCTTCGCGGTACCCAGGGCGCCCTGTCCTGGAGCCCGTCCTTTGAGGGTGTGCAGGAGACGCTGTTCGTCTGTAGCGACCAGTCCGACTACGCCTCCGCGCCGCGTCGCCAACTCGACTTTGAGCTGCAGTCCGCCCCCGGCTATTGCGGGATCCTCGGCGTGCACTTCCTGCGCGACTTCGTAGACTGCATCCGGAATGACAAGCCCGTCGCTATCAGCGGAGAAGACGGCGTGAAGGCACTGAAAGTCGTGGAAGCAATCTACGAATCAGCTCAGACGGGCATGACCATCAAGGTAGAACCCTGAAGCCCGGCCGCACCAAGGAGACCGAAGCGACCATGTCCGACACCAGATTCGTCGTAACCGATTACATCGAGGACAACCTCGACTGGGAAGCTGAGGAAATGAAGAAGCGTGGCGTGGAGTTCGCCGCGCACCAACTGAAGACTGCGCCGCTGGAAGAGCTTACCGACGCGACGAGAGACGCCGACGTGATCCTTGTCAACATGGCACCCATCACGCCCGAGTTGGTCGCCCAGTGGGAGAAGTGCAAGCTGCTCATCCGGCACGGCATCGGCTACGACAACGTCAACGTGCCAGCGCTGACTGACGCAGGCATCCTGTTCGGCTACCAGCCTGACTATTGCGTCGAGGAGGTCGCGGAGCACGCCATCGCGCTGCTGTTCGGGCTGGCGCGGAAGCTGTTCCTCGGCCGCAAATGCCTTGAGCAGTCCAGCGCCGCTGCTGCGTGGGACTTCAGCAGCGTCATGCCGCTCTATCGCATGGCCGGCAAGACCGTTGGCATTGTCGGCTGCGGTCGCGTGGGCAGCACAGTGTATCGCAAGCTCCAGAGCTTCGGATTCGAGTTCCTCATCTGCGATCCGTACCTCTCCCAGGAGCGTGCTGCTGGTCTCGGCATCGGGCTGGTTGACCGCGAGACGGTGTTCCGCAACGCTGACTTCATCACCTGCCATACCCCCCTGAATGACGACACGCGGCATCTCGTCAACTCGGCGACGCTGGCACTGATGAAGCCCACCGCCTACCTCATCAACACCTCCCGCGGCCCCGTGGTCGACCACGACGCACTGGCCGACGCCCTCCGCAACAACCGGATTGCCGGCGCCGCCATCGACGTGTTCGACGTGGAGCCGCCACCGCCGGACTACCCGCTGTTCGAGTTGGAGAACGCCCTCCTCTCGCCCCACCTCGCGTGGGCGTCCGAAGAAGCAAACTGGACCATCCGCAAGAACATTGTCGAAGACGTGGACCGGTTCACCCGCGGCGAGCCGCCACGGTGCTGGGTGAACAAGGAAGCGATGGAGCAGTCGTAGCTGCGCGCGCCATCAAGCGGCCCCGTAGCCGCCTGCGCCAGCAGGTGGACCCGCGTAGCTGCCTGCGCCAGCAGGTGGACCCGCGTAGCCGCCTGCGCCACCAAGTGGCCCCGTAGCCGCCTGCGCCACCAAGTGGACCCGTAGCCGCCTGCGCCACCAAGTGGACCCGTAGCCGCCTGCGCCAGCAGGTGGATCGGTCCACGGCCTGGCGGCCGCAGCCACAGGGCGTCCACCTGCTGGCGCAGGCA
>PEVN01000432.1 GCA_002779825.1 Armatimonadetes bacterium CG06_land_8_20_14_3_00_66_21 | reverse complement strand
AGCGGTCTCTGTTGCTCTGCTCTTCAGTTCGCTCAGCTTGGCGAGGGCTTCGATAGGGGTGAGCTGGTTCACGTCGAGGTCGCCCAAGAGCGCAATCACGGGGTGGGGCGTCAGCTCGAACAGCTTCAACTGGACCGGGGTCTCAACCTTCTTCACCTGCCTGGCCGCCGGAGCGACCTGGCCGATGTTCTTCTCTTCTTCCAGCGTCCAAAGCACTTGCTTGGCGCGCTCGATGACTTCGTGGGGCAAGCCGGCCAGGCGAGCGACCTGGATGCCGTAGCTGCGGTCGGTGCCGCCGGGGACAATGCGCCGGAGGAAGACGATGTCGTCGCCCTTTTCCTTCACTTCCACGCGGTAGTTCCGGGCGCGCGGAAGTTGCTCGCCCAGTTCGTTCAGGTGATGGTAATGTGTCGCAAACAGCGTCTTCGCGCCCAGGTCGTGCAGGTACTCGCTGACCGCCCAGGCGAGGCTCAAGCCGTCGAAGGTGCTGGTGCCGCGGCCGATCTCGTCGAGGATGACCAGGCTGCGGTGGGTGGCGTTGTGCAGGATGTTCGCCGTTTCGTGCATCTCCACCATGAAGGTGCTCTGGCCGGTGGAGAGATCGTCGCGCGCGCCGACGCGGGTGAACAGCCGGTCCACCACGCCGATCTTCGCTTCGCTGGCGGGCACGAAGGAGCCGATCTGCGCCATCAGCACGATGAGCGCCGTCTGCCGGAGATAGGTGGACTTGCCCGCCATGTTGGGCCCGGTGATGATGAGAAGCTGGTTCTCCGTGTCGTCCAGCCGAACGTCGTTGGGGACGAACGCTTCTTCCTGGGTGTGCTCGACCACCGGGTGGCGGCCGTCTTTGAGCAGGATGCCGGCGCTGTCGTCCACCTCCGGGCGGACGTAGCGGTTGCGGGCTGCCAGGTCGGCGAAGCAGGTGAGCACGTCCAGCTCCGCCAGCGCGGCGGCCGTGGTGAGAATGCGCGACGCCTCCCGAGCAACCTGGTCCCGCACCTCGCAGAATAGGTCGTACTCCAGCTCCACCGCCTTCTCGTCGGCGCCGAGCACCCGGGCTTCGTACTCCTTCAGGTCGGGCGTGATGAACCGCTCGCCGTTCGCGAGGGTCTGCTTGCGAATGTAGTTCTCCGGCACCTGGGACAGGTTGGGCTTGGTGACCTCGATATAGTAGCCGAACACCGAGTTAAAGCCTACCTTGAGCGACTTGATCCCCGTCCGGTCCCGCTCCGTGCTCTCCAGTTCGGCGATCCACGTCTTGCCCTCGCCGCTGGAGGAGCGGAGTTGGTCGAGCTGCGGGTTGTAGCCGTCCCGGATCAGCCCGCCCTCGCGGACGCCCACCGGCGGCTCGTCCGACAGCGCCCGACACAGCAGGTCGTGCAGCTCGGGGCAGGCGTCGGTCCGGTCGCGACAGCTCGCCAACGCCTCGCAGCGCTCGCCTGTCAGCAGCTCAGCGACGCCGGGCAGTTGACCCAGCGAACTCCGCAGGGCGACCAAGTCGCGGGCGTTCGCCGTCCCCGTCGCCGCTTTGCCCACCAGCCGCTGCAAGTCGCGCACCTGGCCGAGCTTCTCTTGCAGCTCTTCGCGGCGCAGGCGGCTCTGGTGCAGCTCCCCAACGGCCTCGAGCCGTCGCCGGATGGGTGTCACGTCCACCAACGGCTGCAGGAGCCACTGTCGCAGCAGGCGCGCCCCCATGGAGGTGCACGTCCGGTCGAGCAGCCAGAGCAGCGTGCCATACGTGCCGCCGTCGCGCAGCGACCGCACCAATTCGAGGTTGGTCCGCGAGGCGGAGTCCAGCAGCATGAACGCCTCGGTGGAGTAGACCGTCAGGCTCCGCATGTGCTGCGCCGCGGCCACTTGATGCTGCTGCAGGTAGTCCAGCACCGTCGCCGCCGCCTCGATGGCGGCCGGCATCTCCTCGCAGCCGAAGCCGCGGAGCGAGGTGGTGCCGAAGTGGCGCGTCAGGCGTTCCGTGGGCGAGTGGAGCGACAACGGGTCCAGGTGGAACTCCGTGAGGGGCGCCGACACCGACCGCTGCAGCGCGGGCCTGAGCCCGTCCCGCTCCAGCAACGCCGCCGAGAGCAGGCACTCCGCCGGCTGCAGTCGGGCGAGTTCCTCGACTACCGGCTCGACACCGCCGTTGGCCGCCAGCTCCGTGACGAAGAACTGCCCCGTGGACACGTCCGCCACGGCCAGCCCGTAGGTGCGCTCTTGCGCCGTAAGCGCGCACAGGAAGTTGTTGGCACCCGGTTCCAGCATCTCATCTTCGAGGAGCGTGCCTGCCGACAGCACCCGGGTGACCTCCCGCTTGACCAACCCCTTCGCCTTCTTGGGGTCTTCCATCTGGTCGCAGAGCGCGACCTTGTAGCCCCTCTCGATAAGCTGGGCGACATACCGCTGCACGGCATGGTGGGGCATCCCGCACATCGGGATGGGGTTGTCCTTGCTGGAGGCTCGCGCCGTCAGCGTCAGCTCCAACTCCCGCGAGGCGACCACGGCGTCCTCGCCAAACAACTCGTAGAAGTCACCCATGCGGAACAGCAGAATCGCCTCGGGGTGCTGTTCTTTGGCTGCCCTCCACTGCTGGAACATGGGGGTGAGCTTGTCGCTCATTGACTGGTCATGCCACCGTTCCAACCGGTTCTCGGCTCGTGCTTGGGATGCTCTGCATTGTACGTGACGATAGAGATCCGTTCAACGAACGTGCCCCCCGGCCGCGCCTGCCCTTCCGGCACCCCTACTCCTCACTGGGCTGTTCCTGGACCCGGGCCAGCGTGTCGAAGATCGTCTCCATCCGGCCGCGACCCGTGGCGGACGCCTGCAACTCCGCCTCTGAGTAGTGCTCCTGCAGGAACGCCTCAACCGCGACGCGACCGTGCCAGCACTGCTCCAGCCGGGCGCACGGCAGCTCGTCGTTCATCGTGCGGCAGTAGCGGAACGGTACTTCGCCCCCCAACTGGGGGCAGCGGAGCTCAAGTGCGTCCTGGCAGTCCAAGGGGGCAGGCATGGTGAGTAATCCTCCGGGCTCAAGCCCAACACGCAGCGCGGCCTTGGCACGCGCCGGCCGGTTGGGCCGGTCACCTCTTGTCTTCGCCGAGACCCCCTGATAAACCCTCCGCGTGGCAACCTTCCCTCGCAGCCGGGCAAGCCCGCACTCTGCCGCTCCGAACACCGTGCGGGAGTCGCCGCAGCTCGCCTCAGCTCGCCTCGGGCGAAGCGGCGGCTCTCTCCCGGGCCAGCGCCACCGCCGCGCACAAGTCCTGAACAGTCACCGGCTTGTGGAGCACGCAGACGACGCCCCACTGGGCGAGGAGCGCCTCGCCGAAGGCGTCGTCCAGACCCGTCATCAGTATAGTCGGCGTGTTCGGGGACTGCTCGTGGATATGCTGGGCTACAGTGTCCCCGGTGCCTTCCGGCAGCCTCATATCCGTGATCACCAAGTCGAACGAGCCGGCTGCAAAGCGCTCGAGGGCCGCCTTCCCGGTGCCGACGCTCTCCACTTGCAGGCCCAGGTACTCGAGCATCAGAGAGACTACGTGCTGCACGCTGGGGTCGTCCTCGGCAAGGAGCACCCGCAGCGGCGCTCCCGACGCCGGCCCAGCCACGGCGGGCACTTCCTGCGGCGCCTCGGCACCCGGGTCTTCGCGGAGTGGCAGCCGCAAGGTGAACACAGACCCTCTGCCCGCCTCGCTGGCGGCCTCCAGCTCCCCGCCGTGCGCGCGGACAAGCTCCCGACTGATGCTCAGACCGACCCCGGAGCCGCTGTCGCCTTTGGTGGTGAAATGCGGGTCAAACACCCGGGACAGCGTTTCCGGGTCCATCCCCACGCCGGTGTCGCTGAGGCTAAGGCAGGCCCAGTTTCCGTCGCGAAAGGTGCGCAGCCCAAGGGTGCCTCCCGCACGCATGGCGTCCACGGCGTTCACGATCAGGTTCGTCACCACTTCCCGGAGTTCGTTGGGCTTGCCCCAGACCGGGGCGTAGTCCTCAAACCGGGTCTCCGTCTCGATGCGGCGTCCCTGCATCAGCGCGAGGTTGTGCCACTTGTAGCGGGTGAGCATGAGCGTGCCCTCGGCGAGCTGACCCAAGTCCGTCGCCACGCGAGCCTCCTCACCAGACCGTTGACGACCGAAGAGATTGATGCGCTCGACGGTCTCCGCCGCGTCGAGGGCGGCCTGCTGGAGCCTCGCCAGCAGGTCTGCGCGGGACTCCTCGTCGGGCTGTGCCGCGGCCAGTTCGGCAAGACCGAGGATCCCGCCCAGGGAGTTCCTCAACTGGTGCGCGATGCCGGCGGCCACCTCGCCCAGTTCGCGCTGCTTCTCGGTCCGGACCAACTGATGTTGCGTGGCACGCAGCTTCTGTAACGCCTCCTGCGACTCCCGGTACAACCTGGCGTTCCGGAGCGCGATGGCGAGGTACAGGGCCAAAGACTCCAGGAGTTTCCTCTCCTCCGGGACGAAGGCCCCCGGGTCGCTTCCGCCCAGACCCAGGGCGCCAAGGCAGTGGCCCTCGCCGGTGATTGGCAGAAAGACCCACCACTGCGGGCCGCCGCTTCCCTGAATCAATGGCCAGGCAGAGCCGCTGGAGGAAGCCTCTTCCTCGTACACCGGGCTGCGGAAGTCCTCCGGCGCACGCAGCCCGTATTGCGGCGGCCGCAGTTCGGACCCAGCCGCCAACGGTTGGCCTCCCTCCTGCGCAGCGGTATGCTCGATGATGTAGGCTCCGCGCTCCTCGCTGTACAGCGCGAGGCAAAGGTGTGAGTGCTCTACCAGTTGCGGCAGGCGTTGTGCCAGCACTCTGAAGATCGCCTCGGTCTCCAGAGTCGCGCACAGAGCCCTTGCCAGACCTTCCACTAAGTCCAGTCGGGCCAGGCTCTCGGCCGCCGGAAGCCGGCGGAAGAGCCGCGCCTTGAGTCGCGGGCTGGGCGGTGGGGGTGGTAGGGGATGATCGCGGGGGGCGGCCCGGCCAGGTCCGGCCGCCTGCTGAGCCGTCGCCAACGGAGCCCCTTGAAGCGCGTACCAAGGGACCGGTTCGAGGCTCCGATATCGGTTCGGTTGAGAACGCTCTGGAACC
>PEVN01000459.1 GCA_002779825.1 Armatimonadetes bacterium CG06_land_8_20_14_3_00_66_21 | reverse complement strand
CGCACAGGATGCACTTGGCGGCATCGAAGATCGTCTCGAGGTTGCAGTGCAGGCAGCGGCGCGCCTCGGCGAGCGCCTGCTCTTCCCGGTAGCCCAGTTCGACTTCGGCCAGACCCACCCGCCGCTCTACGGCGAGGGTGGGAACGAGCTGCCGGCGGGCCGCCTCATAGTGGAGCGGCAGGCGGTGATCCTTCAGCACACGGAATCGCAGCCGTTTGCGCGTCGGGCGTTTGCCGTGCAGGTACTGGTCGATGGACCGGGCGGCCTTCTGACCATCGGCCACGGCGTCGATCAACAGGCGCGGCCCGAAAGCCACGTCCCCCCCGGCGAACACCCCGGGGGCGCTGGTCGCCAGCGTCTTCGGGGCGATGGCAATGGTCAAGCGGGGCGTCACCTCGATGCCATCCTCGGCTTGGATCCACGACAGGTCGGTCGCCTGACCGACGGCCAGGATCACCGTATCGGCTGGAAGGACCGATTCGGTTCCAGGCACCAACTCGGGGTTAAACTGCCCCTGTTCATCGAAGACGGACGAACAGTGGACGGTCTCCAGTCCCGTCACCCGCCCCTCTTGCTCCACGATGCGCGTCGGCCCGCGAGAGCAGTGCAGTTGAATTCCCTCCTCCAGGGTCTCCTCTACCTCGTATTCATGCGCCGGCATTTCGTGGCGCGCCTCCAGACACACCATGTGGACTTCCTTCGCGCCGGCGCGAGAGGCAAGGCGCGCCACATCGATGGCTTCGTGGAGCGCCCCGTCCACCGCTGTACCGTCCATCCTGCGGAATCCCAGCTCCGTCAGATGGGAGTCTGCCTCGGGCACTCCCGTCGCCTGCGACTGGCGGATGACCGTGCGAGCCACGTCGATGGCCACGTTGCCGCCCCCCACCACGACCACGCGCTCGCCCAGCTCCACGCGGTAGCCGAGGTGAACGTTCAGCAGGAAGTCGAGTCCGTTCACGACCCCGTCGGCACCGGAGCCGGGAATGGCCAATCGCCGCCCTTTATTCGCGCCCACGGCGAGGAAGAAGGCCGAATAGCCTTGGGCGCGCAGGTCGGCCAAGGCGAACTCCTCGCCGAGCGTCACCCCCGTCTTCAGTTCGACGCCCAGTTCCAGCACCGACTCGATGTTCGCCTGGAGAACGTCCCGAGGCAGACGGTACTCGGGGATGCCCAGGCGCAGCATGCCGCCGGCCACCGGCTGCGACTCGAAGATCGTGACGCGGTATCCGCGGAGCGCCAGCTCGTGCGCGGCCCCCAGTCCTGCCGGCCCGGAGCCGATGATGGCGACTTTCTCCGGCTTTTGCTCCGGAGGCGAGACCGATTCGGCGCCAGCGGCACCGTGGTCGCAGGCGAAGCGCTTCAGGGCGCGAATGGCAATGGGCTCGTCGAGCACCTTCCCCCGGCGGCACTCGTACTCGCAAGGATGGCCGCACACCCGGCTGCAGACGGTGACCAGTGGGTTTGGCGCGCGGGCGACGCGGTACGCTTCCCCGTAGTCCCCCGCGTCGCCGATGGCGCTCACATACGCTTGAGCGTTGGTGTGGACGGGGCACCGGGCACGGCACGGCACGTTGCGCTCGAACCAGTCCACGTCCAGCACTGTAACTCTGTAGGGAGGCGCCGAAGAAGTGTCGCGCATGTCGCTCCTCAGGGTCTGGTCTGCAATCGGGCGTTCCCGCGACCGGCTCGGCGGCCTCGGGAACGGCGTCCGTGCCCGCCCCACCCGCTGCCGCGCGTTTGCCGCCCGCGTCGTGCCTCTACTCCTACTTCTTATCCTTGTCCTTCTTCTTATCCTTGTCTTTGCGTTGCTGCTGGTCGTAGAGCAGAAACTTGGCGATCTGCTCCGCCGATTTCTGGTCGATCCCGGAGTTCGGCTTCTTGCGCATCTTCTCCACGTAGGTCTTCCACTCCTCCGGGGTCTTGCTCGTGTTGAGGGGGCGGGCCAGGGTGTGGCACTTGCTGCACTTCTTTGAGAACAGCTTCTTGTAGGTGTCCTGGATCTCCTGGGGGTACTTGGACACGTCAATCGTCTTCGGCCCCTTGTCCACCTTCTCGTACTTCTTGCTGTCTGCCGATCCGGCTGCGAACACTACGCTTGGCACAACGGCTGCGAGCGCGATCAGGGCGGCTCGCCTCGCCCGGGGGATCTTCCGCATGAATGTTGTCTCCTTTTCTTCCAGAGTTTCCGGGGGCGCCGGGGGAGTGGTGGGCGGGCGAAGGAACTCGCCCGCCCACTTCGCGGACGCCGATCGAAGGAGAGGAAGGGCGGCGTCCGCATGTGTCCTTGTTCCCATGCGTCGTCGCAACGGTCTGCTCCCTCGACCGGGGTTAGGGGGCTAAGGCGGCCGGAAGGCTCAGTAGACGAGCTTCAACTCCGCCGTGAGGAGCCGATCGCCGTCCTGGATCTTGTGGTACTCCAGACTCCACAGCAGGTTATCCGATTCCTGCCCGGCCAGGCCCACCGTGAGCGCCTTGGTGGTTGCCGTGGCGGCGGTGGCCGTGGCGAAGTTGTAGTTGTCCTGACGGAAGCGGTCGTAGCGCAGCACCGCCGTCAGCGGACCGGTGTCCTCGGTGGCCTCCCGGAACGTGTAGTCCAGCTCGAGAAAGTGGCTCTTGCTGTCCAGGGTCGGTACGCCGGCGAGGTTCACGTCATCGCTGCCGTCCAGGTAGCCGTACAGTACGTCGGCGTTCTTGGCGATCACATGGTTGCCGACGAGGGCGAGCCGGGTGATGTCCTGGGTGAACTTGGTTCCGCCGGCATCACCAGCGCCGTCCTTGCCGTCCCAGTAGAACGCCGAGACGGTGTTGCGGTCTCCGTACAAGTGCATCACCTGCAGGGCGAGATCCTTTGAGTTCTCGGTATCGCTGCCCTCTTCGGTGCGACCGTTGAGCAAGCCCTTGGAGACGGTGCCGGCAAAGAAGGTATTGCTCATCGCGCCGTCCTTCACCTTGTTGAGGGCGTAGCCGAACTCAATCCCTTGGTGGCGCTCTCTCAGTCGAACCATGGAACGGGAGCCGCCGGCGCCCGTGAGTCGAGGAGCGCGCGTGTCCACGAACAGCGGGCGCGAGGTCGTCAGCCGTCCCGTGTTCGCCTTGCGCCAGAGCATCGGGATGAACTGTCCCGCGCGGACCGTGAAGACGCCCGCCGGGTCGCCGTGGGCGTACTGCACTCGGGCGTCTTCCAGAGCGGCGCCCTTGTCGTCTTCGGCCAGCACGTACTCGGCGAAGTAGGCGAACTCGTTGTTCGTTCCAGCCGAGCCGCTCCCCATGATCTCCACCTCATGCAAGTCGATGGTCCAGGGGTCGGCGGACGAATCGGACAGCTTCAGATCGATCAAGAACGAAAGGTCCTCGCCGACATTGTGCTGCTCTCGCGCGCGATAGGTGAGCTTGCCGTTGTCGTCGGTATCGAGGAACCGGTAGCCCAGCCGCTGGAAGGTCAGGCCGACGTTGTTCAACCGGGGCGGCTGGGGAGTGTGGCAGGTGGTGCATTTCTCGTTGAACTGTCGGCCGTACGCGGGAATCGCCCAGGAACTGCGCGCCGCAACAACCAGCGCCGCGGTCACAAAGACTCCCGCCCATGCTTTTGTGTGCGAACTCACGATGTGTCACCTCCGAGTGTTGACGATCGTCTGCTTGGGGGGGGGGCATCCCGGTGCTGTGCCTGCCGTTCACCTCTGCGCTCGCCCTCGGATGCTCGGCGGCTCGCACTGCCGACAGGAGTGCCTTTCGATTCACCGCACCGCAGCAGCAGAGCCGCTCATCTGCGTCCAAAGACGGCAGGATCCAAGTCATTACGCAGAGTATGGTACCCGTCATCACCCAGGGCTACAGTGAGGATTTCTTCGGAATTTCGCGGCGTCGCGTGAGGAAAACTCCGGGCCAGCGGGTGGCCGGAGCGAGGAAAACTCCTGAGGTCGGAGAGAGAGTGTCGCTGTCCGAGCTGCCGCCGACTGAGGCGCAGCAGCCTTGGAGGACTCGCCCGGGACGGTACGCCGCTCAGCCTTCGTCCAGCTCTTTCAGCATCCCCTGTTTCAGCGCGTAGCGGACGAGATCCGCGCGGGACCGCAGACTGAGTTTCTCGAAGATGCGCCCCTTGTGGCTCTCGACCGTCTTGATGCTGATGAACAGCCGGTCGGCGACTTCCTGGCTCGTATGCCCCAGGGCCAGGAGTTTCACGACTTGCCGCTCGCGGTCGGTGAGGGGATCTGCCGGCAGTTTGGCCTCGGCCGGTGACCGTCCCAGGTAGCCCGCCACCACCGTCCCCGCCACCGACGGGTGCACGAACACCCTCCCCCGGTGCACCGCGCGAATGGCGTCCAGCAGCTCGCTGTCGGCGGCGCTCTTGCTGACGTAACCGACCGCCCCCGCTTCCAGCATCTGCCGAACGTAGCGCGGGTCTTCGTGCATGGTGACCGCGATTACCCGCGTCGTCTTGGACACGGCGCCGATCCGCTGGGTGGCTTCCACGCCGCTGATTCCCGGAATCGCGATGTCCATGAGCACCACGTCCGGACGCAGCCGCTTCACCAGGTCCACCGCCTCGCAGCCGTTGCCGGTTTCGCCGACTACGCTCAGATCGGGCTCCTGGTCCAGCATCATGTGCAGCCCCGACCGCAGCAGCAAGTGGTCGTCTACCAGCAGTATGCGAATGGGGTTCATGTCTTCTCTTCGCTGGTCGAGGCGCCGCAGGGGATCTCCACGAACACGGTGGTGCCCCGGCCGAGGCGAGATTCGATCGTCAGCTTTCCGCCCACCAACCCGGCCCGCTCGCGCATGCCGAACAAGCCCAGATGGCGCTCCCCCTCGTGGTCGCTGAGCGCCGCGTCCACGTCGAAGCCTTTGCCTTCATCCTCCACAATTGCCACCGCCGAATCGCGGCGTCGGGTGAGCAGTACGCTGAGGTGCGTCGGCTCGGCGTGGCGCGCGGCATTGGTGAGCGCTTCCTGGCAGATGCGGTAGAGGGTCGTTTCGATCTCCGCCGGCAGCGGGTTGCTCCACGGCCCCACCGCCTCGAAATCCACCGGCACGCCCAGTTCGCGCTGGTAGTCCTCCACGTGACGCTCGATGGCCGCCGCCAGGCCCAAGTCGTCCAGAATGCTCGGCCGCAGCTCGAAGGCGAGACCCCGCACGGCGCTCAGGGTCTGCGCCACCACGCCCCGCAGGTGTTGGGCCCGTTCCTTCGCCTCGGTCAGGGTCGCAGCATTCCCCAGGGCTTTCAGCTCCACTGCCAGGGTGGTCAACTGCTGGCCCGTGTGATCGTGCAGCTCGCGGGCCACCCGTTTGCGCTCGTCTTCCTGGGCGGTGATGACCTTCTGCAAGAGCTGGAGGCGCATCCGCTCCTTGCGTCGAATCTCCTCCCGAGACCTACCCAGGCGCTCGCACATGAAGTTGAAGGCGCGGGACAGCTCGCCGATCTCATCCTCGGCGACCACCTGCGCGCGGCGGTCGAAGGTCTCTTCGCTCGCCGCCCGCGCGACCTCCGTCAACTCGCGGATGGGATTGGTCAGGACCGCGGTCAACACGTAAGCCGCCCCGATGCCCAGCAGAGACATCGCCAATGTAGCCGCAACGAGCTGACACGTCATCTTGCGCACCCGCTGGCGCAGCCAGTTCTCGGTGACGCCGACCTGCACGGACCCGGCTCCCGCTTCTGGAGCGCCCAGAGTGATGTCATGAATCGGTCCTTCGTCGCTGTCCAGCACCTCGACGCGCAGGGGGCGGCCCGCCGGGAGGTCCCGGCTCTTCTGCAGGTCGGGCGGCAGCGTGCCCGCGAACGTGTGGGCCAGCACGTGGCCGGCGGAATCTCGGAAGACGACGTATCGCACGTCGCGGTGGGAGCGGTAGAGGCTCTCAGCCACCCGCTGCAGCGCGAAGGCGTTCCGGGTGAGCAACGGCTCCGCGCCATCGCTGACGGCGTTCTCCGCCACATCGATTCCGACCTCCTCAAGTCCCTCCCTCAGGACGCCCACAAAGGCCCGCTGCAGCAGCAACGACACCCCTAATCCCAGCAACAGCGTCAAGCCCAGAGCGATCCCCATGATCTTGGTGCGAACTCCGACGCCCAGCGCCGCTCTCAGCAGGCGCGCTTTGGTCTCGGTAGCCAGCTTCATGGCCACCCCACCTTTGTCGCCACCTCCCGAGTCGGCTCATAGTTCTCTTCGTTCGGGCGCACGAAGCGGTCGACCATCAGGTCGGCCAGGAGCTCGCGCCCTTGTTCGCTCTCGTGCATGGTCAGAAGCACCTGTTCCAGTCGCCGCGCCTTCTGCCGCTCCAGGCTGGGGCGCACCACCACCGGCGGCATTCCCAGCGGCGGGGAAGTGCGGATCACCTTCAGCCGCTCCCGCAGGGAAGCCTCGCGCAAGAGCATGTGATCGTAGACCAGGCTGTCCACCGCCGCCCCCTCGACTCGTTTCGTGGCCACCGCCCAGAGGGAGTTATCGTGACCGTACGTGTAGAGGTGACTGCCGAAGAACCGCGCGGGGGACTCGCCCTGTTCCGTCCGCAACCAGTAGAGCGGCACCAGCCGGCCGGTCATCGACTCGGGCTCGGTGAAGGCGAAGCGCTTGCCCCGCAGGTCAGCCAACCGGGCAGCTCGGCTGTCGGCAGGGACGATCAGGTAGCTCCGGTGGATCGTCCGCCCGTTGATCCGCGGCACCGCCAGAGCGCGCAACCCAAACTCGCGGCGACCTTTGACGTATGAGTAGCAGCAGACGAAGGCGAGATCGCACTCCCGCCGGCGAAGCGCTTGGTTCATCTCCGCATAGGTGGAAGTCAACACCAGTTCGCCCGGTAGACCCAGCCGGCGCCCCAGAAACCTCGCCAGCCCTTCGTAGCTTCGCGCCGTCGCCCGGGGGGAAAGCACCGGCGCCACGCCCAATCGCAGCGCCTCCTGTCGCAGCTTGGCGACGACCGCCGGCGGCGACGCTCCCGCTCCCGGATTCAGCCGAACGTGGCGCCGGTGGCTGCGGCTACAGCCGCACGACAGCGACAGCCCGCAAAGGAGCACCGTCAACAGTCTGCCTCGGAAGCGCATGGGTGTTTCCTGGCGCCGCCCGTCATGGCAGCTTGGGGGCTGAACAGCGACGCAGACTGAGACTATACAGCAGACGGTTCGGTCGTGTCAAACGGGTCCCTCTGGTCAGGCAGCATTCAGCCGCTTCAGTCAAAGGCACGATGCGCAGCGGGAAGGATCTGGGGCGAGTCCGGCGCACTAACCCCTTCGGCAACTTCTTCTGCGATGGAGCCGGTATTATGATGAACGGATCCGGAATGCGCGTGTACCTGACGTTGGTGGCTGTGGCCGCTGCTTCGGTGGTCGCGACTGCAGCACCGAGCGCTGGCCTCCTCGGCCACTGGAAATTCGACGATGCCCAAGGCGATGTCGCAGAGGACAGCTCGGGCAACCACAACGACGCCGACGTGTGGGGGGCGCAGTGGGTGAGGGGCGCGTTCGGCACCGCGCTGCACTTCGGCGGCACCGACTCGTGGGTCTTTGTCCCCCAGGTGGCCGATCTCGACGGCGCCAACGAGATGACGGTCGAGGCGTGGGTGCTCTGGGAGAGCGGCGGGCGCTACCCCAACGTGCTCACCGGCGGCACGTGGAGTCCGGGCGGGTTCCTGGTGTTCGTGCAGGATGAGGCGTGTTCGTTCCGGCTGGGCCGGCCCGGGGTGTCGGCCGGCAGCGCCAGCGGCGGCTGGCAGGAGATCTCGGCGCCGCTGCTCAACAAGTTCCAGGTGGGCAAGTGGTATCACCTGGCGGCGACGTTCAAGCGACCCGACCTCACCACGTACGTCAATGGGCAGAAGGTGGGCTCCGCGAAATGGGACTACCCAGTGGGCTACAGCGGGGACCTCCAGATCGGCCGTTGGGCCGGGGAGAGCTGCCACAAGGGCTTGATCGACGAAGTGAAGCTCCTCAACCGAGCCCGGTCCGCTGAAGCTGTACTGGCTGATTACGCCGCGGAAGCACTGCGGCGAACTGCGGCACCCGCTCAAGCGGCGTACGAAGTCATCCCCGAGTCTGACCGGAGAGGTCCCGCCATGGCAACGCTGCAGAATGAGTTCGTGCGGTTTGAGGTCGACGCCCGCGGCCGCTGCCTGGCCCTCGTTGACAAGCGCACGGGCAAGGACTACCTCGCCAAGCCGACACCGCTGGCCTCAGTGCGGATCGGTGACAAGGTCATCCGCCGGGCCCGCGCTTCGTACGCGGGTGGGAAGCTGACTCTTGAGTTCGGGAACGGGGAGGCGAAGGCTGTCCTCGGCCTGACCGCGAAGGACCGGTACCTCACATTCGAGGTGCTCTCCGTCGAAGGCGAAGCCATCGACGAACTGACGTTCCTAACGCTGCAGTTGCCGACCGGGAAGTATGGCAGCCCAATGTCGGGCGCGCTGGTGTTCGAGGAGTTTGGTGTCTGTCTGCGGGCGCTGAACATCGACACGCAGGTGTCCTTGCGCAGCAATCCGGCGAGTCTGCGAGCCACGGGCTGCCGCAAGTACCGGCTCCTCGGCGCGAAGGCGGCGTTGGTCGCGTGCCCGACCGGCACGCTGCTGCCTGTCCTGCGGGAGATGGTGAAGGCAGAGGGCGTGCCGCAGTCGTCGCTGGGCGGCCCGTGGGCGCTGGAGGCGGAGGGCACTCGAGGCTCGTATCTCTTCGCCACCGTGTCGGAAAGCAATGTCGATTGGTGGATCGACGAGGCGAAGCGAGGCGGCTTCACGCATATCCACTTCGGGACCTGGGAGAAGTCGCTGGGGCACTACGAGCCGAATCCCGCGCTCTTCCCCCACGGACTCGACGGCGTCAAGGCCGTGGTGAGCAAGATCCACCAAGCGGGGCTGAAGGTCGGCATGCACACCCTCACCGGCTGCATCGCACCCAACGACCCGTGGGTCACGCCCATCCCCGATAAGCGGCTCGCGGCCGACGCCGCCTACGCCCTGGCCGCTGCCATGGACGATAAGTCCGACACAATCCTCACCGTCGAGGAGCCCGGCGTCCACGATGTGATCTGGAGCTACGCCGGCGCCGGGAATGTCTTCCGAATCGGCGACGAGCTGATCCACTACGCTGCCGTGTCGCACCAGCCTCCTTACGGTTTCACCAAGTGCACCCGCGGCGCCTTCGGCACCAAACCCGCGGCGCACGCGAAGGGCGCCGTAGCCGACCACCTACTGCAGCGCTACCTGGCCTTCTACCCCGACGAGAAGAGCACGCTGGTGGGCGAAGTGGCTGACGCCATCGCGCATGTGTACAACGAGTGCGAGTTCGACCAGCTCTACATGGACGGGTCGGAGGGGATGGGCAACTGGCACGCCATCGAGATCATGCGCGATGCCATCTACCGTCGGCTGAAGCGGCCGGCCATCGTTGAGGCAAGCGCTTGGGGGCACTGGAGCTGGTACTACCACTCGCGCGTCGGCGCCTGGGATCACTCTTCGTGGGCATTCAAGCAGTTCACCGACGTGCACTGCGCCGACATCCCGACGTACCGCCAGGGCGGACTGTGCCAAGCCCAACTTGGGTGGTGGGTCGTGCTTGGGCCCAGTGCGACCAGCCGGGCCGAACTGCCCGACGAGATGGAGTACTTCTGCTGCAAGACGTTCGCGCACGACGCGCCCACCTCGGTGCAGGGCATCGCCGCCGGCAGCAAGCCGTGGAACGCCCGCCAGGACGAGTACCTCACTCTGAGCGGCCAATACGAGCGGCTGCGCCTCGCGAACTACTTCACGGAGGCGGTCAAGGAGCGGCTGCGGAAACCCGGTGACGACTTCCGGCTACACCAGGCAGACAGCGGCGAGTGGGAGTTCCTGCCCACCAGCTACCTCAAGCACAAGGTGACCGGACTGGACGACGGCAGTGCGGTCTGGACCGCGACCCACCAGCACGGAAAGCAACCGGTGAAGCTGCGGCTCGAAGCCCTGTGGGCGGCGCAGCCGTACGACGCCGAGGACGCCCTGGTCCTGACCGACTTCGCAAAGCCGGAGGACTTCGCGGTTCACCGCAACGCAAGCGGTGTGTCCCACACCTTCGCGCCCTCGGCCGCTCAGGTGAAGGTGGGCGACGTCAGCGCGTGCTTCACCGCCACCAACGCGGGCGCGTCCCGTCGCGGCGCGTGGGCGCACGCGGGCACTCGCTTCGAGCCGAACTTCGACATGGGGCAGTGCGAGGCGCTGGGCGTGTGGGTGCACGGCGACGGCAAAGGTGAGATGCTGAACCTCCAGCTCAGCAACCCGCCCGAGTACATGCAGGCCTTCGCGGAGCACTACGTCAAGGTCGACTTCGAGGGCTGGCGCTACTTCGAGTTGCTGCTCCGCGAGCGCGACGCCGAGAAGTACCACGACTACGAATGGCCCTACTTCGCCCAACACGGCATCTTCCGAACGGCGCTGTCGCGCGACCACGTCAGCGAACTGAACCTGTACCTCAACAACCTGCCGCCCAACGACACGGCTACGGTCTACCTGAGCGCGCTCAAAGCCGTTCGCACTGCCGCGGTCAGCTTGAGCAACCCCACCCTCCAGGTGAACGGGCAGAGACTCACCATTCCCGTGACTCTGCAGAGCGGCTCCTACGTCGAAATGGAATCCATGGAGGATTGCCGGATATACGACTCGCGGTGTGAGTTGCAGCAGCGCTTGGCGCTCATAGGCGACGCGCCCGTCCTGAAGCCGGGCGAGAACAGCGTGCGGTTCACCGGCAGAGGCCGGGAGGGCTTCGCCGTCCGCGCGGAGGTGACGCTGATCGCTTCCGGGCAGCCGCTCCGCGGCAAGGCGCCCGACAAGCAGACTAACTGGAACATGCTGCGCGACGAATACGAACTGCCGCGCACGCTCTTGACGCTTGACGGGCAGCAGAACCAGTGGGACGTCGCCGCCCGACGGGGCGCGCCGACGCTGGGCGTCGAGATCGAGGTCAACGAGACCGGCGCCACCGGCGAGGCATACGACGACCCGGCCGCCCTTCCGCTGGAGCGCTTCGACGATCTCGGCTTCTTCGCCGACTCGCCCGACAACCAGTTCGCCAAGTTCGTCTACGATTCCAGCTACAAAGGCGTGGCAACCAAGCCCGGCGTTACGCAGGAGCTGACGCGCAGCACTGATCCCGTCAAGCTCGGCACCGCCTGCGCCCGTTACACCGCGACGAGCACGCTGACCGACAACGGCGGCTGGTCGGCCCGCGGACGACGATTCAGAGAGCCGCTCGACCTCAGCAAGTACCAGGGCCTCGGCTTCTGGCTGCGCGGCGACGGGAAGGGCGAGCGGTTCAAGCTCCAGCTTCGCGACAAGGCCGGCGGCTGGCACGACATGTACACGACGGTCAGCTTCACCGGCTGGCGTTACTGCGAGTTCAGCCTCGCGGGCGCCGACAAGCTGGATGCAAAGAACGTCGAATACATGATCCTCTACTACAACGGCCTCCCCGCCAAACAGACCGTCACCTGCTATGTCGACGAAGTGCGGGCGCTGCCCCGGGTTGCCGGACTGAAGCGCCCCGAGCTCACGGTGGGGGGCCAACGCCTAGTGTTCCCGGTGGAGCTGTCCACAGGCGATCGGCTGGTCTACCGCAGCTTGATAGACTGCCACGTGTACCGGTCAGCGCCGCCGGGCGCGGAAGCCCTCCGCCCCGAGGGAACCGAACTGACGCTCAAGCCCGGCCGCAACCCAGTGAAGTTCACCGTCGACCCCACCTCCCCCAAGCAGTTCCGCGCCACCGTCTCACTGGTGAAGTCCTACCGGTAGCTCCCGACCCACCACACCTGACACGTGACCCCATGCACCTCAACAACGTAACCCTCGAAATGAGTCTCAAGCCGTTTCGGCAAATGGACGACGCGTTCGTCCGGTCCGTCTGCCGTGAGGTCTTCACCCAGTGGCACGCGCTGCTGCGACACAGCGAAGTCGTCTCCGTCATGCTCTGGACGGCGGACGGCTCGGAGATCCTTGACTATCAGGGCGACCTGTCGGAGCCTTTGGAATGGGCGCGTTACATCGGGCACGCGAACCCCATGGCGAACCTCCCCAACGATCCCGAAGGCCGCGCGTTGCACAGCCACGGGTATCTCTACCTGGACGAGTCGCCGGTCATCACGTACGCCGACCTGAAGCGGATCGTGGCCACGCTCAAGGAAGTCGGCGCCGAGGTCGCCGGCAAGCCAGTCCGGGTGGGCGCGACGTTTGATCCGGGACCGGAGTTCGCGCGCTCACCGTTCAAGTACGAGCGCCACCCGGAATCCTGCCTCGGGAACAGCATGGGCCCGACACACCGTGGCTTCGTCACCTGCTACGCCACGCTCAACGCCGACGACCGCCAGTATGCCGGCTTCCCGGCCGGCATCCCCGATCAAACTCCCGTGGGGACGTTCCTTGGCCGGCAGTGCCGGCACTTCCTGACCGATCTCGACTTCGACTACGTCTGGTTCTCCAACGGCTTCGGCTTCGGGATGGAGACGTGGCGAACGGTGGGCGCGCTGTTCGACGGCGAGCGGTTCCTCGCCGAGCGGGCGAACGAGTTGGGGGACAAGATCCTCGACTTCTGGCGGCTGTTCCGCGAGGAATGCCCCGACCACCGGATCGAGACGAGGGGCACCAATCTCATCGTCGGCGTGGACCTGGCAACCGACGCCACGCCCTACCAGCGGATCTACGGCGGCGGCTTCAACATGGCACCCCCGCCCAACTCGCCGTGGGCCGCGCTCAATGGTGACTTCGGTCTGGAGCTGGTGGGTTACATGTCGCGGCTGGCGGAACTGCCGGACGCGTCCGCCGGCTTCCCCTTCCGCTTCTACACCCACGACCCTTGGTGGCTCAACAGTCCCTGGCTCGATCGCTACGGCCGCGAGCCGCATGACATCTATCTGCCACTGTCGGTGGGGCGAATCGGTGCCGACGGCAACGTACAGAACCCCAATGCCATCGAGTTCCTGACTATCGACGACTCCTACGGGCAGATGCCAGTGAGGGTGCCAAACGAGGTCATCCCGTTCCTGCTCGAAGCCAAGGACCACGCCCCCGACGCGCCGGGGCCGGTGGTGTGGATCTACCCGTGGGACGAGTACCACGACCTGACTTTCGGTGACGCGCCGCGGCTGGATGAGGTCTTCTTCGGGGACTGGTTCATGCGCGGGGCGGTGAACCAAGGGCTGCCGCTGAACACGGTGGTGTCGTCGCGGAACTTCCTGGGTACGGTTCGCAATCCGACCGATCAGACCGATCCGACAGAGCGACTCTGCAGCCTCTACCGCGACTCCGTTCTCGTCTCCCGCGTCCCCGACGCCGGCTCCGCGTTGGCGGAGCAGTTGACGGCCTGGGTCCGGTCCGGCGGCAAGCTGTTGCTCTACGGCCCCACCAGACACGCCGACGCCCGGATGCTGCAGTTGCTCAACCTCGCGCATGCCGCGCCGCTCGACGGTGAACTGGAGGTCGCCCTCGCCGCTTGCCCCGACGCACTCGCCGACAGTGAATACCCCAGCCGTCTCGTCCATCGGGCCAACGTGTGCGCCGGCGGCTGCGAGGAGACCCTTGCGGACGCCACGGACCCGCACACAGAGGTGTTGGCAACGGTGCGCCGGGACGGACAGGAGCGTCAGGCTGCCATCGTCCGCCGTCAGCCCGACTGGAACGGCGGCGCCGTCGCCTGGGTGCGCGGCACCAACGCCATGTCGTGCCACGCCCAAAGCCACCTGCCCACGCCCGACGACGCGGCGACGCTCTTCGGCGCTCCGATGCTGATGCGGTTTGCGTTGGCGGAACTGGGATGCACGTTGGCCGCCGATATGCACACGCCCGACCAGCGCCCGCCGCTGGTGACCGTCGCCCGCCGCGACAACGGCTTCTTCTTCTCCGGCTACACGCCCAACACAACCGTCGGTCTCCGGCTCCGCTTCCCGCAAGGCGCCCCGCTCCTCGTCGGCTACGAAACACGGCTCGAAGCCGGCCACGCCACCTACCACCTGCCCCGCGCCTGGCACCGCGAGTGCCGCGTGTTCGTTGACGGCCAGACCGACGGTGAAATCTCCTGCGTCGAGCAACACTCCGGCGAGATCGGCATCCGTCGCCGCCTCTGTCTCACCGGACTCCAGAACGCCACCGTTCGCTTCTACCCCGAGCCCGGCGCCGAAGACAACGTCAAGTTCCTCCGCGCGGCGCTGCCTGTCTATGTCCAGGAGAACTGGATTCCGACGAAGTTGCGCGATCACGCCTTTGGGCGGTACGTGAGGGCGATAGGAGTGACGGGATCCGTCCTGATCTCCTGGTGATTGAGGGACTGTGCCGCCCCCTCACCCCCTCCCCCACAGATCCCCCGCGGTCTCGCCGTAGAGCAAGGTCAACTCGTCGATCACCCCGCCGAAGGCGCTGTCGCCCTTCAGCCTGCCGACGCGACTGCCCGTGTCGGCGCCGATCTGGAGACCATCGTTGGGCTTGGCCGCGAGCAGGCCAGGCGCTTTGCCTTCGGCCACGACTTTGCCGTTGACGAGCAGCACCATCGCTCCCTTGTCGCGCAACTGGCCAGCGAGGTGCACCCAGCCTCCGGGCAGCTTGTCGGACCCTGTGACCGTTGTTGCGGTGTCGTCGATGCTGGTGGTGAATGCCGGCTTGCCGTCAAGGAGGTGGAGCAGGTAGCCCCAGGTCTCGCCGCCGTGGGCGAGGACGGTGCCGGTTGGTTTCTCCGGCTTGATCCAGGCGGCGACAGTCACGGGCGTGTTGGCCGGGTTCGGAGTGGCGCTTCTGTCGAGTTCGAGCCGGTCGGTGGTGCCGTTGAAGCGTCGAGCCTTGCCCTTGCGGCCTTCGACGACCGTGGTGCCGACGTAAGCAAGACCCGACTCTTTCTGCTTCGACGCCAGGTTCTGCGCGAGCTTGGCCTCGGCGGGGTCGTCCAGCGGCACCCGGAGCTGCAGCCCTTTCGACGGCGGTTGCCCTTTGCCGGGCAGGAACTGCTGTGCGTTCTCGTCTGAATCGCCGTACTGCTTCCGCAGCTTCCCCAACTCCACCTTCAAGTCGGCGATGAGTTGGGCGTTGGCCGGGTCGGCGCATATATTGTTCAGCTCGTGGGGGTCCTTCTGCAGGTCATAGAATTCCCACGCGTCAATGTCGTAGTAGAAGTGGATGAGCTTGTACCGGTCGGTGCGGATGCCGTAGTGCCGCTTCACCGAGTGGGCGCCGGGATACTCGTAGTAGTGGTAGTACATGCTCTGGCGCCAGTCAGCGGGCGTGGTGCCCTCCAGGATAAGGCGAAACGAGCGCCCCTGCATTTCGGCCGGCTGCGCGGCGCCGGCGAAGTCGAGGAACGTGGGACCGAAGTCGAGGTTGAGCACCAGGTCCTTGTTGACGGTGCCCGCCTTGACCGCCTTGGGGTAGCGCATGACCAAAGGCATCCGCAGCGATTCCTCGTACATCCACCGCTTATCGAACCAGCCGTGGTCACCCAGGAAGAACCCCTGGTCGGAGGTGTACATGACGACGGTGTTCTCCGCCAGCCCCTCGTCGTCCAGGTACTTCAGCATCCGCCCGACGTTGTCGTCGACCGACGCGACGCAGCGGAGGTAGTCCTTGATGTACCGCTCGTACTTCCACTTCTTCAGCGCCTCGCCTTCCAGCCCGGCGGGCGGGTCCTGTTTCACATCGCTCTTGGTCAGGTGTCGCTCGATGGTCATCGCCTGTTCCCGGGCAGCGTCGCAGCGCGTGGCGTACTCGTCGTCGAACGCCTCCGGGATGGGAATGTCCACGTCCTCGTACAGGTCCTTGTACCGCTCCGCCGGCTGCCAGTTGCGGTGCGGTGCCTTATGCCAGTAGAGCAAGCAGAAGGGCTTGCTGCGGTCGCGCTGCTTGAGCCAGTCAAAGCACTTGTCGGTGATGAGGTCGCTGACGTAGCCCTTGAGCTGCTTGCGCTCGCCCTGCTCGATCATCACCGGGTCGTGGTAGGCGCCCTGCCCGGGTAGCACGCACCAGTAGTCGAACCCGGTGGGGTCGCTCTGCAGATGCCACTTGCCGACCATCGCCGTCTGGTAGCCGGCCTGCTGCAGCACCTTGGGAAACGTCGTCTGGCTGCCGTCGAACGTCTTGCCGTTATCGACGATGCCGTTCAGGTGGCTGTACTTGCTGGTGAGAATCACCGCCCGGCTCGGCGCACACAGACTGTTGGTGCAGAAGCAGTTGTCGAAGCGGACCCCTTCGTTGGCAATGCGGTCCAGGTTGGGCGTCTTGTTGATCCTGCTGCCATAGCAGCTCATGGCATGGGACGCGTGGTCGTCCGACATGATGCAGACGGTATTGGGTCGGTCGCTGGCCTGCGCAGCTCCGGCGCGCGACGCCAGCGGACCCAGGGCCGCAGCCGCCGCAGAGCTGGTCATCAGGTGGAGGAAGTCGCGTCGTTGCATGGTGTCAAACCTCTCTGGAGCGTTCAGCCGTCAGCGGTCTCCCTACGGGTGCCGGCCGCTGGCCAGGAAGGAGCTGCTTCGCCGGTGAAGTATACACCGCTGCGCAGTCCCACGCACGAAAGGAAGCCTCCCCAGTGAACCGCGACGAGTTCCGCCAACACCTGCTCGACTGCCTCGGTGGTCCCTTCCCCGAGCCGTGCCCCCTCAACGCCCGCACCCTCGACACCTGGCAAGCCGACGGGTGTCGGCTGGAGTCGGTCGTCTACGAGTCCGAGCCGGGCGACGTGGTGCCGGCGCATGTGCTCGTGCCCGACGGCGTCGAGGGCGACCACCCGGCGCCCGGCATCGTCTGCCTGCACCAGCACGCCGGCCAGTATCACATCGGCAAGTCCGAGCTCGCCGGCGTCGCGGGCGACCCGATGCATCATACGGGGAAGCTGCTCGCCCAACACGGCTACATAGTTCGTGTTGCGGAAGCTTCATAACGCGGGTTGCGAGCGGGAGGGTGGTCAAGAGACGTACGCCAAAGT
>PEVN01000133.1:2728-3268 GCA_002779825.1 Armatimonadetes bacterium CG06_land_8_20_14_3_00_66_21 | reverse complement strand
AGCGCCAGCCCCTCCGCGACGTGGTGATCTGGTACGGACTCTCGCAGGGCATCGACGACGGCATCCTCAAGGAAGTGTCGGGCAGCATCCAGGCGTACACGTTCGACGACAGCAACACCGACCAGTTCGTGGCGACCGTCATCGGCGACTTCTTCCAGGAGTATGGCGACACGACGCTCCCCGATGGCTCAGCGGCAAAGCTCGCGCTCTACTTCCCGCAGACGGACGACCTTGAGACGCTGCGTCCCGTCATCGAGGCGAAGCTAACTGAGCTTGGACACGCGCCGACCCTCTGCCTGCGCAACACCTCCGAGTCCACGCAAGCCGAGGTTGACGCCTTCAACCGGCTGAACGACCCCAACGCGCCGCACCGCGTGATGCTGCTGGTGAACAAGGGCACCGAAGGGTGGAACTGCCCCAGCCTGTTCGCGTGCGCTCTGGCGCGGCGGCTGCGCACCAGCAACAACTTCGTCCTTCAGGCCGCCTCGCGCTGCCTGCGGCAGGTGCCGGGGAACACGAAGAAGGCGCGGATCTACCTGT
>PEVN01000133.1:2247-2701 GCA_002779825.1 Armatimonadetes bacterium CG06_land_8_20_14_3_00_66_21 | reverse complement strand
GTTGACGATCCGTCAGGTCGTGAAGACGGTGGTGCGAAAGGAGACACAGCCGAAGCCGCTGACGCTGCGCAAGCCGGCCGACCGCGCCTTCGACCACTTGCAGCGCCAAGTCCTCACGGTCGCCAGCCAGCCCGGCACGTACGTGGTGCTGAAGCAGCTCTCCGACACGGTGGAGATCGAGATCGCCCCGCGGAGCGTGGACCTGTACACTGCCGCCGCCGAGCTGTCCGACTGCTACCGGCTGGACTTCTGGACCGTCTACGACCAGCTTCGCGCGGCCTACGACGGCGCCGCGGAGATGCCCGAGGCGCACCTGCCTGCGCTCGCCCGCCAGATCGAGGAACAGACCTGCGCCTACGAAGTGCAGGAGGAGACGGTCGAGAAGGCGTTGGCGCTGGTGAAGCTTGACGGGTTCAAGAGGACGGAGTCTGAGGGCATCGAGTGCTACACAGCC
>PEVN01000133.1:0-2240 GCA_002779825.1 Armatimonadetes bacterium CG06_land_8_20_14_3_00_66_21 | reverse complement strand
CCTACCCCATTGAGCGGGAGAAGCTCCTCACCAGCTTCCACGAGTGGCAGGGAGCGTCGGGCGACTTCGGCTTCCACTACGATCCCTACAACTTCGACTCTGGTCCCGAGCAGGACTTCTTCCGGCAACTGCTCGACCTCCTCGGGCAGTCGCCGGAAGAGACCGAAGACGTCTACTTCACCGGCGCCCTCACCGATCCCAACAAGACCGACTTCTTCGTGGAATACCGGGGCGAAGACGACCGCATGCACCGCTACACCCCCGACTTCGTGCTCCGACGCAAAGACGGGAAGTGCCTGATCGTCGAGATCAAGGCCGAGCACGACAAGGCCCACCCGGTCGACGGAGAGACCGGGCGCAAGGCGATGGCGCTGCGGCAGTGGGAGGACCTGAACCCCGACCGGCTCAAGTACCACATGATCTTCGCGCAGCGTGATACAATCGGGCACGAGCAACTCAAGCCGGAACGGGAGTTCGTGGAGGAGGGGAAGCCATGAGTCGCAGCAAGATCCAACTGCCTGATGACAAGACCGCCGACTTCTGCCGGCGCCACCATATCCGCAAGCTGTCGCTCTTCGGCTCGGTGCTGCGGGACGACTTCACGCCGGACAGCGATGTGGACGTGCTGGTGGAGTTTGAGCCGGAGGCGACCCCTGGTCTCTTCCGTTTCGTCGGTATGGAGAGGGAGCTGTCCGAGATGGTGGGGCGCAAGGTCGACCTCAACACACCCCAGTGCCTGAGCAAGTACTTCCGGGACAAGGCGCTTGCCGAAGCCGAGGTGCTCTATGTCTGACCACGACCCCACGGTGCGCCTCCGGCACATGCTCGACTACGCGCGGGAAGGCATCGGGTTTGCGCAAGGCAAGTACCGTCAGGATCTTGACTCCGACCGCAAGCTCGCCTACGCCCTGACCCACGTGATCGAGATCATTGGCGAGGCGGCGACCTCGGCGTCTTCGACGGCGTGCCTGCGAAGGTGTGCGAGCGGTGCGGCGAGCAGTACGTCGGTCTCAAGGCGGCGCGCAGCATGGAGGCGGCGCTCACCTCGCGAGCAAAGCCGGAGCGCACGGTCGAAGTGCCCGTGTACGCACTCCAAGAGGCGTGAGAGGATAGGGACACGTGACCGGTAAGCAAGCCGTCACCATCAAGCCCGCCAAAGGCCGCCCTATGCTCACCTGGGTCGGCAAGCGCCCTCTGCGCCACGTCACCGCCTTCCCCGCCCAACTCGTCGAGCGCTTCACCCCGCCTCAATCCGCAATCTGCAATCGCCAATCTGAAATCCCCGAGGGTCTCCTGTTCCACGGCGACAACAAGGAAGTCCTCGCCCACCTCCTCGCCAACGGCTACCGCGGCAAGGTGAACCTCGTCTACATCGACCCGCCCTTCGACTCCGGCGCCGACTACGTCCGCAAGGTGTCGCTCCGCGGCCTCTCCGGCACCGCCAAGCTCGAAGGCGAGACCTACACCCTCGGCGAGCAGATCCAGTACACGGACATCTGGGCGAATGACAACTACCTGCAGTTCATGTATGAGCGGCTGCTGCTGCTGAAGGAGTTGCTTGACGACGAACGGGGCATCATCGCTCTCCAGTGTGACTGGCGCAAGGCACATCACCTTCGCTGCTTGCTGGACGAGGTGTTCGGCGCGAAGGACTTCAGAGGGGAGGTCCTCATCCGTGCAGGCACCAAGAACGTCCAGTCCCAGTTCGACGAAGTGTCCTCGCTATCCACGGGAAACAACTCGGTCTTCCTCTACTCCAAGTCTGCCGATACCAAGCTGCCGAAGCTGGTCGATAGGCTCGCGGAGTTCGAGCCAGGCAAGTGGGACACTTTCTGGCGAGGCACCGACAGGCCAACAATGCGCTATGAGCTGTTCGGTCAGACACCGTCGGACGGGCAGTGGCGATGGAAGGAGTCCAGGGGCAAACGAGCCGTGCGGAACTACGAGGTCTACTGCGACAAGTTCGCGGACCACATGAGTCTGGACGACTACTACTTGCGTGCTGTTGACAGCGAAGGGGGCGAGCTCGATTTCGTGCGTCAAGACGCCAAGGATGGCACCGTCCACTACTACGTTCCGCCGCGCGACTACAGGCTGCTGAGCAATGTCTGGCTGGATGTCTCGTATCGCGGTACAAAGACCGACTACCCGACAGAGAAGCACGAGGAGCCAGTGGAACGGCTGGTCAAGTGGATCACGGCCCCCGGCGGCCTCATCCTGGACTGCTTCCTCGGCTCCGG
>PEVN01000388.1 GCA_002779825.1 Armatimonadetes bacterium CG06_land_8_20_14_3_00_66_21 | reverse complement strand
CCGCACCCACAAACTCACCGAAACACCGGGAATTCAAGGCTCTTCTTGCAGCCACGACCGCGGACCACTCCGTCCGAGATCAGGAGGTCTGAGCCTGGTCTGCTGGAGCTTGCACGACCTGCACAGCGCGTGGGGCTGCCTGCACCGGTGCGCGTATTGCCAACGCGGGTCGGTGTACACCATCATGCTCAACGTGGAGGAGTTCCTCGAGCGCGCCGATCGGCTCGTCGCGGAGACTCCGTGGCAGAAGACGTTCCGATACGACGTCGAGCAGGACGTGCTGGCGATCGAGCCGGAGTACGGCGCCTGTGCGCTACTGGTGGACGACTTCGCCCGGCGCAAAGACCAGTATCTCGTTCTGTTCAGCAAGAGCGCCAATGTGGACTTCCTGCTGCCACTGGAGCACCGCGGGCACACGATCATGCTGTGGACCCTCACCACCCACTCCGTCAGCCGACGCCTCGAGCCGTGCACGGCCACCATGGAGGAGCGACTCGAAGCCGCCCGCAAGTGCCAGGAAGCCGGCTACCCCGTGCGCTTCAAGTTCAAGCCGCTCATCCCCATTCGCGGCTGGCAGGACGAGACTACGGACATGCTCGAACAGCTCTTTCGACAGGTGACACCGGACAACCTGAGCTTCGAGATGGTCTTCTTCGACACGATGGAGGAGATGGACGCCGCCTTCGGTCTGGACAACCTCGACCCGGACTTCGTGAACGCGGCCTGGGCCACACAACGTCAGCCCGAGCCGTGGGACCGGTCGCTCCACGGGCAGCGACCGTTCCCGTTCGAGGTCAAAGAGACGCTCTATCGACACTTCCTCACCGAAGCCAAACGCCTCAGCCCCGCGACGCCGGTCACCCTCTGCGCGGAGACGCCGCGGATGTGGGCCGCCTTGGGCGACCTCCTCGGCCAGGATCCGTGGAACTACGTCTGCAACTGCGGTCCCCAGTGCACACCCGGTCTGCGAAGCCTCGACAGTGTGCAGGGCCCCGATGCCGAACGCGTCGCGCAAGCACAGGCCCTGGGGCGGGTGCCGGCGTAGGGCGCCCCTCCCCGGCAGCCTTCGCCGCCAAGGCGAGGGAAGCCGGCCCAACCCAAGGCCACACGAGGTCGGGTTCGGATTGGCTATACTTAGAGCGCGAAGCTCGAAGCCGCCCTCACGAACGCCTGAGATGCCACTCCCTCCACCAGACCGGAACTCAGTGCCACGCAGCGCGGAGCAATTCCCTGCCACGCAGTGGGAGATGGTTGCCATGGCGGGTGACCGCTCCTCGCCCGAGTCGGGCGGAGCCCTGGCTTCGCTGTGTGAGGCGTACTGGTATCCGCTGTACGCCTACGTTCGCCGCCGCGGCTACTCCCCGGACGATGCCGAGGACCTGACACAGGAGTTCTTCACCACGCTGCTCGAGAAGCAGACGCTCAGGGTCGCGGATCGGGAACGCGGCCGCTTTCGCACGTTCCTGCTCACGGCGTTGAGCAACTTCCTGTCGAAGGAGCGGGTCCGGGCCAGTGCCCAGAAGCGCGGCGGCGGGCAACTGCCACTCTCGCTGGACTTCTCGTCAGCCGAAGACTGGTATTCCCGCGAACCCGCGGACCAGTCGACGCCGGAACGAATCTACGAGCGACGCTGGGCGCTGACCGTCCTCGACCGGGTGAGGCAGCGCGTGCGGCGCCGATATGTTGACGTGGGCAAAGAGCGGCTCTTCGACCACCTGAAGGTCTTCCTCTCCGGGGAGGACGACGCCCCGCCGGTCCGGCAGTTGGCCCAGGAGCTGTGCATGGCGGAGGGCGCGGTGAAGATGGCGGTGCACCGCCTGCGCGAGCGCTACCGAGAAGCCCTGCGCAACGAGATCGCGCGCATGGTGCCCGACCCCGCCGAAGTGGATGACGAGATCAACTCGCTCCTGGCGGCGCTGCAGAGCGACGATTCGGCGGCGCATGTCTGACCTCGCGGGTCGGTGAAGAGGTGGATCGAGAGCAACTTCCGCCGGCAGGATTCTGACCGGGCGCGGCGTATTACCCTCTCCGTGGGCAGGTGACCCCCTCAGAGAGGAGCGCCCTTCGATGGATTCCATTCGTGATCGCTTCGAGCGAATGACTCAGCAGTTCGCCGACCAGACGCAGCAACTCGCCGGCGTCGTGGAGGTGGCGGTGGTGGGCTCGACCGCCACCGACACCGTGGAGCCGGGCGATCTCGACCTGGCGGTGCTTATCGACAGTCGCGACGCCGTCGAAGGCGTGGCCCGGGCGGCGCGGCGGCTCACGTCGATCTCGCACAAATGGGCCGTCTGGATCCTGAGTGCGGCCGACCGCAGCTTCATCGGCTGGGTTGGCGTCAAGAAAGTGGAGCCGCTGTTGGTGGACCCCAACTTCGACTTCGATGAGCGGCTCTTCCTGAATGTCGAGCCCCAGGTGCTCTGGAGCCGGGCCGGCGGGATCCTGCCGGCGTGGCGCAACGAGGTGATGGAGAAGGCGGCGCTGGTGGGGTGGTCATTGCCGAAGCCGCTCTCGGATCGGCGTCTCAAGTGCCTCGACTGCGGAGAGGCATGGGTCTGGACGGCGCACCAACAGAAGGTGTTTCGGGAGCACGGCTGGAAGTCCCCCATCCGCTGTCACGACTGCCGTGCGTACCGCTGCGCAATCTGTGGTCGGAAGACGGCCCTCTCCCGCCGCGAAGCCGACGCCAAGGAGATCTTCGCCTGCGAGTACTGCGCGGCAGAGCTGGGAGAGATGACGGACTGGGAGGGCGTTGACAGCCACGTCGAGGGAGCGCCGGTAGGGACGCTGGACTTCGGCCTGGATGACGACCTGGACGACTTCTGAGGGAGCCGCATCGCCGTGAGAATCGCGCTGCATTCGGTGAGCTCTGCCGGGGTCTGGCCGGGGCAGGTGTGCCTGCCGATCGAGCAGGTCATCCGCAAGGTGCGACCGTTGGGAGCCGAGGCTGTCATGCTGATGGCCAAGCGGCCACACTGCTCCGTGTTGGATCTGGGCGCGGCTCGCCTCGCCGAGCTGCGGGCGCTCCTCGACAGCGAAGGCGTAGAGGTCGCGTGCCTGGCGGGGTACACCGACCTCGGCGCGGGAATGGACTTCCCGGACAACCCGTATCCTGAGAAGGAAGTCCTGTACCTCGCCGAGCTGGCCCGGCTGGCCGCGGAGTTGGGCACCGAGGTGGTGCGCGTGTTCACTGCCTTCGAGCGGCCGGGAATACGGTTCGCAGACGTTCACCGGCGAGTGGTGGAGACCCTCCGCGAGGCGGCCGACAGGGCGGCCGCGCACGGTGTGACTCTCGGTATCCAGAACCACCACGACCACGCCGTCCACTACCTGGCCCTGAGGGACCTGCTCACCGAGATCGACCACCCCCACTGCCGCGCCTGCTTCGACGCCTGGAGCACCGCACTCCACGGAGACGACTTGGCCGAAGCCGCTCGGACGCTGGCACCACGGACGGTTTTCACGACGGTCGCCGACTACCAGCGCCGCAAGCGGTTCCGCTACAACCCGTCGCTGGTGAGCTACTCGGAGGAGCAGCCCTACCTGCAGATGGTCCCGCTCGGCGAAGGCTTCATCGACTACGGGGCGTTCCTCGGCGGGCTACGGGCAGGCGGCTACGACGGCTGGGTCGGGTTCGAGATGTGCGCGCCATTCGTGCAGGGAGGCAGCGAGGATACGCTGGACCGGGTCGCTCGCGTGAGCATTGCGCGACTGCGCGAACTCCTCAACGCGGTCTGATCTCTTCAGTCTCCCTCGCCTGCCCGGCGAGTTCTGCCGAGCGGGCAGCCCTACACCGGCAGCCGACGTCTGTGGCTCAGTTCGGGGGGGGCAACGTGAACTGCAGTGTCCGGAGAATCGCGCGGCCGCTCTCGCCCGTAACGAAGTGGGCAAGGCGGTCAGCGAGTTCCTTGTTCTGAGTCGTCTTCAGCACCCCGACAGATACGCGCGCCGATCCGGTTCGGGCCGACGGGATGGGCACGAAATCGGTCCCCCCGGGCGACTGCCTGGCAGTTGCATCCCAGACGATGGCGGCGTCCAGTCTGCCCTCCCGGACTTGCCCAACCAGTTCGTCCACCGACATGGCAGTGAACACCGTGTTCCGCTTCACTGCCGTTAGGCGTGCGCCGCTCGCCTTCAGCAGCGCCTCCGTCGCCCGCCCGATCGCGCACGCCGTGGGCGACCCGAGCCCGACGCGAAGGCCCGCCCGAGTCAAATCCCTCAGCGCCCGGACGCTCTTCGGATTCCCGGTCTTCACCAGCAGCACGGGAGTCAAGTAGTACGCCTCGGCGTGCGAATAGACCAAGCCCTCCTTCGCGGCGGCGGAGAGGTAGTGGGCATCGTCCGCCAGGAACACGTCGCCCGCCACACCCTTTCGCAACTGCGCCAGCAGCACGCCAGCCCCAGCGTAGTCGCAGATCACGAGGGCGCCCGTCTCCTTGGTGAAGGCAGCCGCGACTCGGTCGGCCGCTTCCTGTAGCGCACTGGCGCAGTACAGGTGCAGCCTGACTTGGGTGAGGGAGTGTTTGCCGGGCTCAGCCTTCCCCGCTCGCCCCTGCGGCAGTGCGCCTGCGCCGACGCCAGCCGGTCGCGCGGGCGTTGGCACTTCGCGCCGACAGCCGACGACGCACCCCAGAACGAGGCAGACACCGGCAGCCATCGTCAGTGACGCAGCGCCGGTGGGTCGAGAAGGAACGCGCCTCGAGGGAGCTTTCATCACTGCGCGAGCTTCCCGCCGCGAATCGTCACGGTCCGGTGAGCATGGTCGGCAGCGGCTTGTTCGTGCGTCACCAGAACCACCGTGCCGCCCTCGTGATGGTACTCCGTGAAATAGCTCATGACTTCCGCGGCGTTCTCCGGGTCCAGGTTGCCCGTGGGCTCATCGGCCAGGAGGAGCCCCGGCCGTCTCAGCAGCGCGCGGGCAAGCGCGGCGCGCTGGCGTTCGCCGGTGCTCAGTTCGGCCGGTTTGTGGTGCGCGCGGTCGGTCATCCGGAAGCGCTCCAGCAAGGCGAGCGCTTCAGCCTCACCGGCACTCCCGCCCCCGGCGGCCGTGGGCAGCAACACGTTCTCCAGCACCGTCAGGTACGGCACCAAGTGGAACATCTGGAACACGAAGCCAATGTTGTCCGCCCGGAATGCCGCGCGCTGCGCCGCGGACAGGGCGTACACGTCTTTGCCGTCCACCGTGACTGTGCCCTGGGTTGGCCGCACCATTCCGCCAATCGTCAGGAGCAGCGTCGACTTGCCGCAGCCGCTGGGGCCCCGCACAGTGAGGAACTCACCCGCCGCAACTGAGAAGCTGACCCCGTCCAAGGCCGGAACCTCGCCACGCTTGGTGCGGTATACCTTCCGGACGTTTTCCAGCGCGATCATGAGCTATTCCCTCACCAGTGTCACAGCCGGATCCTGGGTCACGGCGGCCATCGTGGGAAGAAAGCTGGCGGCGGCGGCGACGAGCGGCGCCACCAGGACGGACCAGCCCAGCAACGGGTACAGCGGCGCGATCTTCGCATGGGTGATCTTGAAGAGACCGGGGCCGAGCTGAAGGCAGAGCATCGTGCCAGCCGCAAAGCCCACGACCGCGCCGACAAGCCCGGTCAGGACCGCCCGCCAGAGGAATAGGGACGCGATCTGCCCCGACCGAATCCCCAACGCCCGCAGGATGCCGATTTCCTGCTCGCGCTCTCTGACATTCAGGAACGACAGCACCGCCACCCAGAGCGTGCCCACAATCAGCACGATCAGGAGAATGAGCCCGCCATACTGGGCGACCATGTGCCGAGTCTCTAAGCGCGCCTCGGCGATGGCGGACATCTCCGACACCTTTGCTTCCGGCAGCGCCTCGTTGAGTTGCTGGCGGAGCACAGGCAGCCGCTCCCCGTAGCACATGCACCCAAGTGCCTGGATGGTGTTGATCCTGCCGGGCTTGCCGAGCATCGCCTGCACGTCGTGCAGGTGGGCATAGAGCGAGATGTCGTCTTTGCTCCCCGACTCAAACATGCAGTGCACGACCTTCAGGCGCTTCCCCAGCACCTCAACGGTGTCGCCGTCGCTGATACCCAGGCTGCGCCACAGCTCGTAGCCGACATACGCTGACCCGGGCGGGATCTGGAACCCCATCGGCGACTTCTTCTTCTTCCCGAGCGCGCCCAACTCCGGCAGCACGCCGGTCAGCAGAACCTGCTTCCCGCGCCACGCGACGCGCTTCCGGAGCATCGCCACGTAATGCTCCGCACTGACGTTCTTCGCGTTAGCCACGCGCTCCACGTACTCCTCGGGCATCTCCTTGTCCGCGAAGTCGCTGGCCCAGAAGTCCTCCATGTTGGTGTCTTTGGGGACGATGACCAAGTTGAAGCCCAGGTCGCGCATGAGCCGCCGCGTCTCGTCCTCAGAAGCCCGCTCCAGGCTGAGCAGGGCGACGAACAGCGTCACCGCGGCGGCGACGGCAAACAGGCCGAGGAGAAAGCTCAGCCAGCGGAACCGGATCTCTTTGAACAACAAGGCGGCAACCGACATAGGTCCTCCTACCGGAGTGCAGATCTCAGATCCCAGATTGTAGATTGGGGTCCAGTGGCACGGCAGCCACCTCGTTCTCATCCGCCGCAGAACTCAACCCTCCGGCGCGCCCGGGCGGCCGAAGTCACTTGGACAGCAACCTCGCGAAGTCCCGCCAGAAGGCGACCGCGAGACCGACGGCGAGCCAGATCATTAGCCCCGAGCGTCGCGCGGGAATCGCCCCCGTCAGGCTCAAGCGCACGCCCCTCCGGGCGCCGCCGGGATTGACCTCGGCCGGAGCAGGGAGGTCGAACCCGTGCGCCCTGAGAAGCTGGGAAGCGGCCGGCAGGTCGGACGGGTGGATGAGCAGGTTGAAAAGCGTCCCGGCCGGCTCCCCGGCGCCAGCGGCTCGATCGGTCAAGGTGCGGATGCCACTTCGTGAGAGCAGGTCGTGGAGGGCGTCGGCTTCGGCGGCTTCCCCGCACGTGTGCACGCAGACCAAGGGGCCGGTCACCGCCACACCGGGGTCAGAACCGTCGTGCCAAGGGGAGTCGAGGTCGCCGGGTTGCTCTGTCATGTTTACCACGAGTGCCCGTAAACCGGGCGCGGTGTCAGGGCTGCAGAAGGTCCGCGCTGCTTGCCTCGCGAACCTGGAATCAGTATAGCACGGGCACAGACTGCCGTGCAGGCGATGACGCGAGGGACACCATGAAGATAGCTGCCTATCAAGGGCCGGTCGTCTTCGGCGACGCGGAGGCAAACCTACAGGCGACGCTCGACTCCCTCGAAAGTGCGGAAGCCGCGGGAGCCAGCGTTCTCTGCATGCCGGAGACTTTTCTCCATGGCTACTTTCCTACGCAGGAGCAGGCGCTGGCCAACTCGGTGGAGCTGGCAGGCGACGAGTTCGCCGCGCTGCTCGAACGGGTGAGGGGCTACTCGCCGACGCTGATTCTCGGGCTGAATGAGCTGCGTGGCGACAAGTTGTACAACACCGCCGTGGTGATCGAGCGTGGGAAGCTGCTGGGGCGCTACTCGAAGAACTACCTGGTGTACGAGTACTTCGAGCGCGGTCATGAGTTCCCCGTGTTCGAGCGGGACGGCGTGACGTTCGGCGTCATCATTTGTGCCGACTCCTCCTTCATGGAACCCGCCCGGATCGAGACCATGCGCGGTGCGCAGATCCTCTTTTCGCCGCACTTCAACTACATTGGGTACGACGGGGTGGAGGACCACACATGGCGCGTTCGTCAACACCACATTGCGCTGGCCGTCAAGAACGACGTGTACGTGGTCAGGGCCAACGTCACCGTGCCGGAATCCGTCGGCGAACCGATCTTCGGTCGGAAGGGCGTGGGCGTCGGTGATTCGTTCATTCTGAACCGCTGCGGTCGGGTGCTGGTTGCAGCCGGGCTGTTCACGCACACGCTGTTGGTGTGCGAGGTTCCCGAGGCTGACCTCGCGAGCGGCCAGCGCCCGTTCCATCGCGTGGACGCAGAGATCGCCCGGCAGTTGGCGGAAGAGTACGCCAAAGTCGTGTGAGCGAGCAGCCTGCCGCAGCACTGACGCGCCCTGCCAAGCGGGCGCTATAATGGGTGGTTTACGTACTGGCTTTCTGCTTTTTCGGGGGAATCGTGTATGAATACCGGCTGGAAAGCACTGCTCGGAACACTCGTGGTCCTCGGTCTGTGTGTGCTCCTCCTGCACAGGAAGGCACCGGCACCGACCGCGACCACGCAAGCACCCGGCAAGGTGAGGCAGCACCTCGTCCTCTACTGCGCGGCCGGCCTCAAGCAGCCGGTGGACGAAGTGGCGCAGGAGTACGGACGGCGCTACTCCGTGGAGATCGAGCCTCAGTACCAGGGCTCGGGGACGCTGCTGAGCAGCCTCACCGTGACGCACACCGGCGACCTGTTCCTCGCCGCCGACCAGAGCTATCTCGACCTCGCCCGCGAGAAGAACCTGGTCGAGGAAGTCATTCCGCTGGCGCGGATGCGCCCGGTCATCGGCGTGGCCAAGGGGAACCCGAAGCACATCCGCGGCCTCGACGACCTGCTGCGCAAGGAGGTGCGCGTCGCGTTGGGCAGCCCGGAGGCGGCGTCCATCGGCCGGCTGACCGAGGAGTTGCTGACGAAGAGCGGGCACTGGGAGCGGCTGAAAGAGGCGGCCGTCGTCTTCAAGCCCACGGTGACCGACCTTGCCAACGACCTGAAGATCGGCTCCGTCGACGCGGCGATCCTCTGGGACGCGACGGCGAACCAGTACCCGGAGATCGAGGCCGTGCGTGTGCCGGTCTTCGACAAAGCGACCAAGGACGTGCTGATTGGCGTTCTCAAGAGCTGCAAGCAGCCGACGGCAGCGCTCCGGTTCTGCCGGTACCTCGGTGCGAGGGACAAGGGGCTGAAGACGTTTGCGGAGCACGGCTACGAAGTGGTCGAGGGGGACGTGTGGGCCGAGAGACCGGAGATCCTGTTCTACAGTGGCGGTGTCAACCGAGTAGCCATCGAGGACACGGTTCACGAGTTCGAGGCGCGCGAAGGGTGCAGCATCTCCACGGTCTACAACGGCTGCGGCATCCTGGTGGGGCAGATGAAAGCCGGCGGCCGGCCGGACGCCTACATGGCGTGCGACGTGTCGTTCGTGCCACCGGTGGCGGATCTGTTTCTCGAGCCGCAGGATATCGCCAGCACCGAGATTGTCATGCTCGTGCCCAAGGGCAACCCGCTCGGCTTGAGGACGTTCAGAGACCTGGCCCGGCCGGGGCTGAAGCTGGGTCTGGCGAACCCGGAGCAGAGCACCCTCGGCGCGCTGACCAAACGGCTGCTGGAGGAACAGGGGATCTACGCGCAGGTCTGGAAGAACGTCAAGACCTCGACCCCGACGGCGGACCTCCTGGTGAACCAGTTGAGGGCGGGCACGGGATCGCTGGACGCCGTGGTGGTCTACAAAGCGAACTGCGGCAAGCTCGGCGAGACGCTGGAGATCGTCTACCTCCCGGACAAGAACGCGAAGGCCACCCAGCCCATCACGGCCGCCAAGGCAACCAAGTGCCCCCATCTGGTGGCGCGGCTCATCGCCGACATCGAGTCTGCCAAGTCCAAGAAGCGGTTCCTCTCGAAGGGGTTCCACTGGGTGGCGCCCGAGCCGAAGCAATGACCGCTTCCGCGCCTGCTGAGAAGGCGACCCCGCCACCGACGTTTCGGCCGCCCTCCGACTTTCCGTTCTACCTGGGGCTTGGGTTGCTCAGCGCCAGCTACCTCGCCGTCATCGTCGCTATGCTCCTGGCGGACGCGACGTTCACCACGCCCGGGCACCTGCTGGAGGCGCTCCGCAGCGCCGACATCCGCTACGCCATCAAGCTCAGCCTGCTGTCCTGCACGATCACCACGATCATGTCGCTGTGGGTGGCGGTGCCGATCGGATACCTGCTCTCACGGCACCAGTTCCGCGGCAAGGCATTGTTGGACGCCATTCTCGACATCCCCATCGTGCTCCCGCCGCTGGTGATCGGTCTCAGCCTGCTCATCCTCTTCCAGACGCCGGCCGGGCGGTACTTCCAGCAGCACGTGGTCCAGGTCGCCTACGAGATCCCCAGCGTGATCGCCGCCCAGTTCATGGTCGCCTGCGCCTTCGCCGTGCGGACGATGCGCGTCGCCTTCGACCAGATCAACCCGCGCCAGGAACAGGTCGCGCTGACCCTCGGCTGCAATCGCGGTCAGGCGTTCTGGCTGGTGATCTTCCCGGAAGCGAGGACCGGACTCCTGGCGGCAGCGACACTGGCCTGGGCGCGGGCGTTGGGCGAGTTTGGGCCGATTCTCATCTTCTCCGGCGCGACGCGGCGGAAGACGGAAGTGCTCTCCACCAGCGTCTTCTTAGAGCTGAGTATCGGCAACATCGAGGCGGCTGTCGCAGTGTCGTTGCTGATGGTACTTGTGGCCGTGGCAGTGCTGGTGATCGTCCGCGTGTCGGGCGTGCACCTGGGGAAGGTGTACCACCTGTGAGATTGCGGATTGCGGATTGCGGATTGCGGATTTGGGCGGAGGCTGCGAACTGGCGGCGTTCCGTCGGGGGGCGCAACCGGTGATCTCGGTCCAAGCCCTCAGCGTCACGCTGGGCAGCTTCTCACTGCGGAACATCTCCTTCGAGGTCCCGACGGGCGGGTATGGGGTGCTGATGGGGAAGACGGGGAGCGGGAAGACGACCATTCTGGAGTGCGTCTGCGGACTGCGACCCGTTCAGTCGGGACGCATTCTGCTGGACGGGCGCGACGTCACGGACCTGAAGCCCGGCGCGCGTGGCATCGGGTACGTGCCGCAGGACGGTGCTCTGTTCACCACGATGACCGTCCGCGAGCACTTGGCGTTCGCCCCGGCCATCCGGCGGTGGGACCCACACGCCATCGAGGACCGCGTGGATGGGCTGGCGGCACTTCTGGACCTCCGACATCTATTGGATCGGCGCCCGGAAGGACTCAGCGGCGGCGAGGTCCAGCGGGTGGCGCTCGGCAGAGGGCTGGCCTGCCGCCCGGGAGTCCTCTGTCTCGACGAACCTCTGGGCGCCCTCGACGATGAAACGCACGAGGAGATGTGTCGACTCCTCCGGTCCGTGCAGGAGCAAACGGGCGTGACGGCGTTGCACATCACCCACAGCACCAGCGAGATGAAGCGGCTGGCGGACCACCTCTTCGTCCTCCGGGACGGCGTGGTGGTGCGGCTGGCGCCGGAGGGCGGCGAAGACGGCTTGCGCCCTGGCCATTTGGAGGCGAACCCGTGACAAGAGGGCGCCCCCGACTCCAGTTCGTCCTGCGGGCGGCGTGGACGGGGCTGCTCGTCCTCACGCTGTCCCTTTCCCTCATCCCAACACGCTTCGGCACTGTCCGCCTCGTCTTCGTGGTGGCGTTGCCCGCCCTGACGATCGGCGCATCAGCGATCCTCTGGCAACGACGACGGTTGCGGCTTGTGCCCTTGGGTGTCCTCGCCTTGGGCGCCGGTCTGGTCCTGATGCCCGGACGAGACTGCGACCGGTACGCACCGCGCGAGAGCTGCGCGCGCTCACCCCAGACTCCACGGTGCCCGCAGTGGTCGGCTGAGCATCCGCGACGCTGCCGGATCGTCCAGGATGATCTCGTTGACCGGGTCCCACCTGATCTTCCGGCCCGTGCGAATGGCGATGTCTGACAGGTGACTGACGGTGTCCGAGAAGCAGGCGACCTCGACAGGGTCGATGGTCCGGCGGCCGCTACGGATGCAGTCGAGCCAGTTTCCGCCGTGGTTGTTGCTGACGTAGAGGCGCTTCTCGCCGGGGGTGAGCTTTTCGTCTTTCAGCGAGGCCGGGTCCAGTTCGCGGATGCCGCCGCGGGACACGGCGATCCGGCCCTTGTCGCCGACGAACGTCGTCTTGTCCTCGCCGGGGCCGCGGAAGCGGAACTCCTTTCCGTCGGCGAACTTGCCCCGCACATCCCAGCGCATCGCCGTATCGTACAGCCCTCGGGTCGGGAAGACTCCCGTGCCGTAGTACTCGACCGGGACTGCCTCCGGCGCGTCGCCCAACCCCCACACCATGATGTCCAGCGGGTGCGCGCCCCAACCGGCGATGAAGCCCAGGGCGAAGTCCGAAATGTGGTAGCTTCCGTTGCTCGTGCAGCGGTCGCTCGTATAGGGAGCCTCGGGCGCGGGACCCAGGAACCGGTCGTAGTCGAGATCCTCCGGCACTGGGATCGGCTCTGTCGAGCCGCCCTGAATGCCGCCGGGAGAGTCCACTTCCACCGCCAGCAGCTTGCCAAGGCGGCCGTTGACTACCATCTCGCACACCCACCGCATGTGGCTCTGCGCGCGCTGCTGGGTGCCGTACTGGAACTGCACACCGTACCGGTTCACCGCCTCCCGCAGCGTGTGGTCCTGCTCGACGCTGATGCCCAGCGGCTTCTCGACGTAGACGTGCTTCCCGTTGCGGACCGCCTCCAGCGCGGCCAGCACGTGCCAGTGGTCGGGCGTCGCGACCACCACGGCGTCGATCCCCGGGTCGGCGCACAACTCCCGGAAGTCGGCGTACTTCCTGCAGCCGGTCACCTTGTAGTGAGCGTCCACGTTGTGCGCTGCCTGTTCCCGTCGAGAGCCGAAGCAGTCAGACACCGCCACGACGCGGCATTCCGGCTGCCCGAGGAAGCCCCCCATCAAGCCGGTGCCGCGCCCGCCGACGCCGATGTGCCCCACCGCAATTTGCTTGCTCGGCGCGTCGGCGCCGAAGAGTCGAGACGGCACGAAGTACGGCGCTGCCGCAGTCGCCGCACTGGCAAGCGCGGCGCGTTGCACGAACCGGCGGCGGGTTACAGGTGTAGGTTGCATGTTCGCTCCTGTCGGGCCGTGGCACAGGGTTCCAACCTGTGGCGGCACGCGGTTACAGGTACAGGTGTCCGCTCCTGTCGGGTGCCCAACGAATTCAGGGCGGCAAGGGATTGGACCGGGACAGGGACTTGTGGTGTGGTCCACCGCACAGTGCCACCGGCTGGCGCCGGCGGCTACGCCGACACTCAAGTTCTCCTCCGTGTTCTCGGTGTCTCCGTGGTTACCCTCTCTTCGCTCCGGGCACTCGGCTGAAGATCCCCAGTTCCCGGATTGCCGGGCTCTGACCGTAGTAGCCGGTGATGCGCAGCTCGACTATCGTGCACTCCGTCTCCGGCAGCGCCACGGTCAGCAGGTTGTCTTGATATTGGGCGCCCTCCACCTTCTTCACGACCTTGTCATCGCACACGACTTCGAAGTCCTTCGGCGCGTAGCTGTGCTGCTGGTAGCCGAGGATCCGGATCACGGAGACCTTCGCCGGCTGCTGAAGTTGGACGCGAAGGACGTACAGCTTCTGCCCATCCGCCTCATCCCAGTACGTTGCGGGGTCGTCGTCGATGGCGGCCTGATCGCCGCTTGCCGCGCCGTCTTTGTCGATGCCATCGGGGCTGGTGGCCGTCGCGCCGAAGGCGAGGTTGTCCGCTTTGCTGATCTTCAGCAGAAGCGCCACGGCGCGCTCACGGAGGGCGGGAGTGGGCGAGTCCTGCTGTTGCCTCGCTAACGCCTCGGTCTCGGTCAGATGCTGCCGGAAGATTCGGTCGGCGATCTGCAGAGCTGCTAATGCAGCTTCGTCCGCGAGGACGGGGTCTTTCTGGTACTCCTGAGCGCTGTTCATGGCGGGCAAGCTCGGGAGGCTGCCCAATGCGGAGAGCAGCGCCTTCTTCTCATCCGGACGGTCGGTCGCGCCCATCGCCGTGGTCACAAATCTCAGGAGCACCTCCGGCGACCGGCCGCCCGCCAGCGGAACGAGCCGCGCAACGCCGCGCAATGCCAGCACCTTGAGGGTGGCGTCCTTGGTCTCAGTCGCCACGGTCAGCAGATCGTCCAACGGGCCTGCGTCGGCCCAGCCGGACAGCGCCTTGATCGCGGCGCTGCGGACTTCGCCAGCCGGCGCCTTGGCTGCGGCGCGGACTGCTTCGAGCGCGTCGGCTCCTCCCACTGAGCCCAGCACGGCAATCAGGGAGATCTTGCACGGATCGGCAGCCCCAGGAAGGGCAGCGGCGACTGGCTTGGTTGTGCCGGTGCGTGAGCAGAGGGCCACGAGCGCCTGCTCCAGGGGACCGCGGTCCCCGTCGGTTGCGCCGGCGAGCATCGGGAGGAGCCGCTCACAGACGGTGGCGTCGCCAAGCTGCCCCACGGCGTCAAGAGCCTCCGCGCGGACCTCGGCCTCAGCTTTGCTCTCGGCAAGAGCCAGCAACGCCGGAACCGCTGCTCTGGCTGAGCGCGAGCCCAACGCGCGGATCAGTTGGCGCTGGGCGGCCGGCGCTGACTTCCCCAGTGCGGCGACGATTGCCGTCTCGGTCGTCTCACCCGGCAAGCAGGACAGCGCCTCCGTGGCGAGGTTCCGCTCGGTTGGGTCGGCAGACCCGGCGGCCTCCGCAAGCACAGCGACTGACGACGCGTCGCCCAACGTGCTGAGCGCGATCAATGCCGCGCGTCTGACGGCGGCGGCGCCACTCGCAGCAGCCTTCGCGACCACTGGCAACGACGCGGCTTCCCCGCGCGCCTGCAGCAGCGCGATCACCGGCGCTTGCACCTCCGGTGGCAAGCTCTCCAGACGCTCAGCGGCAGACCGCAACAGACTGCCGTCTTCGCTGTCGCGGAGCACGCGCACAGCCGCATCGCGGAGAACCTTGTCGTCTCCGTTCATGGCGCCCGCTACAAACTCGCCGCGCTTCGCGTTCTCGCACGCTGCAAGCCCGACGAACGCCGCCGCGCGCATGCAGTCCGGCTGGGCTGCAATCAGCAGCTTCGCGTAGACGGGCTTTGCCGTCCCCGCCTGCTTCTTCGCGAGCAGACCCTCGGCGCACCGCAGCAGCGCGCGTGTGTGCGCCGGCCGCAGGACCGCGGGCATGGCGGCCTCGCTTGCCGACAGCGCTTGGAGCGCTTCGGCAGTGCCGACGCGCCCCAGAGCCGCGAGGGCCGCCGTCGCGGTCGAAATGTCAGCGTCGTTGGTCAACCCGGCGAGCAGCGACACCGCCTGCTCATCCCGCCGCGCGCCCAATGCGTTGAGGAGTCCGACTCGCTGCATACCGGAAGCGGCCTGCAGCGCTGCGCGCATGGCGGCTGACGCTTCGTCCCCTTGGATCCGCTCCAACGCGAAGCGGGCGTACAGGCCGAGGTCTTTGTCTGTGAGCAGCGCCGCAAGTGCCTGGACGCTGCCGGCCGAGCCGACCAGCGAAAGCTGCCGCAGAGCGAATTGCCGGCCGTCGAGCGCCGCCTGCGTGTCCGCGACGAACGCAAGCAGCCGCTGCGCCGCAGCAGCAGCCCGGTCGGTGTTGGCGACGCACCCCAGGTGGTACTCCAGCGCGAGCAGCACCTCGTGTCGGTCGGCGGGGCGGTACGTCCGGAGCTGCGAGAGCACGAAGTCCAGTTCCTCGTCGCTCAGCGACAGATCGCCAACAGGAATCGTCACCTCGCCGGTGGCAGCCCACTCCGTGCCGCGGCACAGCAGGGAGCGGAAACCGGCAGACGCCATCGCGCGGGCGTCGTGTCCCAGCACCAGGTTGAAGCACCGGCCCTTCCCGAAGTCGTTGGCGAGCACCAGCGGCTCCTGTTGCCCCGACCCGCCGGTTTCCGGCGCGGAGAAGGCTGTGGCTAACGCCGTCACTCCGGGCTGCACACCCGTTCGATGCCACAACTCATCGCGCGTGAGGAAGAGCTTCATCCCGTGGGTGATTGGGTGACCTGGATCGGTCACCCACACGTAGAACTGGTGCGGGCTACCGTGGCCCGTCCTCCCCAAGTCCCACGCCGCGCCCACCATCTGGTGGTACTCCTTCCAGCCATAGAACGAACTGCTGCCGGCATGAATAATGGCGAGCCCTTTGCCGTTGCGGACGAAGTCGAGCATGGCGCTCCGAGTCGCCTCCGGCCACTCCTTGACCGCCACGTCGTCTCCCCAGGCGTTCCAGTTGCTCAGCAGCACGTCGTAAGGAGCGAGGCTTTCAGCAGTGCACGCTTCCGGGTGCTCCGTGACGTCGACCTTGAAACGCCCGGACGATTCCAGGAGTTGCTTGAGCGCGGGCGTCGTCTGCTGCCAGGCGTGGTTGTTCTGGCCGGTGAGGAGGAGGAGGTTGAGCTTCGCCGGTTCGGCGCGTGCAACCGAGCCTGACAGCAGGACGAGGCACAGGGTGGCTGTGTGAAGGCGTTTCATATTGGCTCCTGTAGCCGCAGCCGCCAAGGCTGCGGACCTCCGCGACGGACTCCACGCGCTTGGCGCGCGGCTACGGGCGTCTCAGACGAGTGCCCTCAGATGCGCCAGGCTACGCTCTGCCTGCTCCACCGTGCCGCACTCGACGGACAGCACGATGTCGCGGGGCGCCGCCTTGCAGAGGTCGATCACCTTCTGCCAGTCAACGATGCCTTCGCCGCACGCGCAGCCGACAGGCGTGCCGGTTACTTTGCCGCGCTCGGATTCGGACTGCTGGACGCTGATGTCCTTGGCGTGCAGGTGCACGAGGCGTTTGCTGACGCGCCGCAGCCACTTAACCGGATCCTGCCCGCTCAGGTAGCTGTTGCCCGTGTCGAAGTTGATGCCAATCGCGGGACTCCGGACGAGTCCGTAGATCTGGTTCAGCCCCTCGGGCGACTTGCTGTACTGCTGGTGCGGTTCCAGCCCGAGGAGCACGCCGCGCGGTTCGGCGACTTTGGCGGCCTCTTTCAGCGTGTAGCGCATCAGCACATGGTCTTCTTCTTCAGAGGTCCACTCGGGCTTTGGCCCTTCGTCGGTGTTGACCACCGGCGCGCCGCACTCGGCGGCAAAGCGGATCGCCTGCTTGAGGTACTCGACGCCGATCTCGGGCTTGCACAAGGGCGTGTGCGCCGAAAGCCCCGACAGCTTCACCCCCGCCCGCTCGCACGCTGTCCGCACGCGAAGCGGATCGTCCAGCATGGAGACGCTGTGGAAGTAGCCGGCTTCGCTGAGCAACTCGCGGCCCCAGTGGACCATTGGCTCGACGTACTCGTAGCCCAGCTCAGCGGCCTTCTCGACCGCCCACTCAAACGGCTTGTCCTGGTGTCGCACAAACTCGAGGTTGATGCCGATACCGATCTTCCCCATGGCGTTGTCCTCCTGCTTGCGTGGCTGCGGCCCCCGGGGCGGCGAACTGGCTGTCGCACCACGTTGCCCTGTCGTATTCGCGGTCAGGGCGCGCGCACCTTCCAGCCGCACCGCCGCTCGCCGCTGGCGCGAGGAACTCGCATTCGGCAGGGGAAGCGCCGTGGGTGTAGAAGACGCGAACCCGTCCGATCAGACCCCTGGGGGTTGACCGCGACCGTGAGGGAGCGCGTGAGCCGTCGGCGTCGCGGACCAAGTCAGCCTGTCACGCGCTCCCTCACGGTCGCGGCTCGGATGGGCAGCGCGTTTCCGAAGGAATCATCCATGCCCGCCCGTTGGGTGGGCACCACACCAGATGAGAATGCACGCACGTAGGGCGGCATTCACCTAGGAGACCCGGATGACACCGCCAACCAAGCCTCTCGGGCTTTCGCCTGAACACAACCACGCCGCCGATCGCCGCCGCCGGATCATCGTCCAGTACGACGCCATGGGGAACGACATGTCACCGCTCACGGAGAGTGTCGGCGAGTGGCTGTCCCATGGCTTTCGGTACGTGGATGAACCGGGGAGCCAGATCGACTCGGTCTTCTGGGACTGCGCGTACGGCAACTACGCGAGCTACCCCAGCGAGGTGCTGCCACCGAGTCCTCACCCGGCTGTCCGGCAGTGGCTGGAGGGCGGGGTGGACTGGATGTCGGTCTTCGTCGAGCAGACGCACCGGCGCGGACTGGAGGCGTTCTGGCACCACCGAATCGCCGAGGTCGACGTGGGCGCCGCTGGCTTGGAGAGGGACCAGACCAACCCGATCAAGCAGGCGCACCCCGAGTGGCTGCTGCGGACGTGGTGGTGGCAGGGGTTGTGGAACCTGTCCGTTGCGGAAGTGCGGGAGTTCAAGGTGGCGGTATTGCGGGAGCTTGCCGAACGCTATGACTTCGACGGGTTCCAGCTCGACTTTGCCCGGCACGTGCCGGTGCTGCCAGTGGGACGGCAGTGGGAGTTGCGGGAGCACGTGACGGAGTTGACGCGCCTGGTCCGGCGGATGCTGCTGGAGGTCGCCGCCAAGCGTGGGCGCCCGTTGCTGCTCGCAGCCAAGGTCCCGCGCAACTTCACTAACTGCCGCGCCGACGGATTCGACGTGGAGACGTGGGTGCGCGAAGGGCTGGTGGACCTGTTGACGCTTGGCTCGCGCTCGTTCGACGTTGACGTGGCAGCGTTCCGAGAGACGCTCGGCCCCGGCGTCAAGCTCTACCCCTGTATCGACGACCACCACGCCAGCGACGGGTACCGCAATCCGCCCGCCGAGGTGTTCCGTGGCGTCGCGACCAACTGGTGGCAGCAGGGCGCCGACGGCATTGTCACCTTCAACTGGCATGCCGCGCCGCCCGAGGTGTATGCGGCAAAGGGCGCCACACCCGGCCCCGTTTCGCAGCAACTCGCCTATCACGAACTCGGCAGCCCAAAGACGCTGGCGGGGAAGAGCAAGGTGTTCCCCGTCGAACGGCGTGGCGGGTACCCGTGGGCCGAGGGCGCCTTCAACCAGAACGCCGACGCGCAACTGCCAGCGCTGCTCCGGTATGACGGCACGCCCGCGGCAATCGCGCTGTGGTGCGGCGAGCGGAGGGACGAAGCTGGCATTGCCGAGCCGTCGCTGACGGTTCGAGTTACGCTCTCCCACGCCGAGCCCGGCGACCAGGTCGAGGCGACCCTCAACGGGCAGAGACTGGCGAATCCGACAACCGACCACGACTGGAAGGACCCTCAGATCCCGTCTCCGGGGCAGCCGGCGCGACCGTCCGGCGGCGACGGCAACTACCGCGTAGACCCCCAGCAGAAGCTGTGCCTCATGACGTGGACCGCTGACCCAGCCGCGGTGAAGACGGGCCGCAACGAGGTCTGCCTCTCGGTCCTACGTCAGGCACCCCACCTCTGCCGGCAGTTGTGCGTCGAGAAGGTGGAGCTTCATCTGGGCGAGCAGTAGCGGGAGAGGTCGCCCCAGTGGGCGCCCAGCTCACCGCACCAACTCAATCACCCCGGCGTTCCCCACTTCCCACGTGCAGGCGCCGGTGCCCTGCCACATGAGCCATTGCTCGTCAGCCGACTTGCGCACGCTGAGATTGAACTGCAGCTTCGTGTGCTTGGCCGGGTCGATGCCGAGCGAAGCGAAGGGCACGCTCCACTCAGCGACCCAGTGCTTGCCGTCCACGATCTTGGCTGCGTATTGCACGCCCTCGGCGGCTTTCCTCGTCGCCGCCTGCGACGCGCCGGCTTCGTCGGTGCTCTCGAAGTGTCTGGAGGGAAAGCCGCGCAGAACGAGAATCGGCGCGTCCTTCCCGGCGGCCGGGTTGCGGATAGCAAGCTCCACGGCGTCGTCCTGCCCCCAGGTATTGCCGGGCCGGACGGGGAACTTGGGGTTGACGGCGTTGTCGATCGCCACGTAGAGCCGCTGGTCGTCCCACGACAGCCAGGCTTGGCTCTGAGGCGTTACCTTCTCGCCCTGGATGCCTTGCTCGACGGGCATCGCCTTTGCCGGGTCGGCTCCTGTCCACTCCTGCGGCGCGAGCACACCGTCAACCTGGACGCCCGCAGCGCGCCGGGCGACCTTGAGCACGACCGGAGTGGCGCGTTGCGCGCGGGCGACTGCCGGGGGCGGGGCGAGCATTGGCCGAACCTCGTGCAGAACCGGCCATGAGGCGCGGTTGCCGTCGTTCACCAGACCGATCTCCTTGAGGGGAATGGGCTTGAAGCCCAGCTTCAGCGCCGGGGAGTCGTCGCGCAACCGGAAGTCGCCTTGTGCCGCGTCCACAAAGCCGGGATCGCCTTCCAGGAAGTTGTCGGTGAACGTCACCAGCGGCTTCGCTTTCGCCTCGAAGTCGCCCCAGCGGCCGCCGACGCAGATGTTCCGCGCGATGACGTTGCCTTTGGGCGCCATCGGGTCGTCGTCAAGAATGCTCACCAACTGCGGGTAGCGCGAAGCCCACGGCTCCTGCTTGTAGGGCGTCTGCGCCAGGCTGGCCTTCAGCCCCCCGAAGCCGCTTGCCGCCCACCCCAGCCCGCGCGCGTCCACGTGTGTGGCGGGAACGCAATCTACGAAGACGTTGTTTTCAATGGTGCAGTCGCGACCGCCGCCGATCATGGCGGCCCGCGTGACCTGAGAGAACAGGTTGCCGTACATCGTCGTCCCGCTGAACTGGTCGTCCAGATACATCCCCACGCAGCCGCGGCCCTCGCGGCCGTTGATGTGGTGCAGGTAGTTGTGGCGGAGCACGGTACCGCGCATGGTCCAATTGCGGCCGGTGTAGATTGCGCCGGCGTCGTTGGACTCGTAGCACACGCTGTGGATCTCGTTGTACTCGATCACGTGGTCGTTGCCGCCGAAGCCCAAGGCCATGTGCGGGGCGTCATGAATCAGGTTGTGCCGAGCCAGGTTGCCCACCCCGTAGAGACTGATGCCAGGCTGATAGACGCGCCGCCAGCGGGCGTAGTCATGGATGTGGTTATTGTCAACGTACAGCTTCGCCGGGGTGAGCGTGTTGCGGTCGCCTCCGTTCAGCGAGACGCCGCCGTTGGCCGTCTCGTAGATATCGCACCCGACCACGCCGCTGTCGGTGCCCGACATGCTCACTGCCGAGCCGCCGGTGTTGCGAATCGTGCACGCCACAACCTGGACGCGGTTGGCGTTGCCGATGACCACGGGTGTGCTGCGGGTGGCTTCCAGCACGAACCCGCGGAAGGCGACGTGGGTCATCCCCTCCGCGTGGATCAACTCGGGGATCACCGATGCGGTCGGGTTCCCTTGCTCCACCGGCGCGGGCGGCCAGAAGTACAGGATGCCGGTCTCGCGATCCAGGTAGTACTCTTCGGGCATGTCGAGTTCCGACAGCATGTTGAAGGCGCACCACCAGGCGCCCTGGCGATAGCCATAGCCGTGATAGGGTGGCTTCACGGCGAGGGTGTGGCTCTCGGTGTCGATGGACTCAATGCGCTGGCGCTCGTCGGCCCAGTCCCAGAACCAGTAGCCGTGCACCCACGGGTCCTTCTCGCCGACCCATCGCGCCGGGTGGTCGCCTGCCGCGCCGGGCGCGGCGTCATAGGTAAACTTGCCGATCTTGTCGCCGGGGATTCCGTGGATCTTGTGTGGCGCGCCGCCCACCACGTCGACGATCTTCGCGAACCCCTCGTTGGGCCAGCGCGACACCTTCATCGGCCGGTCCTGGAAGAACAGCTCCAGGCGCTTGCCGTCCGCTACCGGATCGCCGAAGTCGGTGACGCCTAACGCCTTCAGGTCGGCTTGCAGCACCTTGCCGCGAGCCGCTTCGTCCAGCCGCTGCAGCACGACGGCGTCCGTCACCGGCGCGAAGTTGGTCACCCGCTTCCCGCCCACCAGCCGCACCTCGGCGCCTGACTTCGCCCGGTAGACAACCGGCGCCGTCTCGGTACCCGAATCCTCGGCAGTGAACTGGACGGGGGCCGCAAGTTCGTACACGCCAGCCGCCAGCTCCACGACCGCACCGTCCGCGGGGAGTCCGCCTTCCTTCTTCAGCTTGCGGATCTCGTCTCGCGCCCGAGTCAGCGAGGCGAAGGGGCCGTCAGCTCCCTTCGCGCCGGCCAGCTTCCCGGACCAGGCGTCGTTTCCGTTGGGCGCGACGTACAGCCTCAGTGGAGCGGCGGTGGCCCTGGCGCACACTCCCAGTGCGGCGAGGCCGCAAATGCCAAACACGAAGCTCGAAACTCGAAACATGATGTTGCCTCTCTCACTCAGGGGACTTGGCGCAGCGGAAGCCCAGGTACGCGTGCGCGAAGGTGGGCTCCGGCCGGAATCGATAGGTCGTGGTGGCGATGTGCGGCTCGCCGGTCCAGCTCCCACCGCGCGCCACGCGGCGCTCCGTGGAGTTGGGGTCTTCGCGCCCGTCGGTGGCGACATACGGGTATGGCTTGAAGACGCTGCTCGTCCACTCCCACGCATTGCCCGCCATGTCGAGGCAGCCGTAGGGCGACGCCCCGGCGGGCAGCCCGCCGACAGGACCAATGCTGTCCTGACCGAAGCGGAGCTTGGCGTAGTCCATGTCTGCGCCCCACGGGTACTTCCGGCCGTCGGTGCCGCGGGCAGCCTGCTCCCACTCGGCCTCGCTGGGCAGTCGCTTGCCCGCCCACGTTGCGTAGCCTGAGGCGCCGTACCAGGTGACGTCGACCATGGGGAACTGCTCTTTGCCGGCCGTCGGGCGCCACTGACCTCCGACCAACTCGACGGGAAGGTGCTGCGGCAGACCCAGGAACGGATTCCCGGCGTCGTCCTTTGTCCGCTTGACCTCGTTGAGAAACTGCGCGTACTGCGCGGCGGTGACTTCGGTCTTGTCAATGAGAACCGCCGGTAGCGACACCGTGTGGACCGGTCGCTCGGCCGCGTCCTCATCCAGCGCCTTCCCCTCGCTCCCCATCGTGAACTCGCCCGCCGGAATCAGGACCAGGTCCGTTGGCGCCTCCGCGCCCACGCAAAGCGACGTCAGGCCGAGGGCGATGGCGGCGAAAAGGATGAGCAATAGGTCGTGGCACGTGGTGTTCGTCATTCAGAGGGCTCCCTGGGAGGTGCAGTTCGGCCGGCCGCCCGCGGCAGGTTTGGGCGGGAGGAGGTATTCGCGACGGATTTGCTGTCACCTTGCGCGGCAGCGCGACAGAGCCCTGATCGCTGCGCTGGCATGGCGCTACCCCCACGGCAGGTCGTACGTCGGCCGGTTGACATAGCGCTCCATCCCGCTTCGCAGTGTCACCTGCGAAGCAGGGGCGAGGCGAACCTGGAAGCGCGGGGCATTCACCGACTCGGGCCCGTCGTCGCTGCCGTCGTGCCCGACGGATACGACCTCCGTGAACCGGTGCTCACCAAACGCTCCAGCCTGCACGAGCACCTCGCGCGCCGCACTCGGGTCGGTGTTGGCCAACGTGACGACGGCGGCCTCGGCCGACAGCTCTGCGACCAACGCCGCGACCCCTTCCGGCAGGCCCGACCGTCGCTGCACTGGGTCGAAGTACCGCAGGCGCGCCTGAAGCAACCCGCCGTGGTAGACAGTGTCCGCGCCCAGCATCTGCTGCGGTAGCGGGCCGGCGAACACCGGACAGCGTTGCTGCCAATGATGGACGTCTTGGTCGGCCGGCACGCTGTCGTCATGCGCGATCACGTCGAGTCGGCGGTCGACTTCCTGGCAGGCCCAAGTGAGCGAGTCGATTGGGTACTGCGGATTGTCTCCCACCAGCCATGCCAGCCACGGCTCCGTCCGGTGGACGATCGGGCTCTTGCCGAACCCACCGGGTCGCGCGGGCCACTGGTCGCGGTCCGGGAATCGGTCCAGCCGATCCAGGTCCTCAACGCTCTGGGAAAGATGGTACAGGTGCACCCAGAAGTCCGGGTTGGGCGGCCGGTAGTCGAACCAGCCGCCATCGCCATGCCGGTGAGGGACCCTGAACGAGCCGTCGCGCTCTTCGGCCAACGCCCAGAATCCATCGAGCAGCGACCGGGGGAGATCCAGACAACCTAAGTCGCCGGTGAGCAGCAGGACGTTCCCCGCCGCCACCAGCGTCGCTTCCGCCAGGTTGCGCCAGCCGTGGGGCCAGCGGTAGCCGTAGTACCCGCCCCACCACTTGCCGTCCATGCACTCGCCGACCCGGCCGTTCGGCCCCACGTTGTCGGGCATCAGACCGCCGTTCTCTTCGGTTCGGCGGCACCACGCCTCGTAGTAGTCAACCACCCATTGCCGGTACTTCTCCTCACCGGTGTAGAGGAAGGCATGCGTCAGCAGCCCAGTTGCCGTCAGGTTCAGCGGCACGTCGCCCCGCGCCATCCGCTCGTTCATCAGCTTCAGGATCTCGGCAAAGACGGCGTCGTCGGTCCACTGCAGCTTGGTCTGCGGGTCGTGGTTGGTCGGGTATCCGGGGAGGTCTTCGTAGGGCGCCAGGTAGTGGTCGAGCACGGCGCGGTGCGTGCACCAGTCTTCCGCAGTCATGCCGAACCGCGGCCCGCGGCTACCATTGATGGGCGACCGGATCAGCTTCCGCTCCGCATCCCAGTTGTCCGCTTCTGCATCCTCCCCCAAGTACATGCCGGCGAAGCGCACAGCCCGCTCGCGAAACGCCGCGTCGGCCGGGTCGGCAAGTCCCAGGTAGTAGAGCAAGTGGCTGCTCTCGCCGTGGTGCATCCAGTCGTAGTAGGCATCGAACTCCCGATAGACCTGCCCGTAGGCAGTGAACTGCCGCGTCATCGCCTCCCACTGCTTGCGGCCAAGCGCCAGCAGTTCGTCGCTCCCGCCGAGCAGGTACAGCAGCGGCAGCGAGGCGAAGCCCTCGTAGGCATCGTCCGACCCGTCCATGCCGGGCCACGCGTCGCGCCAGATAACCGTGCCGTCGTCGCGGGTGTAGCGCTGGAGGAACGGGTGGACGGCCTTGCTTGCCGCGTCGAGGAGGCGGCGCTGCTGCGTGGCCCAGTTGGGCACGCCCTCACTGCCCGTGGCAGCGATGACCGGGAGGAACGCACAGGACGAATGGGACGAACGTGAGGGGTGCATATTGGGGTCCATTCTTGGGAGTGGCGCTGACATGAAGCGCGACTATGGGTAGATATCTGCCCGGTCCGCCGGCACGACCGGCTGGCTGGCTTCCGCGTTCTTCTCGCCGGTGACACGGACCTTGACGACGTGGTCGCCGACGGGGAGCCTGGGGCTGGCGTAGAGCAGGGCTTGATCCTGGCGGGTGGGCGAGTACAGGTCGACCACCGTCTCAGGACCGCCGTCCACGGAGAACGCCGCGAGACCGTCGCTCTTGTCACGAGCCGCGTAGAGCTTGGCCTGGGTGCCGCGGAAGCGGACCAAGTAGCAGTCGTCGTTCCGCCAGCCCCAATGATTGTCGCGGGTGAACGCCAAGGGCTCTCGCCCCTTGAACGCCCAGTCGCCAACGAACTCGAACCGGTTCGGACCGGCGGTCTGGGCGGTGTCGTTGAGCTTGAGTGGGCCGGCGTACGAGACGACATTGAGCACGTAGGTGGTGATCGACCGTTCCTTCTCGGTGACGACGAGGGCGCCCTTTGTCACCCTAACCTCGGGCAGCCGCTTGAGCGACTCGCCCTCCGCCGTGCGGTACCGCTCGGCCGCGTCCTTGCCAAGCCGGAGAGTCCCCAGGTCGTAGCATCGCGCCCGAGGCGCGTCGCCGCGGTGGAACGACACAAGGGCGAGCGCGCCGCTCCGCCAGTCGACGAACGCCACGGCATCCTCAGCCCCGGTGTCGATCATCTGGTAACCGGGGCGGACGAACTTCGCGAACTGGCCCAGGGCGGAGTACTTCCGGGTGAAGTGGTACTCCTCGGTGCCATGCATGAAGTCGCCGTGCAGCAGCCCGTAGTTGAACTTCCACCACACGCAATACTGCTCATTCTCGATGGCTTGCCAGAACACCCAGGCCCGCGGCTGCAGGTCGCGCAGGTCGCGCACGATCGCCTCGGCCAGCGTCAGGGCGGGCGCCATGCTGTCGTGGTCGTGCTCGTGGCCGGTCGTGCGGCCGGCATGGTCGACTTCCGACATCCACAGCCGGTTCCCGAGCCGCTCCGCCAGGTTCCGAACTTCCGCCCGTTGTTGGCCGTTGTAGGCGTGCACATTGAGTCGGGCGACGGCCGCTCGCGCTTCGTCGTCCCACCCGTTGACGTGACCGGCCAGCCAGTCGAAGGAGTGCGCGTCGGGCGCACTGATCTCGGTGGGCAGGCCGCGCTCCTTCAGCGCAGCGGCGAGGGCGTTAAGGAGGCGCGCCTGAGACGGTGCGTCGAACCGGCACCCCTCCTGGCCCTTCTCAGCTTGCCACCAGTTCCCGCCGGGCTCGTTCAGCGGATCGAGGGTGCCAAACGGCGCGCCCCACGCGTCACGGAAGTGCGCGACCACGTCTGCCAAGTACGCCGCGAAGTCGTCGCAGCAGTCGTCGCGGAGGTTGCTCTGGTTCGGGTCCTGCGCGCCTGCACTACAACCGCTCTTCGTCATCCACCACGGCGGCGAGTTGGCGAACGCTTCGGTGAGGTTCGCCCCGCGGGCGATCGCGGCTTGGAGCATCCAGCGCTGGTTGGCATCGGCCGACCAGTCGTAGGGCGCCTCCGCGGCAGCCTTGTAGCCAGGCACCGCACCGCCGACGCGCATGTGCTTGTGGTCGGGCGCGTCGCCGCCGCCGATATTGTAGCGGACGAGGTTCAGCCCCAGCCCCTTGACAGGATCAAACAGCAGGTCGGCGATAGCCTCTCGCTTGGCGTCGCTCCACCCGCCGACCACGTTCGCCCACCAGCACAGCGAAGTGCCCCAGCCTTCCATGACCTGGTACTGCGCGGACGCGTCCACCACGACGGTCTCTGCGGCCTGGGTCTGACGGGAGGTCGCCAGCGTCAAAGCAATGCACACAAGCGCACGAAGTCCGGCGCTGCACGAGGCCGGCGAGCAGGTCGGGACGTGCGGCAGAAGTCGAATGGGAACACCTCCAGTCTCACGCGAACGCTCGCCCGGGACGGGTATGAGGATAGCATAGACCGCCGACTCCTGTCGGCTTCGCAAAGGGAGCTCGTCGCGGCCGGCGAACACCTCCGCGCCAGGGCACGTGCTGCTACCGCGGGTCGTCGTAGCGCAGCCCCTTGCGGGCGTCTGCCGAACGGCGGCTTCGCGCATTGCAGACGCCCGCAAAGGGCTACCCAGGAAGACACCCTGAACCTGTCAAGGAGAGCATTCATGAAGACGGCAGCAGCAGCGGCCACAGCGCCCGCCGCGGGAAACGCGGCGGAGACGCACTACCCCACGGCAGCAGACACCTTCGGGCTGCTGCGACAGGGGAAGAAGATACCGGTCATCTTCGATACGGACATCGGTGGCGACATCGACGACACGTGGGCGCTGTGCATGTTGCTCAACAGCCCGGAACTGGACGCACACCTCGTAGTCGCCGACGCCGGCAACGCGACCTACCGCGCCCGGATCGCCGCGAAGATGCTGGAGGTGGTCGGCAGGACGGACATCCCTGTCGGCGTGGGAATCCCACCCGGAGACCAGCGCGGGAACCAGAGCAAGTGGATCGAGGGCTACGCGCTGGAACGCTACCCGGGCACCCTCCACGAAGACGGCGTGGGCGCGATCATCGACACGGTCAAGGCGTCGCCCGACCCGGTGACGGTCATCTGCATCGGCGCGGTGCCCAATCTCGAGGCGGCGCTCCAGCGTGACCCGAGCTTCGTCCGTAACGCCCGTTTCGTCGGCATGCACGGCTCCGTGCGTCGGGGCTACGGCGACGGCAGCAAGCCCGCGGCCGAAGCCAATGTGAAGAACGGCCCGCAGGCGTTGCAGGCAGTCTTCGCCGCACCGTGGGACTGCACGGTCACGCCGCTGGACACCTGCGACCGGGTCAAGCTGGGTGGCGAGCGGTACCGGCGCGTGCGCGATTGCCGACACCCGAAGACCCGGGCCCTGATGGAGAACTACCGCGCCTGGGCCACCGAGGTGAACTGGCCCGGTACGCACCCAGACCCCACCACTCGCAGCACGACGTTGTTCGATACCGTTGCCGTGTACCTGGCATTCTCGGAGGAGCTGTTGGCCATGGAGGACGTGCCGCTCCGCGTGACTGACGACGGATTCACCCTCGCCGACGAAACGCGGCGCCAAGTCCACTGCGCGCTGGACTGGAAGGATCTGGACGCGTTCGAAGAGCTGCTGGTCGAGCGATTGGTTGCGTAGAGTTCGACGATGATGGAGTACCGACACGAACGGAGCGAACAGGGATGAAAGTCCTGATCACCGGCGCCAGCGGCAAGCTGGGTGCCTACGTCATTCGGGAGTTGGCCGCGGAGCACGACCTGGTGCTCACCTCGCGTCGACGGCCTGAGGCGGAGTTCGCGCACCTGCCGTGGGTCGAAGGAGACCTGACGAGCTTCGCGGTGTGCCAACGAGCCGTGGAAGGCTGCGACGCCATCCAGCATCTGGGCGCGCAACCGTGGCCGGTCGACCACCCCGAAACGCGGGCGCGCGCCGAGGAGCAGGGCATTCCCTTCGACGCGACCTTCAAGACCAACATGCTGGGAACGTACTATACTCGCGAAGGTTAGGAATACACCGAAGTCCCGGTGCGACTTCGGCTCCGTCTGGGAGAATACCCTCTGTCCTACGTCTGCTGCACGCCTGCCGGGGAAGTTCCGCGAACTTCCTGAACTGCAACAAGCTCAAAGCAGCAGTCGGGTGGGAGCACCGGACCCAGTGGAGAGGCGAGCGGGGTCCGTCTGCTACTTCGCCTTGACGTCGTAGACCATCAAGGCATCGCCATGTCGCACGTAGAGCCGGCCGTCGCTCAGGGACGGGTGGGCCCAGTGCTGGTTCTTGCCCAGCGGGACGGCGAAGGAGCTGGTAACCACGAAGTCGTCGGGCGTGGCCTTGACCAAGCCGATCTCGCCTTTCTTCTCGTCGTAGCAGTACAGCGCCCCCTCGGCCGCGAGGATCGATCCCTTGCCGTTCTACGACTTGTCGTACTTGACCTGACCCGTGTTCCAGTCGAGGCAGATCCAGTTGCCGGTGCCGTTGTTAATCCAGTTGGCGCCGTACAGATAGCCGTCGAGCAGAACGACGCCGCCGTGATGGCAGTCTAGCGTCTGGTCTTCCCAGACCACCTTGGCTTCGGTGCCGTCCTCAGACAATTGCAGTTGTACGCTGCCATGGTCGTAGCCCGCGGTGACGTACACCTTGCCGTCGTGGTAGACAGGGCTGCAGCAGTTGATGCCATTCGCCTTCTCGGCGTTGGCGAGCTTACCGTACTCCACCTTCCAGAGGATCTTCCCGTCGGCTGCGTCGACCCCGAGGATCCACTTCGCCGTTACAGCGATGATCTGCTGCTTGCCGCCGCGCTCGATGCAGATCGGCGAGACATAGGCGCTGGCGTCGTTCACTGGGGCGCTGGTCCAGACGGTCTTGCCTGTCGCCTTGTTCAGCGCCACAACGGTGGTCTGGTCTCCGGCCGGCGTGTAGATCACTTTGTCGTCCACGAGGAGCGGACACTCAGCGGTCGTCCAGTTGCCCGGCTTGCCCCCGAACTCGTTGCGCGCCTCGACCGACCATTTCGCCAGACCCGAGGCCGCGTCCAGGCAGGCAACCACCCCGGCGCCGCTGATGACGTAGACAGAGTCGCCTTCCACAGTGGGCGTCGAGCGGGCGTCCTTTGGCCACTTGTCGCTGACGCCGCCGTAGGGCACCTGCCACTTCTGCTTCCCAGCCAGATCGAACGCCGTCAGCGCTTCCTGCTCGCCCACCTGCCCGGTGACGTAGACCGTCCCGTTCGCGATGACGGCAGAAGAGAATCCTGCGCCAATACCTTCTGCGCTCCACAGCAGTTGGGGGCCTCCCTCAGGCCACTCCTTGAGCAGGCCGGTCTCGCTCGAGATCGCGTTCCGGTTGGGCCCGCCGAACTCGGGCCAGTCGGCCGCTTGCGCGCCGGTGAGGGAACCGATGACGATTGCACACAGGTAGGTCAGAAGGGCGCGGGAGTTCTTGCTGCCGGCTCTGATAGAGGTCACGATGCGTTACTCCTTGGGGTCGGTATCCGTCGCGCACGCGCGCACGGGTTGGCAGTAGAGGAGTCCCTCCCAGCCGGTGGCCGGGCCGGGTATCCGTCGCGCACGCGCGCACGGGTTGGCAGAAACTGCAACCATTGCGCCATCCTCGGAGCCTTCGGTCCCCTGTCGCAGCAAAGCACCAGGGCAATCGGAGACGCAGGCCCCTCCGAGCCGCGCACGTCAGAGAGCGGCCCCTGCGTCAAGCCAAACCAGAGCCCAGCGCCTTCTGAGGCCGCTCTCTGACGTGCGCGGCTCGGAGGGGCGGCGCAGTCCCGCACGGGAAAGGAACGCACCATGCAGGCCCTCGTTGCTCTTCTTGTCTCCGCCGTCGCCGCCACCGCCCAACCCAACTGGCACAACCTCGGTCCAGGTGGCGGCGGGTGGATTCAGTCCGTGTGTGCCAGCCCGCACGACGCCGAGGAGCTGTTCATTGGCTGCGACGTCGGCGGCTTCTACCGTTCGGCTGACGGCGGGCAGAGCTACACCATCCACAATGTCGGGCTGGAGGACTACTGGGTCGAGTGCCTCGCGCCGCACCCGACGGACCCCAACACCCTCTACATTGGCTGCGAAAGCGGCGTCTACAAGTCAACTGACCGAGGCCGGAGCTGGCAGTGGCTGCGGGCGGGGTTCCCGCCGAAGGCGCGATACAGTTGGTCGGCGCCCATTGGCGCACTGGTCATCGACCCAGAGGCGCCCGACACCGTCTACGCCGGGATCGGCCGCCCGCGCCGGTACGAGTTCGGCAAGGGGGCCCTCTACAAGACAACGGACGGCGGCGCGCACTGGGCGAAGGTCAATGCCGAAGGCAGCCTGCCGGCGGAGGCGCTGGTGAGCGACCTGTTGATTGACCCGCGGGACAGCCGACACCTCTACCTCGCCTGTCAGTTCGGCGCCTTTCAGAGCCGCGACGCCGGGGTCGCCTGGGAGCTGACCACCGCCGGCTTGCCACACCGGCACGTCCGCCGGCTGGCGCAGTGCCGGGCGCACCCGGACATTCTCTACCTGACCCTCGAGTCGCCGCCGGGGCAGACCCCGTGGCAGGGCGGCGTGTACCGCTCCACCGATGGCGGCAACGCATGGACGCCCTGTCTCGACGGGCTCAAGCAATCCGTCGGCAAACCGGGACAAGCGGCGCCGCTGACCTCGAACTACGACCGAATCGTCTGCCATCCCGATAACCCAAATGTTGCGTACGTCGGCGGGACCGGCTGGGTCAACGCGACGCTCTACAAGACGGTTGACGGCGGGAAGACGTGGACCGACACCGTCCGCCGCGGAGACAACACGAACCTCGACATGGGCTGGATCACCATGTGGGGTCCCACGGTCAATTGCCTGAGTATGTCGCCGCTGAATCCCGCCGTGCTGTACTTTGGCACTTCAGGGCACGTATTCCAGACCACTGACGGCGGCGATCACTGGCAGCAGGCGTACACGCGCGTACTGCCGGACGGCCGCTTCCAGGGCGCCGGTCTCGAGGTGACGTGCCTCCACAACATCGTTGTGCACCCTACCGATCCACGGCGCCTGTACTTCGGCTACTACGACATCGGGCTGCTCCGCTCCGACGACGGTGGCGACACGTTTCGTCGCTGCACTGAGGGCATCGAGCCGCGCGACATGCAGAACTCGTGCATGGCCGTCGCCTTCGATCCCGACGACCCAAGTCACTGCTGGAGCGCCTTCGGTCAGTGGGGAAGCAACCAGGGCTTGGTTGCGGAGTCAACCGACGGCGGGCTGGCGTGGCGAGTAACCGGCACGCCGGAAACCGGGCTGCCCAACGCCCGCCATCGAGTGGTTCTGGTCGAGGCAGCCAGCCCGGCTAACGCTCGCCGTCTCCTCACCACCGCCGACGACCACGGCGTCTACGTCAGTGAGGACAGCGGCGCCTCCTGGCAGGCGCGCAACGACGGCTTGCCGCACGGGAACATCCGCGACCTCGTCGCGCATCCCACGCAGCCCGGCGCCTACTGGTGCGCGCTGGGAGACGACGGGAAGAGCCCGGGCGCCGTGTTTCGCACCGACGATCGCGGCAAACACTGGACGCAGGCCAGCCGTGACCTCCAGGTAGCAGACGTGCAGCGCCTCGCCGTCGCCGCCAGCGACCCGCAGCGCCTCTACCTCGCCGTTCGCGACCGCCGAATGGGCAACACCACCTACCCCGGCGGCGTCTACCGGAGCGACGATGGCGGCGTGACTTGGCGGCGGGCGCTGGAGGACGACTTCGTGGAGCGGCTCGCAGTCGATCCGCGCGACGCCAACGTCGTCTACGCCGGGCTGATGGATCACCCGTACCATGACGAATGTACTGGCGGCGGAATCGTCATGACCCGCGATGGCGGCGCGACGTGGGCGGACCTCAGTGGCAGCTCGCTCACCTGCAAGCAGGTCGGCGTGATCACTCTCGACCCGCACGACCCAGACCGGCTGTACCTTGGCACCCACGGCAATGGGGCGTTTGTCGGACAGATGAACGGGCGGTAGCGAGGCTGGGGTGAGAGGCGGCGTGAGTTGGGTCAGGCCGAATCTTCGCCGGTTCGGCGGTGTCTAACTTCCCCATTCGGAGCATGGGTTTCCACGGGCCGCCGCTCTTCTTGCCCTGCCTCCCCAAGAACGCCACGGAGGTCTGTCAGTTGCCAGACCGGCAGGGGCTGGGGAACCGACAACCGCTGACATCGGAGTTGCACTGAATGAGATCTGCGCACCTGAGTGACCGTCGCGTCGTGGCAGCCTGCCTGCTTTCATTGCTGACCGCAGTGGCCGCGCGAGCCTTCGACTTCCCCACGCCCGAGCCCTATCAAGCGGCCAAGGCGCGCCCGCTGGTGTGGGCGGAGGAAGACTGCGACCGCGACTTCGACGTGCAGTTCTCTGCGCGTGCCACCAGCGGAAACGAGGAGGCTCGGCTGCGGTTCAACAGCCAGGAGAACGGGGACGGCTACGAGCTGCTGCTCGCGCCCGCCGGACTTCGATTGATCCGGGTCGAGGCCGGTCTGCAGCTCGGCCTGCTGGACTTAGGCACGGTCAAGCTCAACGGCAGGCCGACTCTTTTCGTCCTCAAGCGCCGGCAGCAAGCAATCACGTTAGTCGCCAACGGCACGCTCGTGGCGCGGGCATTCGACAGCACCTTCTCGCGGGGGGCCGTCGGTTCCGCCGGCGACGGAGTGGTCGTGGAGGACGTGCGCGTCCAGCCCGTTGAGGAGCTGTTCTACACCGACGACTTCATGAAGCCCGCTGGTGAACTGGGCGAGTGGGAAGCGCTCTCCGGCAAGTGGGCGATCAACTCTCTCGACAACCCGGTGTTGAGCAGCAACGCGTTCTCGATGCTGGGCACCGCGGCGGGCGCGCCTGCCCTATGTGCAGCAGGGAGCTGGTTCTGGGACAACTACGAGTATGCCGCCTCGGTGCAGGGCACCGGCGATGGAGCGGTTGGCATCGCCTTCTGTGTGCAGGATCCGGGCAACTACTACGTCGTTCGCTGGGAGCCGCTGCACGAAACGGGCAGTCGCGGCAAACGCCAACTCCTGCGTGTGCGTGACGGCAAGCAGACCGTATTGGCTGAAAGTTACGGAGGGTTCCTGCCCAGCCAGTGGTACCGGCTCGATGCCACGGTCGGCGAGGGCTTCGCCCAAGTCCGGATCGACGGGAACCTGGTGCTTACCGCCGCCGATCCCGGTCTGTCGCACGGTCGGGCCGGGCTGTACACAGAGAGCCCCACCACCACCTTCTTCGATGACGTGGAAGTCCATGGACACAAAGGCTTCACAGACGATTTCAGCGCGCCCGTGCCCGGCGCTTGGGCGTGGCTGGGTGGCGAGTGGACCCGCGCCGACGCAGGCGCACAGTCTGGTGCCACACTCCTCCGCGTCAGCACTGAGAAGCAGGCCCTGGCCCTGTGCGAGGCCGCCGTCTGCCGCAACTTCGAGTGCGCCGTCAACGTCGGGCTCGCCGACGCGCGCCGAGCCGGCCTCTGCTTCCGTTACCAGGATCCGCTGAACTACTACGCACTGACGGTTGACACCGCAACGCCGGCGCTGACGTTTCAGCGGGTCGTCGAGGGCAAGCTGGAGACGCTCGCGACCGCGGCCCTGTTGCCGCTTCGCGACAAGCCGCACGAACTGCGCTTGCGGTGCGAGGAAGGGCACTTCACGGCCGCGTTGGACGGACTCGACTTGTTGGAGGCGTGGGACCGGGAACTGCCCGAGGGCAAGGTCGGCCTCGTCGTGGAGCGGGCCACCGGCGTCACGTTCGACAACTTCGGTCTGTCGCTCACCGATCGCCAGACGCGGCAACCCGTGTACACGGTGCACGAAGTTTTCTCCAAAGAGAAGAGCATGGAAGACTGGGCGGCTGCCGCCAGCGACTGGCTCTCCCCGTCGGCAGAGCCGACGGAGCCCGGTCCCGTAGTTCACTGGCACCGCGCCGACTTCTACGGAGATGCCGAGATCGACGTGTTGCTGAGCGAGCTGTCGGAAGCAGGCGCTGAGATCCAGCTTTTTGCCAGCGCCGAAGATCAGCAGACCGACTCCGGGTACGCGTTCGCACTTAAGCGCGACACGGGCATCCAGGCCGTGTTGCTCCGCGCCGGGCAGGAAGTTGCGCGGCAATCGCTCCCCGCGGAGGCACACCCCGCCGAGATGAGCCTCCGCCGAGCGGGTCGCTTCGTCGTCGGGCTGGTGGACCAGCAGCCGGTGCTGCACTTCGGCGATCCCAAGCCACTACCGGGCATCAGCGTGGGCTACTCGACGGCGAGGATCGAGGTGGACCCGGCGAATGTGAAGGTCTACGCCGACGACGTCTACACCTATACTTTCAAAGAGGCACCCACCGACTGGCGTCCCGCGGCAGGCGTCTGGGAGATCACCAATCGGTGGGAGTGCGATCCCCGCTGGTCGTTCTTCTCGGGTCGAGAGGAGAAGGCCCTGGCCGTGCTCTGGAGCAAACGGATCTTCCGCGGCGATGGGACGCTGGAGTTCGCCGGCGCCACCAAGATGAACCGCAGCAAGGAACAGCACGCGTGGCAGTACGACTACGCTTCCGACATCAACGCGACAATCTGCGCAGATGGTCAGGACCTGACCTCCGGCTACAGCTTTCTCCTCGGCGGCTGGGGGAACAAGTACACCCGTCTCCTCAAGGGGGCAACGACGCTGGCGGAGAGCACCGAGGACATCATCCCCTCCCAGAAGACCAACATCCACCACCTGTGGTTCTACCAGAAGATCCAGAAGCGCGGCAACCGGCTGCGGTACTGGATCGACAACAAGCTGGTGTTCGATGTTGAGGACCCCACGCCGCTGGACGGGAACCGCCTCGGGCTGTGGACGTACAACAACGGCGTGATGATTGCCCGCGTCCGGGTCTCGACCCACGACGGCAGCCACAGCGAACTACTCGACCGGCCGCTGAGCGGAAAGGCGACATGCATCTATGACTTGCCGCAGCAACAGACGCAGTAGCGCGGCGCCCTCGGGACCGGCATTCCACAGCGCGCCCCTCGGCCCGGCCCCTCTCGTCCCATTCGTCCTTTCCGTCCTGACGGTCCTTGGCTTCTGCTGCGCGCCGCGTTTCGCCTCCGCAGCCACCCTCACCGTTGAGACCGACCCAACCAGTGCAGCGCTCTTCGTGGACGGGCGATTCGCGGGCGTCTCGCCGGCCACCGTGGCGGACGTGCAGCCCGGCACGCACCTACTGCAGGCCGAGCGCCGGGGGTACGCGCCCCTTCGACAGGCCGTCGAGGTCGGCAAAGACACGCAGCCCCTCCGCCTGAAGCTACGCCGACTCGGGCAAGCGGCGCTCACGATCACCACTGAGCCGCCGGACGTCTGCGTCTACCTGGATGGCGAGTTCCGCGGCGTGACGCCGCGCAAGCTCGGGGATCTCTCCCCGAACGGCCACCACCTGCGGCTCGAGAAAGTGAACTTCACCCCGCTCACGGAGCGGCTGGAACTGGCCGATGGTGAAGAGAAGACGCTGGACCGAAAGCTGGAATCGCGCTCGGTCGATTTCTATGCCGCCCAGATCCGGAGCGCGCCGAACCGAGTGGTCAACTACACAGAGCTCAGTCACCTCTACCTGCTTCAGCACCGATTCGACGAGGGCTTCGCGGTGCTCTCAAAGGGGCTGCACGCCGCCGGCGGCAAAGAGGCGGACCCTGAGGAGACGCGGCGACTCTACGCTGAGGTCGGGAAGATCTGGGAAGCGCAGTATGACTTCGCAACCGAGGCGGAACTTGAGCAACTCCGCCCGCGGCTGAAGTCCACGCTGGAACAGGCAGCACTGGACGACCCCGCCAATCCCGGCAACTACGAGGCGCTGGCGCAGATATTCCGTCAGGAGAAGAACCTCGACGGAGCGTTGGCGCTGTTCCAGAAGGCGTACGACCGGGTCACTGAGCCGATGGTGAAGAAGCAGTTGGAGCGAGAGATCGCCCGCCTGCTGCTGCAGCGGGCACACGACCGCCAGAAGGACAAGGAGTACGAGAGCGCCCTCGCCGAGTACCGTACCATCGTTGATCGATTTCCCACCGCCTCGAACGCAGCCAGCGCGCTTCTCCAAATCGCGTCCGTCTATGCCTACCGTCTCCGCGAACCGGAGAAGGCCATCGACGCCAAGCTGGAGTACGTGCGCCGCTTCCCGGACAGCGATCAGTGCCCGAACCAGCTTGCCGAGGTCGCCGACCTCTACCGACGCGCCAAAAAGTACGACAAGGCCATCGAGACCTCTCGGATGGTGCTCAGCCAATACCCGGACTTCGATGGTCGGGACGACGCGCAATGGCTGATCGCCTCCTTGTGCGGCGGCTACCTTCGCGACAAGGAGCGAGCCGTTGAGGAGTACCGCAAGTTCATCGAGCTGTTCCCCGATAGTGACCGGTGCGCCGACGCCTACCAGCAGTTGGGCAGCCTCTATAGGCAGCTCAAGCGCGACGACGACTCGCAGCGCGCCTACGCCGCGCTGGTCGAGCAGTGCCCGCTGTCGCAGTACGCCTACTACCAGCGTCGCTCCCAGATGGATCGCGACCGCGTCCGCCAACTGGGTCAGGACTGGGCCGAAGCCGCAAAGCTTGTGAAGGACAAGGAGTACGACAAGGCGGTCGAGGCCTACCGGGCGTTCATGCACGAGTACCCCGACGTCTACTACACCGTCGTGGCACAGCAGCAGCTCATCGCGCTGTCTGGGCGCTACCTCAATGACGCCGAGAAGGAACGGAAGGAGCAGCGGCGGTTCCTCGAGCTGTTCCCCGCCGACGATCGGTGCCGCACAATCCAGTACCAGTTGGCCACCGGGTACCAGCGCGCGAAGCAGTACGAGGACGCTATCCGCGAGTACGAGGTCTTCCTCCGCGCGTACCCCGATGACGACCGTTGTCCGACGTTCCTGTCCAGTATCGGCAGTTTCAACCTCTACTATCTGAAGAAGTACGACGAGGCCGTCCGTGCGTTCCGCCGACTGATTCGGGACTACCCGCAATCCGACAGCGTGCCCGCCGCATACCGCTACCTTGGCGGTGTCTACACGCTCATGGACCGCCTGAAGGAGGCGAGGGAGTGCTACAACACAGTGATTCGGGACTACCCGGACTCTGACGAAGCATACGACGCGTGGCAGGCGTTGAGGCGGTTGCCGTAGCGAGGGTCCTCGGGGCCGGGCGACTGCCACATGCGGCGAACGGGTCCGCAGTGCCCTCGGCGAGGGTCCGCCGCTCCTCGGGCATTGGGGCGAGCGGAAGGAATCTGCGTGGGCAGGCTCGAATGATCGCACTCAGCCCTTGCGTTATCGAGGAGGCCGCGCTTGGCTAAGGAAGGAACGTCCGTGACAGCCTCGCTGGGCAACCGGCAGCGCC